>JBBAKF010000070.1:0-11267 GCA_040403635.1 Polynucleobacter sp.
TTGCGGCATCTTCTGCTTGGGAAAGAACTGCTGAGTGATCTCCTGATACCTGCCAGGCAGCTTCTACTTCAGCCTGGGCATCATCTAAGACCACAAGATTAGGACGGCGCCCTTCCATGCGGAAGTAGTCGATGCAGAGGTTTTCGATGGTGCGGTGTAGATATGAGAGAGCGTGCTCTGAAGATTCAAGCTCAGGGGCCGCAAGCATGAACTTGATAAGTGAGTCTTGGGTGATTTCTTCAGCTTTAGCAGAGTCCTTGAGTACTCGATTGGCATGCGAGAGAAGCTCTGAACGGTGCTCAGTGTAAAAAGCCCCCAGTTCAGCAACTGTCCATACGCTAAGTGCCACTTGAGTGATCCTTCTTTAACCGGTTTTGTCTTGAAGAGCTCAGCCGTCGCTGCCTCTATCTGCTACTACGAATCCCATCCTAGATTGTCGTGGGGATAGGACAAAACGGACATTTTGTCAGAGTGCCCAGGCTCGCTGGGTTGCTCCTTATTCCTCTTTGACCCGAAAGTAGGTATTTGATGTAGGTGTAGGGCGCTGCTTAAAGAGCTGTCTAGAAAACCTAATTGTGCGAATCTCAGAAGGAACGCTCACATTTTGGGACTCTCTCTCCAAAAAGGTATCCATGGAAAACCTAGAAGACGAATCCCAGTCTATTTTTTTCAAGTAATTTTGGACGAGATATTCCGCAGCACTTCTATTCAAGATATACGCCTGCATTCCCGTGATGAAACCCTCCACAGGCTTAGATTTAAATTGTAACAGCCCAAATAGCGCTGTACTCAGATTTGAATAATTCTCCTTACCTAGCTGGCTATTTAAATTTCGATAGGGTGCAGCGTCAAACCGATAGAAGCCATGCAACCAAAAATAAAATTTTCTCAGGAGAGTGAATATCAAATTTCTTTGTCTAAAACTCATAGTCCCTAGTTGCAGGATTGAGTAACCTTGAGGAATCAGCATTGCTATCTGATAAATGTTATCAAAAAATTTATTTTTCGCTAAATTATGATGTTCCAAATCGATATCGTCTTCAAATACGCAAGCAAATTGAGCTTGAGTATTAAGGAAGTCTTTCATAACTTTAATGTGAGAGTCCCAGATTGCAATTGCAGAGTTTTGTTTATAGAGTGGAAGATCTCTGGGGGTAGTCCCATTTACAAATGAAAATGGGACATTAAACGAGGTCAGATTCCTGGTGATGTATTCTCGACGGTCGTCTGCAGATACAAGTGAAATGACGTATACCGGAATCAAATCTGACATCTTTGAAGTTTACAGAATCGGCGCTTTCCCGAATTCAGGGATAAGCCGCTCTACTTCCTCAAAAGTTCCCTCGGCTGCAATTTTCCCATCTCTCAGAAATAGAATTCGCTCTACCTCTTGAATGGTCGAGAGTCTGTGCGCGATAATAATTAGCGTTATCGAACCTTTTAACCCCAGAAGCATTTCGGTGATACTTGCCTCTGTTTGACCATCGAGTGCTGAAGTTGCTTCATCTAAGACAAGAATCTTTGGTTTAGTAAAAAGGCCCCGTGCGAGGCCTAAACGCTGGCGCTGCCCACCGCTTAAATTCGTGCCACGTTCACCGATGATGTGATTGATGCCTCCTGAAAGTTGACTTACAAAAGTGTCCAGTTGAGCTGATCGCAACGATTCCCAGACTGATTCATCTGATACATCGTCTTCTGGATATCCAAGTGCAACATTTGACTTGATGGTTCCATCAATAATCAAAACATCTTGAGGTACATATGAGATTTGCCCTGTGAAATTTCTTATCGTGATGGCCGGAGGAATGTTCGACAATAAAGCTTCGCCGTCGGTAGGTTCCAATACCCCAAGAATAAGATCCACCAAGGTTGATTTACCCGCCCCCGAAGATCCTGCAATCGCCACCATCTCGCCCGGATTTATTTCGAGGTTGATGCCTTTGATAGTGAACGCTTCCGCACTCGGATAGCGGTATGCGACATTTCTCAGACTTACGCTCGGGGTAAAACTGTCGCTGTTCGGTGACAGATCTTTAGAATTATCTTCGACTGTTTGATCTAAGGTATTAACTTTGCTCCAAAGATTCAAAGTTTCGGTCGCAACAGCCAAGTTGGTTTTAATCTGAATCGCTCCTTGTTGCAGACGTAATATTGCCGGCGCAACTCTCGCGCCCGCGGCTAAGAACACTGCAAGTAATGAAATTGCCTGCAGTGCGTCGAACAATAAGAATTGAGCGGCGGCAAGAATAAGTGCCCCCATGACCAGTGACATCTCAATCACATACTTACTGATAGTTGGGATAAACATCGCATCCGCTTGGGCTCGTGCCATTTTGTATCGGTAGTCACTAATCAATGTCGCATAGTAGTCTTTTCGATTTCCCACTGTGGCTTCGCGATAAGAGGTAAGTACCTCAGCAAGTTTTTGATTGCTTTGGATGCTCCACCCGGCGTCGTTCAAGGCAAGTACTGCCGCACGATGCTTAAGAATTTGGAAAAGCGCTACTCCTACAAGTCCAAATCCAATGGCGGAAATAATTGCAATCGCCGGGTTTACCAATATAAGTCCGATAAACATCACTATCAATAAAGCAGTGTCTGCTACCAGAGTCACCCCGGTCGCGATTACTCCATTTGTGATGGCACCCACGCCAACGGTGACAAGGAATATGCGTTCTTGAATCGATTTTTCTTGTACAACCAAAATTGGTTGCTGCAATAATTTTAAGATTAAATCTGAAGATAACTTCGCTGCTTTAATGCTCAAGAAAATTAGTAAACGCTTACTTAATACTAGTGAGAGTCCAGTTCGTAAAATCAAAAGGCTTCCAGCCGCAACCCCTAGGATTGCTGCTTGCTGTTGAAATTCCAAATTTACGATACCTAAACTACTCAAGACCCTGGCGACCGTTCCTGTTGGTGGTTTTGACTGAATTCCATTAATTGTTAAGGCTGTCAGTAGGCCAACAAATGCAACGCTAATAAGGTCTAAAATACTTAAGCCAATTTGGACAAGGGTGACGACAATTATTTTCATCTTATCTGATCGTGGAAAAATACTTCTTAGTTGAGAAAAAGTCCCGGAGGGATTTGCAGGCCCCTTGCGTCTAGGAGTGGCACGCCAATTCTTAATCCTTAAGTAAATCAATTTCGATCCAATCCGGAGGTTTAATACCTACTGGAGAAGGCATATTTTGAAACCAAGGTGTTGGCATTATCTTAGGGCATCCACTTCGATAGCTTAAGAATGCTCCCCACCAACTAAAGGTTGAGTTTGCAATTACATACGCTGAACCATGCCTCATAAGTTCTAGGGTCTCCGCCGGGTTTAGCCCATTTTCGCCAATAACAGTTATCTTGAATTCAGAAGGGGGTTGTATATAACCATGCACAGATTCTGCTTCGTCTGTAAAGATCCAAATGTTTCTGGATACCCCCTTCAATTCTAATTCTCGCAAAGCTTTCTCGTAGTACTTCGTGGGTATCACCCCTATTCCGCTTTCATTTTTGTAATCCCCGAGTCTAAGATGAATAAATATTGGATTTTCAAGCCGGGCTTTTTCTATCCATCTAATTAAGGTTGAAGATTCATTCACAAGTCGAATCTCTCGTAATCGATTATAGACTGCCGGGTCGAATGGGTACTGGTGGGCTTGAAAATAGCCGTTTAATAAATTGTGCCCTGTTTTAAGATTAATCTCACAGAACCCAACTCCTTCACCAGATACAACATGTGTTGGAGCCCTGAACTTCAAAGAGAACATCAAGTCTGTAATCACTCCAACAATTCGACTAACAAATAATTTTTCAGGTAATGATTTTTCGCGTATCCCATATTTGAGGTTCAATGCAAGGAGCTTCTTCTCTAATTTGCTGCTTTTTCTTCTATTTTCCGTTACCTCGCCTGGCCATTTGAAGTATAAGGCATCTACTACTCCAGCTGTATTTCGTGGAAGAGTGATATTACTAAATATCTCTATTGACCCGCCATTGCTCGAATGTAACCCCGCTGCAATTTGGAATAGTTGATTTCCTAAGCCGCCCTTAAGTAAGACACCGATATTCCACTTACTTTTCATATTTTTCTATTCTTACTAACAATAGAGATAAAACTGAAAAGTGTTTGTGGTCGAATTAGGAGAATTTTCGACGCGTGCCGAATCATCAGATTAACTTTGTTTCTTCCTTTGGTTCTTAAGATTGTCGTAATAAGCAACCGCAATAAAACAATTTCAGAGAAATTATTCCGAAGTTTGGGATTCTCGAACGTCCTCCTGTTTGCCAAGATCAAGGTTTTTTCGACCTCATTGATTGAATCTTGGCTTGATGTCAATTGCATAGGGCTTCCCTGAAAGTATTGATAAAAATTCTCACTAGAAAAAAGAATTTTTCTAGCCCCTAAATTCAAATCAATCAAAAAGAGTTGGTCTTCCCCCATGCGCGCATCAGAGAAATTCATCCCTTGCAGTACTGAACTGTGGAAAACCATTCGCCAAAGTCCTGGGTTCAAAGCGACATTTTCAATTCGTTCATGATGCTCAAAAGTAGTTACGCCTCTGGGAGAATTGACTGAAAAATTCCCAATAATTACCTCGTAATTTGCAGCCGCTTTTGCAACTACAGCAAGAACTTCCTGCGGGTTGGGTAGGTCATCTGCGTCCCAAAAAGCTGTCCATGTGCCAAGCAAGCTTTTCAATCCGGTATTTCTCGCTAAACCGGGTGAACCAAAAGTTCCTTCAACCACCTGAATATCCAAGCAATTATGCTTAGTGACCAAATCTGCCAGATCTTTTGAGGTGTAGGGATCTTGAATATCGTGCACAATCACAATGTTGATTAACAAATCCGTACAATCAGACAACCAAGTATCGAGATTGGCCATCCGACCCGCCATTTTTGTAAGTGGGATAATTGCACTCATGAGCGTCTTGCTGGTTGAAGGCGATGCCGGCACATTAGGGATTATATGCCCCGTGTTCCGGCATCACGGATAGCATTCGTTTCATGAGTTCGGTTTTACTGCTTGCCTTTAGGCGCTGGCAAAATATTGACGTAATCCTGGATGAATGCCGTTTTGCGGGTATTGCGCGAGTTTATATCCATATTGATGGTGGCACTACTGATGAAGAAAAAGTAGACGTGGGACGAACTCTTGAGAAAGTAGACGCTTACAGAAAGCAATGGGGTCTAGATACTCGCGTAGCCACACAAGGTGTGAATATTGGATGTGCTGTTTCAATGATTTTGAGTCTTGACTCAGTTTTCCGATTCGAGAATCGACTGATAGTCCTTGAAGATGACTGCATCCCGACCACTAACTTCTTTTATTTCATTGAAAAATCTTTTCGGGAAATGGAAAATAATCCTAAGATTGGAATTACGTGTGGTGCGCAATTTGCGCCATCAACGGTCACTCAAGACAAGTGGTTGCTCAGCCAGTACCCATTTAATTGGGGATGGGCCATTACGAAATCGCAATGGCAGCTATTGTCATCAAAGATGGTCGAGAGAGAAAAGTTGAATCCTCTCAACAATCGTATAACCCAAGAAGAAGCCACTTATTGGAATGCAGGCGCAAGACGAGCCCTCGCAGGTTACACAGATGTCTGGGACACACTACTTGTACGCGAAATGATTCGACATAAACTTCTCTCACTCTTGCCCGGGGCGAATCTCATTCGTAACGTCGGAAATGATGCCCATGCACTTCATACCAGTGGTGAACAACTCTGGACTAACTTCCCAACAGGTACTTACAGTAAGACTGATTCAACTCCAGATTTTAGTATTAGTTTTGATCAATGGGCCCGCTCACGATTTTTTAAGATTTCTCACAGGCACTTGATCTCAACGAGAGTAACGTGGTTGCTTGATAAATTATCGACAACGCCCACGCGTGGACCTTTGTCGGCCAGAATTCAATTTGCTGCGGTTGATTTCAACAAGTAAAGCGCTGCTATCTTCCGAGCAACCACCAGTGGGTCTACTAACGCCAGTGCCGCTTCTCTAATCTTTCTTGAATCCAACGCTCTTTCTTTCTGAATAAGAATTGCCCGGAACATCGAGACTGGATCTCCAAATTTAAAGATCTCCATGCCAAATGCTGCTGATATTTCTGGGATGCCAGCTCGATCAGAGCCCACAAATGGGGTGCCGCAAACTAGTGCCTCATAGATCACATTGGGGCTGTTATCAACCAAACTCGGGACAATCAATAAATCAGAACCCAAATAAACATCAATCATTTTGGGTTCGTCAATCTTTTCGAATTGATGCGCTTTTAGCGATCCAATATCAATTTCGGGACCTTTGCCAACAAATACGAACTTAATATCTTGGTCCTTGAATTCTTGCTCAAATCTTCTGATGCATTCTAAGAGCGTGTCAAGTCCTTTAAAGGGATTCTGCAAATCTTGTGCGGCAAATATAACCAAGAAGGGCTTTGTTAAATCCCTGCTTTCCTGGATACGGCCAGATGAGGTAATGAATTCCGAGCTGAGTGGGTTGTTGATTTTCACTACATCCGCATTTATGAGAACCTTGCTACTTCTTGCCCGATTGGCAATCCACTCAGATGGTGCGATTACGGTCAGGGATTGGTGCGGCTTAAAAGCACCGGCAAGATTGTTCTGAGAGCGAAGCACTATTTTTTGAAAAAGAATTCCTGTCTCAGGGCAGCGTGCGCATTCATCTTCAAACCCACTGCAGCTCATCGCATAATGACACCCTCCTGTGTAAAAACGCTCATCGTGCAATGAAATGAATACTGGGATTCCAGAACTGCAAATCTCTGAAATGGTCTTGGTGCTTAGCAAGTTATAGAATGTATGTAGATGAATCACGTCGGGTTTGAAGTACAAGATGTCTTTAACTGAAATCGCCTCAAGGGAAAAAGGGGTCATTAGGAATTGATTTTTTTGGAGAAATTTAAACTGTAAAACGGTTATGATTTTCGAAAAATTTTGCATTAGAAAATTCTTTTTTACTACACGCTCATGCTTATTTCTGGAGAGTTTTAGTGATGAGCCAGTGAGTAGTTCTGAATCGACCCCGATTGAATTCAGGGCTGCATTTAAGCGTCTGGCGGCGATTCCCGCACCGCCGTCAGTCGAAGTAGCTATCTGTAGAACTCTCATCTCGCTACTTTAAAAATGCTAATGCTCGGCGTTGAATTGCGAATACTACCTGAGCTAGTCCCACTCGGACGTAAAATCTTCTCAATTCATGATCTAATCCTTTTGTATTATTTTTAATAATCTTCGCAGATAATCGAAGCTTAAACATACGCAACTGTTTAGAAGTCACGTGTAGGCAGTAAAGTGGAACTACTCCATCAGCTGTCACAAAGTCTATGAAATTACGTTTTTCTGAATATTGCAATATCCACTTCTTCGCGTCTCCATATTCGCTAGGAATTGCCCGTTGCAAGAATGAAATTCCTCTCGAATTTCTTGGATCCGTCCCAAAATAGTAAATACCCACGTCTGCCCCATCAAAAATTCCATGAAATCGCTCTATGTTTCTAGTCCAATTATCCTGAATCTTTTGAGGAGTGAAAACTCTATAATTTTCTCGGCCGTTTGGGGCTATAGGAAGAGCACATACGTCAGGATCTGCAAGAAAATGTTTTCCGAGAATGAGCATGTCTGATGTATGCGGGTCTAGAGCCAACTCCGCCAGCATCGTTTCCAATAATCTCCTCGAGGCGTTTGCGTCACGTAGATAGAGAATACTTGCAACGCCTCGTTCCGGAGAAATGATTGGATATGCTGATGCTTCATCAAATTTCTCGAAGGAATACATTGGAAAGTCTGAAGCTAGAATAACATCGGACTCCACGTGGAGGAGTCGAACATTTTGTACATTTTGATATTCCATCAATGCCAGAAACCGTGCCATTGATGTCATCCAAAAATTGTTTCGATATTCTCTCGGGTGCAACAGTGAGGACTCAACCTGGCCCCAAACTGCTCCAGGTTTATATTGATGTTTGGAAATTCCACGGGGAGTCACTTGCTTTAGATTTGAAATCAGGATTACCTTATATTGGGGGAATAGCTTCTTCGTTCTTCTCAGGTTCAGATAAAGATGGAAAGGGATTCTTGAGTTGAGGTGAACAAATACGATTTCCAACTGAACCTTCGTTCCGAGCAAAGAGTTACTCCCTATAATAGTGGAATTATGGCAACTCTTCACTCCTCGGCTTCAAGGGCTCGACGGTTTTATCGTAAAGTCGTTGTAAGGGCCTCGTGCAGAATTATTCGGGTGTTAATCCATACTCAGTCACACCGCATCCAAATTTCGTATGATGCAAAAAATGTCAGCGATGGTCTTGGAGCGCAGATTCAAAGACAGTTAAGCATCCATGCTCTCTCTAATTTTCTCGGTGTGTCCTACTTGCCTAGGCCCCTCGAACAAATTGCAATACATCCGCTAGATTCCTTTCAAACAGTAGCCGAAATGCAAGCATTCTTGATAAAAGTGAATCGTGCATTTGATTTTGAAAATGCCAATCAAAGTGAATGTCCGATCACTCATCGAATGGTAAAACTAACTATTTTGAAACTTTTTACTCTTACAGTCTTGTCAAGATTGGTAACTAAACCGATTCACATTAGTACCTGCGAAGTATATGGGATTGTAGATTTTCTTTCAGATTTTTACTCAACGTATCTACCTCCTCGCCAAATCGTTATTGAATATCCATTCTCTCAGGATGAGAAAGAGTCAATATGTGTTCATTTTCGTCAAGGGGTGGGCGGACAGGTAATCTATCCCGGGCAAAAATTATCTCGGGAATTGGATTTAGAGTATTTCATCAATACGTTGTCTAAAACCAACTGTGATGGGAAGAAGATTTATGTGTTGACTGATGCTCCGGCTGCATCCATCACATACAAACCTGTGACGGATCAAGCACACCTCTGGGATGGCACACCAAGGTTTAGCCAAGGTGAAGTGTCAATCTCTGGGATAGATCTTAAAAGCGCTTTTCACTCAAAAGGTTTCGATGTTGAGGTCATCTCGGGTGGGAACCCGCTTGCCGCACTTATTCTAATGATAAATTGCAGTACATTAATTATGAGTCGATCTAGTCTGAGTTATGTAGCAGCAATTCTTAATTCTAGTGCAACTATTTATTACCCACCTGGATTTTGGCATCCTCCTATGGGTGATTGGAAGATTTCAACTTGACCCGGCGGAATAGAACGTTTGCTCGGATTCAAAAAAGTATCGATACCATCAGATACCATGGGAGAACAAGCGCCCCCTTTCTAAGTCAAGACACATTTAAACGGTTTGCTGACCTAGATTTTGATTCCAAAAGACCAATAAGTGCAAAAGAGGTCGAATTAGCACGGACGATTTTCTGTAACAGTGGAAATGTTGAAAACTTTTTAGAAATGTACGGAAAGAATATCCGAGCCAAAGTGCTGATATTTGGCAATAATGACGTTGACTTTCTTGATTTCCCTCACTCGATTCCTTCTTCAGTTACAGCAATCTACTTACAAAATTCACAGATCTCTGATGGTTTTTTTCGGACACTTCCGATAGGAATTGAAAATATCAAATATGCGCAGAATGGTCTTCCACACCTATTAGGTTCTTCATTCCTTTCGGCTGAGAAGCAGGATCGATTCTTAGCCGGCCCTTTTGGAAACACCCATAACGAAAGAGTGCATCTGTTGGATTTTATAAATCAGCTAGAGGGTGATTCATTGATTGATTTAAAGACAGGACGAGTGGAGCCCAAAGAATACGCAAGGTTATCTTCCTCTTATCGGTTCATCCTTTGCCCTAGAGGTAACGGTCTAGATACCCATAGGTTCTGGGAGAGTCTTTATCGGGGATCACTTCCTGTGGTCATCAAGTCGCCATGGAGCCAAAGCATTGCCAGGCTAGGAATTCCCATCATTGAAATAGACCAGTGGGGTGCAATCCCAACGAAGTCCAACACTATTCGAAATGATTATGAAAGTTTTAGTCCTTCACAAATTGCCGCGCTGTGGGAAAAGCACTGGCTTCAAGAATTGTTACAACTTTTAAAATAAGTTGCTAGAGCCTAGATTCAATATAAGCGATAGTCGCACCAAGACCCGCTTCAAGTGAAACTTTTGGGCGGAAGTTCAAGAGTGAATGCGCCTTGGTAAGATCAGGTCTTCTTTGTCTGGGGTCATCGCCAGGAAGCGGTAAATAGGCAATTTCTGAATTAGAATTAGTCATTTTTATAATTAATTTTGCAAGTGAGCTGACCGAAATTTCTATATCTGTCCCCAAGTTGATCGGTCCAGTTACCTCTGGAGGCGAAAAGTAGAGTTTGAGAATTCCGTCAATCAAATCTGAGACGTAGCAGAATGATCTGGTTTGCAAGCCATCCCCATAAATAGTAATCGGGTGTCCTGACAATGCACTTGCTATAAAATTAGTTACTACTCGTCCGTCATCTAGCGCCATGTTTGGCCCATACGTATTAAAAATCCGCGCTACTTTGATTTCTACACTGAGTTCTCGGTGATAGTCAAAGAATAGGGTTTCCGCAACCCGCTTACCTTCATCATAACAAGACCTGATCCCAATTGGATTAACATTTCCCCAATATTCTTCTTTCTGTGGAGATTGATTAGGGTCACCGTACACTTCACTCGTGGACGCCTGAAATATTGGTACATCTAATTTTGCGGCTAGATTGAGAACATTGAGAGAACCTAAAAAATTAGTCGTGACGGTGTTAATCGGATTTTTTTGGTATTGGGGCGGCGATGCTGGACAGGCTAAATTAAAAATTCCATCAACTTCTATATAAAAGTCACTTGTAATGTCCGATTCAATAAATTCAAAATTCGAGTCATTTTGCACATCTTCTAAGTTTTCCAGTGATCCAGTCTGTAAGTTATCGATTACTACAACTTTATGATCATTGAGCAAGAGAGATTTTACTAAGTGTGATCCTAAGAATCCAGCACCACCAGTTACTAGCATTTTTTTCATTTACTAAGTTTCCAAAAGTTTAATCTAATTAAAAGAGTTCTCCAAAGTCTTCCTTTGGCAAAATGTTTCCCTTTGACGACATGCACGTGTTTGAAATTCCCGTGATGTTTCAATGCTTCCCCTCGAACAAATAGACCGTCACCCCAGCCAGTGCTTCGATCTATATTGCTAGCAATAAAGGAAAATCCTTGTTTACCTAGATAATCAATTAGTTCTGACATTCGTGTAGATTTTCTGTACAATTCCAGATTAGATATTTCGCTGATAATATAATT
>JBBAKF010000071.1:0-11175 GCA_040403635.1 Polynucleobacter sp.
TTCCTTTAGTGAAGAAAAAATTACGACATTTGCCTGACAATCTATTTTTTTAAACTACCGACCCAATGAGCGAGAACCAAAACCAAAACAACCAGTTGAACATTGAACTGACAGAAGAAATAGCCGATGGCATTTATTCCAATATGGCGATGCTGCTACCAAAAATTCCACTCAAACTTTGGGGTGCGATTAAAGGTCGCTTACAGCACTAGTACGCGCTAGAGAACTCTAGAAATTTCCTATTGCTCCAAAAGAGGCTGGTCGTATGATCCTAGGCGTTTGTGTTCTTGAGCTTCAAATACCACTGTGCAGCCCACTCCAAGGGAGTGAGGGCGACACTAGCGAGCGTTTGTTGCCAGCCTGTAAGTGCTGACTGTAATTGTGGGTCGCAATCCTGAAAGCTCGGAATTTGCTGGGCAGTTAGGTGTTTGCTATGCAAGATCGTGCGAATCTTCCACAGTAAAAAAGAGTTACGCTCTTGATGTTGATAAAAGAGATTGAGTACCAAAAGCTCTGCGCTAAGCATGCGTATACTATCTTTTTGCATGCTTTGGCGATGTTGACGAATGTGCACTAAGGGTAAATTTACATAGTCCACTGTAAATTGCTTGGTAATACGCAACCACATTTCCCAATCTTCACAAGCTGGCAGTTGTTCATTAAACAGGCCCACCGTATCAAATACGCTGCGCTTAATCAGAACGCTGCTGCCACTACCAGAAATAAAATTTCCCTTGAGTAATGCTTGATGCGCATTACCTCGCAAACGTGGGGCAATAATGCCTTGGCTATCGGGTAGGAGTTCTCCAGTTTCATCAATCAGTTGGTAGCCGCAATAGACCAATCCCAACTTGGGATCGCGAGAATTTTGAAAGAGTGCAAATTGCAAAGAGAGCTTATTAGCAAGCCAAAGATCATCGGCATCTAACAGGGCGACATAGGCGCTTTGGGAATGAGTAATACCAGTATTGCGCGCATTTGAAAGTCCGTCATTAACTTGGTTAATCAGTTTGATGGTGAGCTCTGGATGTTCCATAGCAAAACTTTGCACTATTTGCGCAGTTTGATCGGTTGAGCCATCGTTCACTACGATCACAGTGCTAATGAGGGAGCCCTGGGAGACCAATGACGCTAGAGTCGCCCCGATATAGGCTGCGGCGTTATAGGCTGGAATGATGACATCAATCATGGACCTATCTTATCAGCAAATAGGGGCTGTTTTTGCGCTAGGCTGAGGGTAAAAATCCTTGTAGATACCTTCTTCTTGCCGACCTGCAGGACTTATTGATCACCATATTTTATGGGATAATTTGTCTACTGATAGATAGCGCGCAATAGTAAAACGCCAGATAAATGCTATAGACAAATAATGACATCATTCATGACGAATCCCCATCAAAAAGCGGAGCAATGGTTCTTACCTTTATTCATCGTGGGATTGGTCGCATTCATTAATCTGAAATTTGCTTACTCTTATCAATTTTTTGTAGGTGATGATTGGGACTGGCTCTATACCGCGCAGTTTTCAACGGTCAGTCAAATCTTTACTATATTGCCGGGCGCTGTGTATAACGATCGCCCGGTGGGCGCTTTAGTCCTTAAGTTGATATACACACTCTTTGGTTTAGATTCGGATGATTTTTATCTTTTCCAATTGGGTGTGCATATTGTCAACTGCTTACTGCTGTTTTGGATTGCTAAAAAATACATTGGTTCTAGCGGCGCTGCGCTAGCTGCAATATTGGCTGGTACGTGGGTGGTGGCTAATGATGCCGTGTTTTGGACTGCGGCCGTTTTTGATTTAGTGGGCGCCACCGCTTGCTTGCTATCGATCTTCTTATGGCAGTTAGGAGTGAAACAAAACCGCTGGGTTTGGATTGTGCTGGGTGCCTTGGTGTACTTCCTATCGATTCGTACTAAGGAATTTGCCATTTCCTTGCCGATCATCATTTTGTTTATTTCCTACTTATTAGAAAAGCAGTCTTTAAGAGCATCTATCACTCGCTTATGGCCTTATTGGCTAGTGATGGGAGTCATGGGAGTTTGGTATGGCGTGCTCATGCAAAAGTCAGCCATTGTGGGTAATAGTGATGCGTATGGCTTACATTTTTCAGGAATCTTGGAAAACTTGAACTACTACCTGGGCACCATGTTTTATGAAAATCTTTGGGATCCACAGCGCCGAGTATGGAATGCCCTTCATGGATTCATGATTTTGGTGGCGGCTATTCTCTGGATATTAGCCATTGTGAGATCTGCGCACTATCGCAAAGTATTGATAGTGTGTGCCATTGGGTTTTTGGGATTACTCGGCCCAACCTTACTACTGAAAAATCATTTAGGTCAGCTGTATTTATATGCACCCCATTTTTTCTTAGCAATGGCTATTGGCGCTTTATTTCCACTTGGATTGATGTATCGAATCGCGATTCTAGCCCTCAGTATTGCAATCGTGGCTTTTCCACTGAGCAGTCAATGGTTTTATGACAAACGGGATTATTACGTTTCGAATACCTTGCAGACTCGAGAGCAATTTGAATTATTTCAAAAACACTTGCCTCAGATCACTCTAGGCTCACAAGTATTTATCGCCAACCTTGCGCAGTGGAATCCATTTGATTACCAAGAGGGTAAGCCACTAAAGGTGATGAAGCAAGATAGATCTTTGCAATTGCATGCGTATTTGCAAGACCGGGAGATGATTGCGCTATTTTGTAAAGCGAGTGACCCCAAGGTTTTTATTCGAATGCAGGGCGTTCAATCGATTGATGAAACAAAAATCATTAGAGCCCAGTGCCCATAGCAGACCCGCTGTATATATTCAGGCTAGTTCTTTTTCTCAGCGCCGATAAAATCGATTTTGATGAGTCCTAATCCTAAAGTGCGATCATCATTTGTAGAGATGCCTGCCTGAATTGGGGTGCTTGGCTGATTAATCTGAAACCAAAGATCTAAGGGTTCGCCAGGTTTAGTTGGTTTGGGTAAGGTAATCGTAAAGGTGTTTAATTCAAGACTGTTAAGAGTGATAGTTTGACTAGGTACTTGATTAATGAATACCGTAATACTTTGAGTGGGTTGTTTAGGTCCAACTAGTGCTTTTGCAGTCACTTCAATTGATTGAATACCTGCGCCCAGATTGCCAAAAGATACCTTCCCAAGGTTTTTACTCCACAAGCCCCATGGCTCTTGATCATTCCATCCATCTAATACTAAGCAGCGGCTACCTAATCCATCTTTGGTAAATGAAAGAGATTCTCCAGCCTGAATCAAAGATTCTCTATTAAAGTTATCCCGTTTAAATTTTTGGGCAAAGGGAGCAGCATAAGAGTTAAATGCAAATACTAAGTCGTTCGTTCTGAGTAGTGGCGGGACAAACAACTGAGCAAGACAAAGCATTGCTAGCGCACAGGAAACAAAAAGATTTTTCCCAGCCCAATTTTTTTCTGGTAATTGCATCAGCATTAAGAAGGTGGGTAGCCAAATGAGATCTACCAAACGATTGGTATCCCAGGAAATGAGGAGGGGCGTAAAGCAGATTAACAGCAGTACGACTGATAAGAAAATACGTTTTAGGATCTCAAATCCAGAGTGCGAGCCTGCAATAAAGTAATAGGACCCAATAGCATAGACTCCCCAAAGGGCGCCCCCGCCAAATATAACGGCTAGCAAACTAAAAGAGTGCACCTTCATAAACTCAATGCCTGAGTGCAAAATGGCCAAATAGTTCAAGGCACTTAAGCCAGAAGTACCTTCATTTTGAACGAGCCATAAGAACAATAAACAGCTCACTGCTGTGGGCAGAAAAAAACGAAAGGCTTTAAAAATGCCCCAGCGCCATGAAAACCAAATACCCAGTATGGCGATATCAAAAAGTGATTTTTCATGAGCCAGTACTGCCGACAAGAGCAAGATCGTTACCAAGAGGCATGCAAGCCAAGAGCGTGGTCCGATATTTAGACATATCAGCGTAGCAATGAGTACCAGACAATACGGAATGGCATCTAAGATAGCCACCCCGCCATAGGTCATAAAGGTGACTGTACTCCACGCAAATATAAAACTGAGCGCTAAATATCTTATAAAGACCCATCTAGAATTGTGTTCGGCTGGAGCGAGAATTTTTTGTGAAAGACTGAGCAAAATCAGGGTAAGCCAAATAAACAGACTAAAGACTTTGAGGGCATTAAAGCCCCAATTTGATAAGCCTAAAAGGGTTGCCACAGTATTGACTAAAGCTCTGGGTTTTAGCTCTTGTAAGAGATTAACGTCGCGATAGTAGCCCACGGTTTCCATCGAAATGGGCACCCAGAGGGAGGCCATAAATAGCCATAAGAGCGCCAAACTGACCGCCAAAATAAGATGCCCTGAAAATGACCAACGTTGGGGCTGCATTCGATAAATCCTTAGCGAAATGAATAGCTGAAATTATAGGCTTGGCGCTGGCGATCAAAATGAATAAAGTAAATCAGCCTAATGACCTATAAAAGATACAATAGCCCCATACCTAGTGACCCAATATGAATAGCGCTCGACCTTATAAAACCCTTGGCATTATTGTGATTGCCACAGGCAAGTATTTTGAGGAATTTATCCCCAATCTCAAGGCATCTCTAGATCAGTATTTCAACTTCTCCGATTATCAAGTTCAGTTATATTGCTTTACCGATACCAGCGCCCAAATTGCAGGGGTAAAAAATATCCACATTCAACATTTTGCTTGGCCATTTAGCACCTTATTGCGTTACCGCTGGATTGCACAAAACTTAGCGCAGTTAGAGCAGCATGATTTTTTACTCTACATGGATGCGGATATGCGGGTTGTCGCTACTCCACCCAGCGCTATTTTTGATCATGCACTCATTGCCGTGCGTCACCCTGGTTATGTGCAAGGGCCAGGCGCTTTTGAAATTGATCGTGCAGATTCTTGCTTTGTGCCACCGCCACTGCGTAAGCATTACTACCAAGGATGCTTTTGGGGAGGGCAATCTGTCGCGTTTAGCCAGATGATTCGCTCTTTAGCCCAGAAGGTAGATGAAGATTTAAGTCTAGGCAATATTCCGATTTGGCATGATGAGTCGTATCTCAATAAATATTTATCAACACAAGTCTGCGAGGCTTTGCCACCGACTTTTGCTTGGCCAGAAGGGCAAATTCCAGCCGATACACCTTATGTGCTGCATTTAGAAAAAAAGCATCAGGTCATTCGCCAAGCTTCAGAGCAAAAGCTTGATATTGATGCCCATATAGTGAGGGGCGATAGCAAAGCTGAGTTAGAAATCTATAAAAAGTTATATTTAAATGCCCATGAGAAATGCCAGCGCCTTGAAGAGCGTTTGGCTGGCCGCCATATCTGGCTGACTCGGGCGCGCGAGTGGTTATCGCACTATCGCCAGGCTAATAAAAAATAAAATCTAGCTAAATCCCGAATAGAGCCTAAATAGACTCTAAGAAGATATCGGTAGTTGGGCGATCAGATCTTGAGAGATCACAGAATCAAACTTTCTCGCAAATAAAGCAGGGTAGTTTTGATTTTGCGCTGCAATCAGTGCAGGTAAATGGGTGGCATCTAAAATTCCTGGCACCTCTCCATGCGACGATTCCCAATGAACATAGCGCAGGGTGTGATTGATGAGTTGCTCTGGGTTTTTATGAATGTGTGCATCATTCATAAGAATGGAATGTGGCACAAACTCTTCAGCGCATAGGCTATGACGATAATTGCGCTCCTTTAATGCAGGATGCGCTAATAAGCGCTCTATAGCGCTGTGATGTAAGGACCAATATCCTAGTCCGCCCCAAAAGGTCTTACCAATACTGGGGTAGGCATTTAAACGTGAAATTCCTAGTGCGCGCTGCCATTTCAACAGGGTGCGATTGAGGACATCAAATACGCGGCCATAACGTCTTGCATCCAGTAGATCAAAGAGTTCGTAGTACGCCACCCGATCGAGTCCACCATTACCTGACCAGTGGGCTGCTGGCATCTTTGCTAGCTCCATAAAGCTTTGGCCTGCATGTTTATCAAAAAATTGGATAAAGCGCTCAGGAGAGCAAATTAAACGACATTGCCCTGTGACCGTATGAAAGTAGTCAGCACCATCTTGAGCAGCTTTTGCGCACAATTGCATTTACACCTGAAAATGATCAGAACTGGCATAGCGGATGGTTTGGTCTGCTTGCAAATAAATGCGCTCATAGCGCGAATCACTCAAACGTTGGTGCTCTAAATAGCGCTGCGTAGATCTGGCCATCGCTTTACTGCGAGCATCAATATGGCAAAACACACTTGCCTCTGGGAGCTCCAAAAGCTGACTAAATAGGCTTTTGAGTGACTCTGGATCTCGATAAGCGGTGATGATGAAGGCGTGTTTCATGGGCTTTGGCGATGATCTATGTGCAGGGCTATTTTTGTAAGATGGTTCGGTTAAACACTGGGGTTAGAGCTACCTATGCCCTCTATTACCCTAAATGCAGATCTGAGTATATTCTGAGCTAGGCTAGGGGT
The DNA here is from genome assembly GCA_040403635.1 of Polynucleobacter sp. GTDB lineage: Bacteria > Pseudomonadota > Gammaproteobacteria > Burkholderiales > Burkholderiaceae > Polynucleobacter. The sequence continues at coordinate 6,506 of JBBAKF010000071.1, forward strand.
GATGAATTAAAATATTCCCATACTAGCTTGGCTTGTCCTGACATGAAAGATGCCTGGTCTTAAAGATGCCTCATATCAAATTCAATATTAATCTCGAATCTGTTTGCAAGATCTCATGAGCGCTACTTCCTCTCCAGTAATCTCAGTAGTGATGGCGGTAAAAAATGGCGGTCATCTACTGGCAGGTTCAGTTGAGTCTATTTTGAATCAAACCTTCGCGGATTTTGAACTCATCATCATTAACGATGGCTCTATGGATGGCACCTTAGAGACCCTCGCTCAATTTAATGATCCACGAATTCAAGTAGTTACCCAAGAAAACCAGGGCTTAGCCAAGTCTCTTAATCGTGGCATAGCGTTATCGAAGGGGCGCTTTATAGCTCGGCAAGATCACGACGATTTATCAATGCTCACCCGCCTTGAAAAGCAAATACGTTATTTTGATGCACATCCTGATTGTGGATTGCTTGGTACGGCATCTGAAATTTGGTCCGAGTATGGGCCTACTGGACGCTATCACGATCATCCTTGCGATTCTGGGGTGCTGGCTTTTGAGCTCTTATTTAACAACCCTTTTGTTCATACCTCATGGATGTTTCGCAAAGAAGTGGTGGATACGGTTGGGGTGTATACAACGGATTTGGCTCGCCAACCCCCAGAAGACTATGAGTACGTTTCACGTATCGTGCGTCATTTTGATGTTGCTAATTTACCCGAGCGTTTAGTGGTCTACCGAGAAATGCAAAATAGTATGTCTAGCTTAATTCGACCAAAAAATTTAGTACTCAACAATCCATTTTCTGAGCGCTTGGCGCTGATCTCCAGTGAAAATATTGCCTACGCTGCCAACTTAAAGACAATAAATGTGGATGCGCAAAACTTTGGCGCGCTCACACACAGTTATCCAAAGGGATTTTCATTGCAGGGTAGCTGCTTTGCAGTAAAAGAGCTTTTAAAGAATGCAACCTTATCGATTGTTCAGCGATACCCCAAATCCGCAATTGGGCCGCTGCTATCCCATCACTTAAATCACTTGTACTACCAATATGCCCACCAAGCCTACTTGCAATCTGAAGGTAGTGCGCGCTATTTTCAGTGGACCCAATATTGGATGTACCGCATTAAAGTCGCGCTGGCTGTACGCATGCACAAACTCAAAAAAGTTTTGGGCTAAAAAATGTGTAATAAAGTCATTCTGAATGAAGTCATGCCAAATTTAGCGGGCCTACTCTAGTGGAGCAAATGCAAAGCACCTCTCCTTTAGTGACTGTGCTCATGCCGGTCTTTAATGGCGGCGCTGATTTGTCTCTTGCAATCGACAGCATATTAAATCAAACATATCCTCATTTTGAGTTACTGATGATTGATGATGGCTCGACCGATCAATCGGCTCAAATGATTGCTTCGTACCAAGATATGCGTATTCGATTCTTGCAAAATTCAAAGAATATGGGTTTGGTGGCCACTTTAAATCGCGGGATTGATGAGGCTAGAGGTAAATACATTGCGCGCATGGATGCGGATGATGTGAGCCTACCTACCCGATTGGCAACTCAGGTAGCACTTTTGGAGTCTAATGCGGGCGATATTGGCGGGTCTTTTTTTGAGGTGATTTCTAAAGAAGGAAATTATGTACGCACCTTAAGTGCACCTCTGACGATGGAGGGGGTGGTAGCATGCCTAGCGAATACAGTACCTTTTGCACATGGCTCAGTGATGATGCGCACTGCCTTTTTGCAAGAGCATCAGTTGCGTTATCGCCAAGAAGCAGACGCGGAAGATTTTGATTTATGGGTCAGAATCTTTGAGGCAGGTGGCAAATTCGTTAATTCAGAACAGGTGCTATATCAATATCGCGATTACGGCAACTCGCTCTCTAAAACCAAGGGCAGTGAAATGGAGCTATCAGCCAAGGGGCTGCGCCGTCAATTTGTTGCGCGCAATTTGAAGAGCTGCCTGGAGGCTTTAGCAGTTTTATTGCAGAGGCAATCTAGCCTGGAATATCGTGATCAATTAAATCTCATCTGCTTGGCATTTCGGGTGGGTTCTCAAACAGGTAGGTGGGGCGCATACTGTAAGTCTTTGCTGCAGGCATCCCCTAAAGCAATAGCCCATAGTACCTATCGACTTTGGCGAGCCTAAGACAGCTACCAATATTCAGATTGATTACATAAAGCCAAATCGACTATTCATGAACCCATTGAAAAAACTGATCAAACAAGTGCTAAGCGCTTGCGGATTCAAAATTTATAAAGTGCGCAAAGAGTTTGCTCGCCTACAGCCGCCTAACCCTCTTGTTTATCACCAGGTAGATTTATTACTTGATGTGGGAGCCAATATTGGCCAATACGTGATCGAAAATCGTCAGCAAGGCTACTTAGGTCAGGTGGTGTCGTTTGAGCCCTTGCCAGAAGCCTACGAAACATTGCTAGAGAACGCTGATGAAGATTCGCAATGGATCATTCATGAGCGCTGCGCCGTTGGCTCCGAGAGTGGGCAAACGCAGATTAATATCTCCAAAAATTCATTTAGCTCATCATTGTTACCAATGCTAAATACCCATTCGGATTCAGCTCCAGAATCGGTCTACATTGGTACGGCGAGTACGCCCGTGATTACCTTGGACTCGATTTATGAGCGCTATGCCAAGGATAAGAAAAAAGTCTTTTTGAAAATCGATACACAAGGATTTGAGGCGCATGTTTTGTCTGGAGCACTTCAAAGTTTACGGTCGATTTTTGCTGTTCAATTAGAGCTCTCTTTGGTGCCGCTTTATGCCAACCAGGAGCTATATCCATACTTCCTCAAATTTTTTGAAGAGCACGGTTTTTATCTTTGGCAGATTATTCCTGGGTTTATTGATAATGAATCTGGGCAGTCTTTACAGTTTGACGCCATATTTCTTCGCAAAGAATCGCCCGTTAGATAATTTTGCGTAAGGCCTTTGCGAGTGCCGTGTCTTTATCTGCCAAAAAAGCGCAATAGCTAGCTACTTTCTCTCTAAGGCCGTCATTAGGATATTTGGTTAGCAAATACGCAATTTCGGCAACAGTGTGACTGGTGGTTAAATCCCCTTGGGTTTGGCCTGACCAAACCCCAATCGCGATTCGAATATCCTTGGCTAAGTAAAAGTTTGGGTAATACTTAAAGAGATGGTAATAAAACTCGCAATCCATCAATAGCTTGACGTTCTCATCAAATGGAATTTCTTCCAAAATGGATTTACGAATAGTTAGAACAGATGGATCACTGACGGTGTTTTGGCCAAACAATAAAAATTCGTTATTGCGCGGCACCATATCACTGGTAAATTCAACAGTGTTGGTGGTGTGCGTAGCGCTTGTAAAGATGCAGTCAGGCGATTGCTCGCGGATAATTTCGGCAATGGTTTTTAGGTAGCATGTCTCAACTAGTAAATCATCTTGGAACAGAATTTTGATGTAAGGATGTTGGGCCTGTGCAATCCCAAAGTTGACGTTTTGAGAGATATTGCCATGGCCAGAAGAGTTCAAGCAGTGGCGAATCGGAAAGCGTGACAAATACGTTTGAATGAAATCGGCGATTTGCGTATTTTTGCTGTGATCGCTCACAATGATTTCAATAGGATATTGGGAGTCGAGAACCTGCTTGTTGATAGAGTCTAAGCCACGGCGCAAAAAAGATACACCTAAACCCTTCATTTCATAGACAGGAATCACAATAGAAATCATAGGCTGGGTAATAGATCTTCAGGAGTTAAGGTGGTACGTAAAAAGCTAGTACTCATGACTAGAGTCTAATCCACTTTTCAGGGATGAGATCGCTGGTGTCTTGATGGCCTGCGGCAAACCAGTGCTGGGGTGCAATCACGATTTTATGAGGATTGGCATTAAGCCAAGCTCCCCACCAGCTAAAAGAGCTATTGGCAATAATATTATGCCGACACAAAGACATCAGATGAAGATCAATGGCCTCTTGACCGTCAGGGCTAGGCTCAATAAAGCGTATTGGTCCTGGTAGTTTGAGATTATTTTTGACCCACTCGTAATCATCACTAAAAACATAAAAATTGGCATTGGGCACTTGCGCGCAAACTAGCCCAGCAGCTTGTTGATACCAATCCAAAGAGCAAAGACCATGAAAAGCTGTAGTTGCTGGATCAGCTACATAGTCCCCACGGCGAACATGAAGGGCCACAGCATGTTTATCATTCTGGATGGCTTGAGCTAAATCCGCCTGAGATGAGCTTAGTGGAATTGCCAGACAAAGATCTTGCAGTAATTGCTCTCGAATTGTCGCGAAGTACTCTTCACTTTGCCAGTAACCATCCATATAAGAATGATCAGGAGCAAGCAAAGCTGTGGGATTGAAGGAAAATTGCGTTTCGCGCATTAACGTAAGAGGGTGGGATGTCTGCTTTCTGAAGCACTGCAGAAGGATGTTAAGGCGTCGCCCAATCCGGTTTTCTGGAAAAAACCAGAAATGATTTGAGGGGCGAGCTTGGATTTGAAAGGAGTCTAGCCGATAGTTGCGCAGTGGATCTTGTAAAAAGTCACGAGTATCTAGAATTAATTCGGTGCCATGTTTAAGTGTCAGGACTCTACCGATGGCGTACTGAAATAGCTGATTACCAAGACCGCCTTTTAATCGCGCGATGATCATTTGCTTTTACTGGTATTGAGATGGTTGGC
>JBBAKF010000072.1:0-11000 GCA_040403635.1 Polynucleobacter sp.
ACGTTTAGCGGTTGTGACGCCCAGAGCACGGAGATTGCTCGCTTTTACTTGTGGCAATCCACTCGGCAGATTTGGAAAGCTCATATCAACCTGTCCAGAAATAACATCGGGCATTGCACTACCTGTTCCTTTATAGGGGATATGTACCATATCAATCTTTGCCATTCTCTCAAACAGCACAGCGGAGAGATGTACTGAGGTTCCGCTACCGCTAGAAGCAAAAGTTAGTTTTCCAGGATTAGCCCTACCCGCAGTAATTAACTCTCCCACTGTTTTATAGGGAGAGCTCATCGGTACTACTAATATATTGGGGGCAGAAAATACACTCCCAATGGCCGTAAAGTCTTTTATTGAATCGTATGATAAATTTTTATATAAAGACATATTCACCGCATGCCCAATCGATGGAAAGTACAGTACATAACCATCGCCTGGCGTCCGCGCAACAAAATCAGCAGCGATATTACCATTCGCACCTGGTTTATTTTCCACAACAACTGGCTGACCTAAACGTGTTGATAAGCCTTCTGCCAATGCACGCCCTACTGTATCAGCTGCCCCACCAGGAGAAAAACCTACGATCAAGCGGATAGGTTTGTTAGGGTAGTTACTCACAGGATCAGCCGCAAAGGACAGGCTTGAGCTAATACTAATAATAGCTAAAGCTAAATAGGAGAGATACTTCTTCATCACTTGATCATCCTCTTTAAATATACTTCACTCGAGCTTAAGTCAAACCCAGTAACTGCCTGGCCTCACTTGAATTAGCTAATTCACCGCCCAAATCTTCAATAATTCTTTTTGCTTTAGTAACTAACTGGGCATTACTCTCGCATAGCACGCCCTTTTTTAAGAAAATATTATCCTCAAGACCTACACGGGTATGACCACCATATAACCATGATTGAGCAACAATTGGAAATTCATGCCTACTAATTCCAAAGGCTGACCAACGTGATCCAACTGGCAACTGATCACGTAAATACAATAAAGTTGCAGGATCAGCGTTTAGGCCATATTTGACGCCCATAACAAAACAAAATAAGCCCGGCCCCTTTAATGTACCATCAGCAATTAAATCAAGAGCTAAATTTAAATCACCCGTATTAAATATCTCTAATTCAGGAAGTACCCCAGCATCATTAATTACTTTAGCCATTTTACGTACATTTAGCGGTGTATTAATAACAATATCGTTAGCACCGTTCATAGTATTAAAATCTAATGAGCATATATCTGGTTTTAATTTAGCTATATGCTCCACTCTCTTCAAAGGATGGCACAAGGTAGTCCCAGGAGCAAATTGCTTAGGATCATCTTCGCTAGGAATAAAGCGTCCACCAGGGCCAGTAGTTAAATTAATAATTAATTCTTTATTCTGAGAGCGTATTAACTCAACCACTTGAGCATACAAATCAAATTCCATCGATTGCCGACCTGTAGCCGGATCTCGAACATGAATATGAACCGCTGCCGCACCAGCATCGCCCGCCTCTAGACAAGAATCAGCAATTTGTTTCGGAGTAATGGGTAAATACGGGGTCATTTCAGGCTTCGTTAAACCACCAGTAACTGCACACGTTAAAATTGTCTTAGGCATTTATGTGACCCCGTTTTAATAAAAAAGTTAACCTTTAAGAGACTTTTCAGCCTTATCTAAGTATGAATAATCTAAGTATTTACCTACCCAAGCATCCACATTCACAACTAGTGCTGGATCAATTTTTCCTTGCTCAGCAATTGTTTTCAGAATGAGGCGAGTTGATGGCATATCCAAACGAGGATCCGTTAACAATACTGAACCTAAAGCCATATAAGCAATTGGCTTAGCAGTTGGATCATTCATTTTTTTAGCCACTATATTAGCGACATCATCCTTAGATTTTGTTTTAATAAAATTCATTCCCTTCAGAGTAGCTCGGAGAAAACGAACTACTGCATCAGGATTTTCTTTAATAAAGGTAGGATGAAAAACAAGGTCTAGGCTTTCTGCATTTTTGATTGGAGGTAATTGGACAATATAGTGAACGTCTTTAGCCTTAGCAACTGCTGAGGCTGATGCTGGCTCCCAAGCAATAAATGCCTCAACCTCACCTCGATCCAACATTGCAGGTATATCTGCAACACGACCAGGTACTTTTTGAAATTTAAGATTGTAGGTTTTTTCTATATAAAACAGAATGGCATCATGAATTGTGCCTAATCCTGGAGTGCCTACTTTCTTACCATTTAAATCTGCGTATGACTTATATTGAGTGCGTCCTACCAGAGGGGCATTATATTTAGTCACTGAACAAACCATCGTAAATTGACCGCCACCTGCTGCGTATTGCATGATCGGACCCAGACCACACATCACGGCATCTAAATTTTTATTTAAATCTAATAGTGATGCTGGACCATTCGGATAAGTTCGGCGATCGATTTGTATTCCCTCTTGATCGTAATAACCCTGATTTTCTGCTACCCAGATTGCCGCATAATCAACCTCAGCACCTGCTTGGTCGGCCAAGCGAATCACAGTTTTTTTGCTCTGCGCAAATAACGGTGAACCTAATGGCAAAGTCGTACCAATCGTTGCAGCCACACCAACCCCAAGAACTTTTCTACGATTTGAATTCATGCTCATGATGATGTATCTCCCTTAGTAAAATGAATTGCCTTTATGGCAAAGAAACTAACAACTCCCTAGTGATGAAGAAATGAAAAGCACTGCGCTCTAATTTCTGTGAAGGCAGGACTCAATGGATCTCGAGGACGAGGTAAATCAATCTTTAAATCTGCTTTTATTTTGGTAGGCTTTTGGGAGAGAGTTATTACTCTATCACCCAAAAAAACAGCTTCTTCTAAATTATGAGTAACAAATACAATTGTGCGCCTTAGGTTTTTCCAAATATCCAATACTTCTTGCTGCATTCGCTCTCGCGTTGGTTGATCTAAGCTGACAAATGGTTCATCCATGAGAATTAAATCTGCATCAGTAGCAAAGGCACGCGCAATAGATACTCTTTGCTTCATTCCGCCAGAAATCTGATGAGGATAAAAGTTTTCAAAACCTCCAAGCCCCACGAGACGAATAACCTCATCTACTTTCTTTCTAATTTCGTTGCGTGGTAGTTTTTTTATTTTTAAACCTGTTGCAATATTTTCCCAAACCGTTAACCAAGGCAGAGTTGATGGCTCCTGAAAAACAAATGAGATACTATGTTTTTTTGGGTCTACGGACTCACCGTCCAATAGAACTGATCCTCCTGTAGGCTTCAATAGCCCACTTAATATATCTAGCAGGGTGGTCTTTCCACAGCCACTTGGTCCACATATGCATAAAAATTCATTTTCTTTAACCACAAACTGAATACCATCATGGACTACAAGATCTCCATAAGCATGATAAATATCGACATCTAATTTAGATTTAATCATCGTAATGATCCATTTGATTTAGAGAGTTACTTGCCAGCGCCATTTAAATAAATAGCGCTCTGCCATCAGCAATAGTTCATTTATGACGAATCCTATTGCGCCAATCACAATCATGCCGACAATGACATCGGGGATTTTTAGCAACTCTGCATAATTGAGCATCATTCGGCCTAATCCCTCATTAGTACCTCCAGCCAACTCTGCGGCAACTATGGTGAGCCATGCGGCCCCCATTGCAACTCGCATTCCGCCCAAAATATCAGGAAGTACAGTTGGAATAACGACATGCATTAAGGTATAAAATTTCGAGGCCCCATAGACAGCGACTACTTTTTTATGCAAGGGCTCCACCCTTTGTACACCCACCAATGTTGATGTATAAACTGGGAAAAATGCACCTAAGAAAATTAAAAATGCAAAACGAGTATCTCCTGCAAAAAAAATGATTGCGAGAGGTATCCATGCAATTGGTGGAATAAATCGGAAAGGCTCAACTACAGAACGAGTAGAGTTATAAATTTGTTTATTAAGACCCATTAATAAACCAATTGGTACGCCCAATAAAACACCTAGATTGAAACCTAATAGAACCCTATATAGACTGGCCCACGAGTGAGTGGCCAATGAAATCCCCTGCGTATCCCCATTGATAATAAGATTTTTGAATGCTTTGAATACAGCGCCAACCGATGGAAAAAAGGGTGAAGCAACATAATAGGCTGTAATTTGCCAAAAACCTAAAAAGGCAATGAGGGACAGTACACTTAAAGCAACAGCCTTAATGTCAGCACTTACAATTTTCGTACTAATGCTTTTCATTTAATATCTCTGATCTTATTTTGAAGATTGATTTAAAAAACTATCTTGCACGAAACGAGTGTGAACTTGCCCAGTGCGAAATTCGGGAGTGTTAATTAAATTTCTTTGAAATAGGCGCGTTGTTTCAATTCCATCAATCTTGACTTCTAATAGCGCCCTATTCATGCGTTCTATAGCTTCATCACGATCACTTCCCCAGCAAATTATTTTCCCAAGCAATGAATCGTAGTATGGAGGAACAATATATCCAGAATATAGGTGCGTATCCATTCTCACTCCAAAACCTCCAGGGGCAAAATACTCGTTTACCCTGCCTGGATTTGGCCTGAAATCATTTTCTGCACTTTCTGCATTGATACGGCACTCAATTGCATGGCCCCTCATTTGTACCTGGTCCTGCCTGATACTAATACCCTGGCCTAAAGCAATTCGAATTTGCTCTTTAACGAGATCAATGCCCGTTACCATCTCAGTTACAGGATGTTCTACCTGTATCCGAGTATTCATTTCCATAAAGTAAAACTCATTAGTAGCGGGATCAAGAATACATTCAATGGTTCCAGCACTCCGATAATTAACATGTCGACATAATTCAAGTGCCGCATTACCGATTTTGATTCGCATTTTTTCACTTAGTACGGGAGATGGGCTTTCTTCTACTAGTTTTTGATTTCTTCTTTGCAAAGAACAATCTCGTTCTCCTAAATGCAATACTTCATTACCATCCCCCAAAACTTGGACCTCAATATGTCGAATATTGCTCATATATTTTTCAAGGTATAGGGAACTATTACCAAAGGCTAACTTAGCTTCTTGAGAGGCCTCCATAAAGGCTGCTGCAAGATGTCCCTTATCCCGAACAATTCGCATACCTCTACCGCCGCCACCTGCAGTGGCCTTTAATAGAATTGGATATCCAATTTTTTCCGCTATGGAAGAGGCGGCCTGGTAGTCACTAACAATTCCATCAGAGCCTGGTGTAGTTGGTATCCCAGCTTCTTTTGCCAAGCGGATCGCTGTAGCTTTATCCCCCATCATCCGTATTGACTGCGGACTAGGTCCAATAAAAACTATCGATTCCTTTTCACAGCATTCTGCAAACTCAGCATTTTCTGAAAGAAAACCATATCCAGGGTGGATTGCATCTGCTTTATAAACAAGTGCAGCGCTAATAATGTTTTTTATATCTAAATAGCTATCCCTCGACCGAGCCGGTCCAATACAAACTGCTTCATCCGCCATCAATACTGGCAGGGAATGACGATCAGCTTCGGAGTACACTTGAAGTGTTTGAATGCCCAATTCTTGACAGGCGCGAATAATGCGCACAGCAATTTCACCGCGATTAGCAATTAGAATTTTTTTAATAGCTTGCGGTTTTTTCATAAACTAATTTAGCTTGGCTTTATTAATACAAGTATTTGCCCGTATTCAACGGGATCTCCATCAGAAACTAAAATCTCTGAAATAGTGCCGTTGACCCCAGCAGGCAATGAATTCATGAGCTTCATTACCTCAATAATGCAAACAGTTGAATCTGGATTGACCGTCGACCCGATCTCAATAAACGGGGGGGCACCAGGCTCAGGTGATCGATAAAAACTACCCACCATAGGTGATTTAATTCCAATCATCCCCTCAGGGACTACAGTCATAGACGATTTGACTAATGCAATCGTCTCTAAAGGGGTAGTTACCTGTGTAACTTTAGACTTCACATCAGCAGGAATATCTAAGGGCTCAGGAGCGGACATCAATCCTGCGGAGCTCTTCCTTAGATTAATTTTAATATCACCATATTCCAATTTAAATTCTGAAAATTCTGGCGACTCTTCAACTAATCGAATAATGTCTAATAAATCTTGATAGCTTAGGTCTCTGTCCGCCACAAAAAGCTCCTTATAGGCCATGTAAAAGTGATTAGTTGTGCCCAGTAATATCGAGCTTCAACCCAGGTTTTGATATATAAATTCGCCCGATCCTTGGACGCTTACTAAATTCTTTAACCAAACTCGTAATTGGATGATCAAAGGAGTAGGTGGTTTGCATAGCACCTGCTGCAAGCATGTCATCAACTTGTGACCCTGCAAACATATATCTTAATAAACGCTCATCGTCACTAGCATTAGGATATTTTTTTCTAAGTGTATTAACCCCAGGTTCAAGCAGTACCGGTTTTAACGAGATATGTTTCGATCCATTCTCTACGATGCGATCCAAAACTGATGGTTCAATAGGGGCAAGCAGTTTTCCGTAATAACCCAATGCATATTTTTTAATTTCATTTGGGACCACTCTATAGCGATCACCATGCAAGACATTTAATACTGCTTGAGTTCCTACAAACTGTGCGAAGGGCGTGATCATGATGGGATAGCCCAATTCCTGACGAACACGTGCGCACTCCTCAAGTAACTCATCAAACTTATCAGAAATTCCTGCTTGCGCTAACTGAGAGCGGAAATTACTCAGCATGCCCCCAGGTATTTGATGTTCATAGTGAAATCCGTTGTACTCTAAAATTTCTCCAATTGGCTTATCTTCAATTTCAGCAATTTTTCTAAAATGCTCACCTACCTCATCGATCAAGGCATCGTTAACATTAATCCTATAGCCTTGTAATCGTAAATTTTTTGCTATATTTTGTATCGATGGTTGTGCTGCCCCATTAGCCAATGGGGCGATCGAAGTATGAAGTTGATCAGCTCCTAACTTGACAGCCTCTAAATACATCAGGGGTGCAATACCAGTTAAACAGTGGCCATGGATTTCTAAAGGAATTTTTCCTAATACCTTTTTCAATGCAGGCACTAGGGTACGAATTCGATCAACCGTTAATAAGCCACCTGCATCCTTCAGCATAATGGCATCAACAGTACCGCTTGCAACCAGTTTCTTAGCAGTCTCTACATACAATTCATCAGTGTGCACGGGACTCAAGCTGTATGAAAGTGCGCCAAATGTATGAACGCCTAGAGCCTTAGATACCCGAGTGGTTGCCAACATATTTTCGACATCATTCAAACCATCAAATGCTCCCACCACACGAAATCCATTGGCTACCAAGCGCTCAACCCATAAAGCTATGATGTCATCTGGTAAGAAATCAAATGAAGCAATATTTTTACTGCGGACTAGAGATCTTAGTGGGGTATTTTTAATCTGCTCTCGCATTAAACGAACGCGCTCCCAAGGATCTTCTTTCAAATACCGCACACAGACATCAAATTGAATTGTGCCTGCTAAGTCAATTTGATCAAATCCAGCTTGATCCATCTGCTCCGCAATAGGAAGCATATGTGCAGTGGTCATACGAGTAGCCCACAAGCATTGATGTCCATCTCGCAATGTAGTATCAATAATGCCTACTAATTTTTCCAATTCAATACCCTTCCAATAAATTAACTTTTAATACTTAAATTAAAGCGACTCCAGTCTCAAATCGATCATCTGTTCCCACAACAATTTCACCATCCCTTTTTCTTAGGATGGCTGAAGTTGGTCCAAAATATTCTTTCTCAAATATTCTGCGAGCGTGATATTGCTCCGCAAAGCTACCATCCTCTAATTCCAACTCTCCATTAAGCGAAACAGATACCCGCTTTTTATTGACTGCCTTTGAGATATCTCCACCCCCTTTTGCCATTTCCAAAATAATTTGCAAAACAATGGCTGGAATACGTGAACCTCCTGGACCCCCATAAGCCATCTGACTACCGTCTTTACAATGCATAATATTGGGGGATAGGTTTGTAACGGACAGCCATTCCCCAGTACTTTCCTCTTTTCGAAATAGATTTGCTGCACAGTTGAGTACTACTCCAGTTCCTGGAGTAGCCATGCCAGAACCAAACCATAGAGGTCCATGGGTAAAAGTACAGGAGACCATTCCCCCATTTACATCAGTGACACAAAAATGAGAGGTATGTTGAGTTGATGTACTTGAAGTAGCAAATGCTGAATTTTTTCTTTTCCAGGCATATCGCAATGATTCTGAAACTTTTAAAATATATGAATCTTCATTATCAAAAAGATCATCCTCCTCTGATAAGAAATCCAAAGCATCGCATACAACACTATACCCAGAGCTTATAAGAGGTGGGCCGTAAATATCACAATTATTAAAACTAAATTGGCAGCCTGAATAGGTCTTCGATGCTGCATCACTGAAATGACCTGCCTCTAACCAACCCCCTTGCTCTTGAATATATCGACTTGTTTTCAAGGCAAATTCACCACTATAAAAATAGTCATCTATCTGTATTTTCTCGAGGGTATTCGCTAATTGTGATTGCACCAATACCTCACCCAATCCAAGCCAACGACCCTGAGGTGCAAATATAGACTTGAATGATTCAGAAAACTCGGGGTCTCTGCTCTCCGCCCAACGAAGAGCTATATTTAGATTCTTCCCAATTTCAAAGCCCTCTTTAGCAATCCGAATCGGACTGGAACAAAGCTCTGAAAATGATACGGATCCAAACTCCCTATGTGCCTGAAGAAGACCGCTCAAAACCATTGGCACAGAAACTGAGCTAGCTCCACCAAAGCTATTGCCTTCATTCTTTTTTGATGCCAATAAAGTAGGGCTGAAATTTCTAGGGACTAGAGTATTAAAGTCGATAACGCGAGGGGCTTGCTCTTGGCTATCTTGGATTAACATAAAACCACCATAACCTCCAAGCCCGCAATTTGCTGGATCTACAACACATAAAGATAGTGCAGTAGTAATGGCAGCATCTACCGCATTGCCGCCATGACGAATAACCTCAGCGCCCGCGTCAGCAGCAATTTGATTTGAACAAACGACTGCTCCACGCATTTTCATCCTCCCAACTGACTTACATAACTTTTGTCATCCGCCGAACTGATCTTCGGTTCAGGCTATTACTATGCATTAAGTTTGTCAAGAGTTACTATATATTAAGTTGTGCAATGCAATAAACCCTCACGCAATCGCTCTATTTCTAATAAGATATCTTCAGACCTCAAAAAAAAGTATATGACTGAAGCCATTTTTTATAAAAAATATCGTCCTAGAAGCCCAGAAGGCCTTCGTAAACATGAAATTTTGCGCGCTACGATTATGGCCGCCATTCAAGATGGATATTGGGAGACGGGTATTCAATTACCCACAGAGCTTGAGCTTTCGAAAATCACACCCTTTAGTCTGGGCACAGTGCAAAAAGCAATAGGAAGCCTTACAAGTGAGGGTCTTCTTCATAGAAAGCGCGGCCTAGGGACTTTTGTCATACCCATTGAGAGGCGAATTGGAGGACCCTGGATTTTTCGCTTCATTACTCCTGATGGCTTAAGTTTCTATCCAATGTCAACCAAAGTAATCAAGAAAAAAATGATTACCTCTAAAGAGGAATGGTCACCATGGCTTACAGAGGGCAAGCCCTCCAAAAAAATATTACAAATTGATCGATTAATTTACGTAGATCAATATGTGTTTTACAGCCAATACTTTTTAGACCCAGCTAAGTTTCCTATTATTATGAATACCCCGACCAAAAATCTAGATAGCGCAAATTTCATTGGGTTAATTCAAGACGCGTATAAAGTACAGCTAAAAAATGTTGATAGAACCATAGAGTGCACTACTTTTCCTGCCGAAATTAATTTGGCCTTAAAGTTACCCAAAAAAAATAAAGGTGTTCTAGTTGAGATTAAAGCAACCGGAAATCAGGAGTCTCCAATTTTCTTTCAGCAATTATTCCTTCCTGCTGATGGCCCAAAACTCTTTTTTGCACAAAATGGTTTTTATTAGGATATAGAAAAGCTGCCTAAGCATCGATCAGATTGCCGTGTAACCGCCATCTAACATAATAGTTTGGCCAGTAAGATAAGAAGAAGCAGGGCTAGCTAGAAAAATAGCTAGGCCATAAATGTCATCTATCTGTCCATTTCGACCAATTGCTGTTTTATCAGCATGCATTTTGACTAAGTCAGGATTGCTAAAAATGGGGGCAGTTAAAGCAGTCGGAAAAAGACCCGGTCCTATTGCATTGCAGGTTATACCAAATCGTGACCACTCTTGAGCAATTGCTCTAGTCAATTGAACTATTCCACCTTTAGCACTTCCATATGGGGCGCTATTCGACAATGCACGATAACTTTGTACAGAGGCTATATTAATAACACGCCCCCAATTACGAACTTTCATTTGTGGGGCTAAAGCTTGGGTTAAAAAAAAGGGCACCCCAAGATGGACATTTAACTGATCTTGCCAACTCTGTGGAGAAACTTGATCATAAGTCTCACGTAAATTAATGCCGGCAGCATTTACTAAAATATCAACCTTATCAAACTGCTTTAGAACTCTGGCTGCCAAATCAGTTGATTGCTCTAGGTCACTTAGATTGGCTACAAAAGAAGATGCTGCTATTCCCTGATCGCTCAGTCGTTCTAATGCCCTATTTAACTGATCTTCCCTTCGAGCTGCAATTGCTATTTTGGCACCAGATAAGCCTAAAGCTGTTGCTATTGCCTCTCCTAAACCACTACTACCTCCAGTAATCAGAGCCGTCTTACCCGTTAAATCAAAAAGTTTATTAATTATCATTTAAGGAATATCTCCATAAGACTTCTGAGGTCAAATATTGAATATGAAAATCAATATTTGCGTAATTGAATACCACTCAACTCTTGTAGATCTTCAAAACTTAATCCCTCTACCCAATCAACTGCAACCAATCCTTCTGGGGTGACAGCAATCGTAGCTAAATCAGTGTAAACACAGTCAACAGCTGCAA
>JBBAKF010000073.1:0-10845 GCA_040403635.1 Polynucleobacter sp.
ATTTTAAGTAAATTTACCTATAATGATTTTATTATCAATAAAAAATATCAATAAATATTAATAAATAGCAATACGTTGGTAGATAAATTGTGAATCAGAATAATAAAATTGTCAGCTTGCTTTTAGGTATTACTTTAATTTGTCTATCTTCACTATTCTCGGTGGTGATGGCGCAAGATGCTAGACCCATTAAATTAGTTGTGCCATTTTCTGCGGGTGGTAGTAATGATATTGTGGGGCGCGCTATTGCACAACAACTTTCGATTAAATTAAAGCGCTCGGTGATTGTTGATAATAAGCCTGGCGCAGGTGGCTCTCTTGGGGCCGAATTAGTTGCAAGGGCAGAGCCTGATGGTAATACATTACTCTTGGCGTCAGCGAGTTTTGCTATGAATTCTTCGATCATGAAACTTAATTACGACCCAGTGAAGTCCTTTACACCAGTAGCGATGCTGGGCGTTGGTCCGAGCATCATTGTGGTCAACAATAATTTACCTGTCCAAAACGTAAAAGAACTGATTGCTTATTCGAAGAAGAATCCAACGACAACAAATTTTGGTACCGCTGGTGCTGGAAGTTTTCAGCATTTTGCTGTTGAACTTTTAATGATGAAAACTAATGCGGATATTTCGCTAGTTCACTATAAAGGCGGTGGACCAGCTTTACTTGATACCGTTGCAGGCCACGTACAGGTTTCAATGGGTAGTTTGATACAAATGCAAAACTATATCAAAAATGGTCAAATTAGAGCGCTCGCAGTTTCTGGTAACCAGAGAGTAGCCTTATTTCCCAATGTGCCAACGCTTAAAGAGTTAGGAATTGATGTTGAAGCTATCAATTGGTGGGCAATCTTGGCCCCAGCTGGTACACCTAGTGATTATTTAGATAAGCTCAATCAAGATATTAATCAAATACTTGCAGAGCAAGAGATTAAAAACAAGTTTATCTCTGAAGGGGCTGAGCCTTTGCCTATGAGCCGAAAAGATTTTGAGAAATACATCTCCGATGAGACTATTAAATGGGGCAGAGTAGCCAAAGCTGCAAAGATAAGGGCTGATTAAACACCAAAATATCAGGGTCGTCGTGGATTGCTTTTACCTGTACTTTGTATTAGTCTAGAAAAAAATATATAGGAGACAAATATGAAAATCATATTTAAAAGCATTTTCACGACTTTAGTGATTGGTTTGCAATCTACAATGCTTTGGGCGCAAACCCCTAGTTATCCAAGTCGCCCCATTACCATCATGATTCCAATGGGGCCAGGCGGCACCTCTGACGTCCTTGGTCGACTAATTTCACCTATCTTAAGTGAGCGTTTAGGGCAGCCTGTGATTGTCGAGAATCGTGCGGGTGCAAATGGTTTAATAGGTGAAGAGTTTTTCTCGAAAGTCAAACCTGACGGCTATACCATCATGCTGAGCTCAGGCTCAGCTTCATCGAACCTTTGGTTACATCCTTTAAATTACGATCCTAGAAAAGCTTTTGTTCCAGTGACATTGTTTGCAACTTTGCCGATGGCAATGATTGTCACTAACAAAGTTGGGGCTAAATCCCTGAAAGAGTTTGTGGACGTCGCAAAGAAATCGCCTGCACCACTGAATTATGGCCATTGGGGAGAGGGCAGTGTCGCACAGTTAAATGCGGAGTATTTAAAAATGGAAGCGGCAATTGCGATGAATGGCATTCCCTATAAAACTTCACCACAAGTTCTCAACGACACCATAGGTGGGCAGCTGGATATTTCTTTTGTGGGTACGATAGCAGCGGCACAACATATTAATACCGGTAAAGTACAGGTCATAGCGGTTACCTCACCCTCGCGTACAGTCTTAATGCCTGACGTACCAACCATGACAGAATTGGGATATCCCAAAGTTGAAGTGGAGTCGTGGTTTGGTTTTTTTGTGCCTCAAGGAACACCTGAGAATATTAAAAATCAAATCTCCCAGACACTCATGAAAATCATTCAACAAAGTGATTTAAAAACTCGGCTTGAGGGGCAGGGATTCCGAGTAGTCGGCAATACCCCTGAGCAATTCAGTCAATTTTATTTAAGTGATATTGAAAAGACCGGTAAAGTACTAAAGGCCATGAAAACGAATAAATAATGTGTCAATCACAGGGCTGTGATTGACACGTATTTAATCAAAAAGCTTGCTCTCATCGATTTTGGTTGACCTGAGAAAGTCCTCGTCAACCTCAACGCCTAAGCCGTGACCCATTGGAACATGGGCAACACCTGCCTCAAACAATGGGGGATTTTTTGTGTATTCATCTTTTAAATAGAGATTTGTCAAACTAATACCCCAAGATAATTCTGGCAATACTGAGGCGACCTGTAATAAGGCAGCAGTGGCAATATTTGTTTCAGCAACTTTACAGGCTAAGTTGATTTTAAAGCCATGTTGAGTTGCCATGTCGCAGGCCTTGGCAACACGACTTACGCCACCTAATTTAATCGCTTTGAAGCTGCCGCCTTGAACCAGTTTTTCATCGAGAAAATGTTCTAATTTTTCAATGGAGCTTAAAGACTCATCAACCCCAATCGGAATTTCCGAGGCGGACGATAAAGCACGCCAATCATCATCTTTATGGGGTGTGATGGGTTGTTCAAAAAAAGCTAAACCTTTACCGCGCATCAGTGTTAAGTACTCCTGAGCTTGATTTAATTGATAGCCACGATTGGCATCCGCGCAGATTTGCGCATCCTTGGGGAGTGCTGCAAGAACCTCGATGGATCGCTTGGCATCTGCTGCAGGAGATTCCATACCCACCTTCACTTTGAAGCACCGCCATCCTTCTTGATATTTTTCTAAGGCTTGATCTGCATCTTTAATTCCACCTTGTCCAGCAACCATCCAGAGAGCTTGTACACTACTGCGATGTAATTGCCCCAGTAATTGGTGCAGTGGCACTTTTTTCTGCCGCGCAAGCGCATCCATAAAAGCCATTTCTAAAGCAGATTTAGCGGCATTATTACCGACAATATTTTGATCAAGTTGGTTTAAAAAACTCACTGGATCTGCAAAATCTTTGCCGCTTAAAAATGGGACTAAATACCTTGTGGCGCCAAGCATACCAATCGCTGTTTCGCCAGTCATCGTAGGAGCAGAAGCTGCCTCACCCCAACCAATAAATCCATCTTCACTCTCAAGGCGAATAAATAAATTATCTGAAGTTTCAATCAGTTTGCCACCCATTTTTAATGGGATTCCTAGTTCAAGGCGACCAATAAAACTTTCAATATGTTTAATTTTCATGTCTCAATTCCTTTTATAAATTTCTCTCGGTTAAATCAATCAAATCTTTGAGGTAAATATTGACCCTCTCTGTATTAGAAGATTTTGAAATACTTAAAGATGATTGTCATTTTTTAATTCTTTTTATAGTATCAGATAGTCTTACTTAAACTGATTTTTTAGAGGAGACTACAGGTCAAACGAGCTTGACCTGGGGAGTTTTTCTTTGATATTCATTAAGTCAATCAAATATTAGGTAGTCCTGACTATTACAAAACTGGTTTGAGGGCTTAAAATCCCATCAGATCTCGAGTTTTGCCTAAGTTACATGGGCTTAGCTTGTGAAGAAAAAAGCTTGTAAAAATAGACTGATAAAATAATAAAAAATATTGATTGCATAACGGAGATTAAATCATGGCTAAATGGGGACGATTTCTTCAAAAAAACGCTGAACAAATTGTCTATGGCAAGCTCAGTGAAGATTGTCAAAGTATTCAAATTGCGCAAGGGGATATTTTTTCAGATACTTCGTGCCAAGGTGAATGGATCGCAATCGATCAATTTCAAATTCTGACACCATGCGTACCATCAAAATTGATTGGTTTATGGAATAATTTTCATGCCGCAGCCCAGCAACAGGGCAATGCCATTCCAGTAGAGCCCCTTTACTTTATTAAAGGTTCAAACTCGTATTTGGCGCATGGACAAACGATTGAAATCCCCCAACATCCGGATGGACCTATTGGTCGCGTTGTCTATGAGGGTGAGCTGGGTATTGTCATAGGCAAACAAGCCAAAGCAATTACTCCAGAACAGGCGCATGCCTATATTTTTGGTTATACCTGTATCAATGATGTAACGGCGTTAGAGATTTTAGGAAAAGACGAATCCTTCAGGCAATGGACTCGGGCTAAAAGCTATGACACTTTTGGGCCTTTTGGGCCTTGGATTGACACATCAGTTGAATACCAAAATCTGCATATTCAAACTCTTTTGAATGGTCGCGTACGACAAAATTATCCAGCGCAAGACATGATTTTTAATCCTGCGCAGATTGTGAGTCATTTATCTTTTGATATGACCCTTAACCCAGGTGACGTGATTGCTTGTGGAACTTCTGTCGGTGTCTTACCAATTAAAGCCGGACAAACGGTTGAAGTCTTGATCGAAGGAATTGGTACACTATCTAATACCGTCGAGGAAAAATCGAGTTGAGTTGTAAACTGATAAATTAAGCACCTCAATTGGTGCACATTTGAACTTTTGATTGAAATTTTAAATTATGAAAATTTGTGTTGTAGGTGCAGGATCAATTGGTGGATTATTAGCGATAAAGCTTGCTCAAGCGGGTCACGATGTTACGGTGATTGCTCGGGGTCCTAATTTAGAGGCAATTCAAAAAAATGGCTTTCAATTCATTGCAGAAGATGGGTCATCATCCACTGTGCAATTAAAAGCAACCCGCGTGATTGCTGAGGCGGGGCCACAAGATTTAGTTATTTTAGGTATGAAAGCGCACCAAGTTGCGCCAATAGTTAAAGAGCTTGAAGCCTTGTATCAAGATAATACGATGGTTCTAACTGCCCAAAACGGAATTCCTTGGTGGTATTTTTTCAAGCACGGTGGAGCCTACGAGGGCAGGGTACTAGAGAGTGTCGATCCTGGCGGACTCATTTCTCAAAATTTACCGATCGAGCGTGTAGTTGGGACAGTTGTTTATCCGGCTGCAGAAATCATTGCTCCGGGCGTATTGAAACACATTGAAGGAAATCGTTTCTCACTTGCAGAGATTGATAATTCAGTAACCCCGCGGATAGAGTTACTCTCTAAAACTTTCAAAGAAGCCGGATTTAAATCTCCAGTCATCTCGGATATTCGTTCTGAACTATGGACTAAGTTATGGGGTAATCTGAGTTTAAATCCCATTAGTGCGCTCACCCATGCAACCCTAGTTGATATTTGTCAGTTCCCTTTGACGCGTGAGTTGGTCCAGCAAATGATGACTGAGGCACAACTGGTGGGCGAGAAGTTAGGGATTTCTTTTCGCGTGTCTCTTGAGAAGCGTATTGCCGGTGCAGAAGCTGTTGGAGCCCACAAAACTTCGATGCTTCAAGATGTAGAGGCTGGGCGTGCAATTGAAAAAGACGCTTTAATTGGCTCTATCATTGAACTCGGAAAAATTGTCGAGATTCCGACGCCTCATATTAGTACAGTGTATGCATGCATTAGTTTATTAGCGAAGAGCTTGTCAGATCAAAATGCACATTTGAAATTATCATCACATTAATCGATTGGAATCATCTTTATGAAACACTGTAAAACCTTACCTGAATTACTCTCTTTTGGAAAAGATCAGGACGCCGCAATCGGTGCTCCTGGCCAAAGAAACGTTTCTTTCAAAGAGTTGCGCACTTTTATTACATTGACGGTTGCGCATCTTAATCAACTGGGGATTGGGAGAAATGATCGGGTCGCAATCGTTTTGAACAACGGTCCAGAGATGGCTCTGACTTTTATGGCTATTGCTAGTGGCTGCACTTCTGCGCCTTTAAATGCCGGTTATCGTGCTGATGAATTTGAGTTTTACTTAGATGATTTAAACGCAAAGGCAATCATTGTTCAAGCGGGAGTTCCTTCGCCTGCAATAGAGCTTGCTAAAAAATTAGGTTTACTCGTAATAGAACTGCACCCTACGCCAGAATGTGGCGCAGGGACATTTGTGCTCAAGACAGGTGATGCTAAATTACCAAAGCTTGAGCAAGGTGGATGGGCAAAACCAGAAGATATCGCTTTAATTCTTCATACCTCTGGAACAACATCAAGACCGAAGATTGTGCCACTATCCCATACGAACGTTTGTGCTTCAGCGGGTAATATTGCTCATACACTGGAATTTACATCTAAAGATCGTGGCTTAAATATCATGCCGCTATTTCATATTCACGGACTCATTGCGGGAATATTGGCACCGCTATCAGCGGGTTCTTTTGTTTCATGCACTCCTGGTTTTAATGCCCTCAAATTCTTTTCTTGGATGGATGAAATCAAACCTTCTTGGTATACCGCTGTTCCAACCATGCACCAGACTATCTTAACGAGAGCACCGAATAATCAAACTGTGATCGCAAATAATCCTTTACGGTTTATTCGTTCCTCATCGTCTTCGATGCCGACTAAGGTAATTGAAGAGCTTGAAGTGTGTTTTAAAGCGCCTTTAATTGAGTCTTATGGAATGACAGAAGCTTCACATCAAATGTGTAGCAATCTATTGCCACCAGCAAAACGTAAACCTGGCACCGTTGGGGTAGCTGCAGGACCTAAAGTGGCCATTATGGATGAGCAGGGCAATATTTTGGGTACAAATCAGACGGGTGAAATTGTGATTCAAGGGCCAAACGTCACTCAGGGTTATGAAAATAATCCTAAAGCGAATGCTGAAAACTTTACCAATCATTGGTTTAGAACAGGTGATCAGGGCATCATTGATGATGAAGGATATGTAACGATTACTGGTCGTTTAAAAGAGATTATTAACCGTGGTGGTGAGAAAATTTCGCCTCGTGAAGTGGATGAGATTTTGATGGAGCATCCTGCAGTGTTACAAGTAGTAACTTTTGCGATTCCTCATGACAAATTAGGGGAAGAGGTTGGTGCGGTTGTAGTCCTGAGAGAGGGAAAAACTGCCGAAGAAAAAGAAATTCGGGAATTTGCTGCTCGCTCACTCGCAGACTTTAAGGTTCCCAAGAAAATTATATTCATGGATGAAATTCCTAAAGGTGCTACAGGTAAATTACAGCGCATTGGGCTTGCAGCTAAACTCGGGCTTTAAAAATCTGAAATCAGATGATCTTAAGATAAGTTTAATTAGGACTCATCTGATTACAAGTTGCTTGTTGGAGTGTTTCAAGAATATCCGTCTTTTTTTTCTACAAAATTGTTGCTATTGAACTCTCTTGTAATAATATGAACAATCTTTTTAAAATATTCTTATTACTTGCTTTTTGCATGGGCAGTGTTCATGCAAGTGAAAGTTCTCCAAAGGAGCTTCGTGTACAGCTTCCTTGGACCCACAATAGTCAATTTACTGGTCTTTATGTGGCTGAATTTCGCAAGCATTTTGTAAAAGAAGGAATTAAAGTCAAGTTAATTGAGGGAAGTCCAGAAAAAGATCCTGCTAAAGAATTGGCTAATGGAAAAGTCGACATTTCTATTAACGGCTTAGCAAGTGCTTGGAAAGCTTCTCAGGATGGGGCACAGATTACTAATGTGGCACAGATTATTACGGGTTCTGCAGCTTTAGTGGTTTGCCGAATTAGTTTTGGGGTTTACGGACTTAATGATATTGCTGGAAAAAGTATTGGCGTTTTTTCGGATTACGATAAAGCCATCGTAAAAGAACTGCTCCAAAAAAATAAGATTCCCGAGGATTCAGTCAATTTTATAATTCAACAACCGCAAGGTATTGATTTAGTGAATAACAAAGTTGCTTGTGTGACAGCATTAGTTTTTGATCAGTACCTGAGAATTATGGAAAATTGGGTTCCTTATAGTGACTTGATTGTGATTGACCCTGCTACTTACAACATACCGAATTTGATTGACGGGGTTTATGTAAGAACGGCAGATTTAAAATCAGAAGCTTTTCGAAATGCATTAATTGGCTTTATTCGCGCAATGAGAAATGGCTGGCGTGAAACTAGAATTGCCCCAAATCTTGCCGTTGAGGCCGTGAAAGCTAAATCGAGTAGTTTTGACCGAGAACATGAGATTAAAGGTTTGGAGTCTTTATTAACCATTATTCCCAGTGACCCGAAAAAATTTGGTCTTCTTGATATTGGAACCTTTCAAAAAGAAGCAGAGCGTTTAAAAGCCAGCCCTGAAGAAAGTGCAATCGCAGAACGTATTTGGACACATCAAATATGGAACCAATTACAAGCTAAGGATGGTGAGCGTCACTTTCTCACAGTTGCTACTAAGCACTATATTGATGAGATATCTCGATTAACAATTTTTAAGATCTTAGTTTTCTTTGGTGTTTTTACCTATGCGCTATCAGGAGTTCTTGAGGCTGTTAATAGAAACTATGATTTATGGGGAAGATTTATTTTGGCATTTTTATCGGGCATTGGGGGTGGTACTTTACGAGATATCATTATTGGGGGTGATAGACTCCCTTTCTACTATGTAAATGACTATCGTAATCCATTAGGAATTATGCTTGTTGTCGTTGTAACATCGATTATTGTTGCTATATATCCAGACTCGTACAAGAGTAAAACCTTTAAACAAGTTAAAAAGTATTCGGATGTATTTGGATTTTCGGCTTTAGCTGTTGCTGGAGCGATTTATTCCATCACTTCAAATTTACCTTGGTTTTGGGCTCCTGTAATGGCAGCTTTGACCTGTGCAGGTGGCGGTATGTTGAGGGATATTGTGATTAACCAGGAGCCAGCTACTCTAAAGGGAGTCATCTATGAAGAGGCTGCCATTGTAGGAGGTCTTTTTATTGTTGCCGGTTTATTTTTATCGAATTATTTTGAGTATAGCTCCCTTCCTGAATACATCACTATTTTCAGTGGGATGGTTCTTATAGCTTCAATGCGCCTGATTGTTTATCGTTATGACTTGCGGTATCCCAAGTTTTTAGGCGGTCAAGGGGCGAGTCACTAATCTTTGAGTATTAAGTTTTCTAGATTACTTTAACGTTTATTTTGAGAAGAAGATGTCTAAAAAAATACTTTGCATCATCAGTCTTGTACTGAGCGGGTTCATTTATAACCTTGTTTTTGCTCAATCTGCTCCCATTCGTATTCAGTTTCAATGTGGTGCCATCAGTGCTGAATGGCGAGGTAATATTTATGCTGGATATCAAGCTTTTCGTTTGATTTTAGGGAAAAATTAGCGCTTTAGTTTGCAGAGTGGCGAGGTATATTCATGGTCGATGATTACCCCTAATGGTGATGAAATTGGTTGCAATGGATATAGCTCCTGTAATTCAGGGGATACTATTTTTCTGCCGATGTCAGGTGACTATATTGTGAAAACGTCATACCGTATGGACAGTGGTTATAGATCTCCAGTAGCCAGTAGCAGATGGGTTAATGTAGTGTTTGTGGCTAATTAATCTAGACTACTTTAAAGAATTGATTCTAGAAACAAAAAGGCTTTAAAGGAAGTTATCCTTTAAAGCCTTTATTGGTTGCGGGGATAGGATTTGAACCTATGACCTTCGGGTTATGAGCCCGACGAGCTGCCAGACTGCTCCACCCCGCGTCTGTTCTGTACTAAGAAGGTTACTATAGCACGCTTACCCTCTAAAAGCAAGTTATGCTAAGGTTTTGGGTAAGTTATCTAGGACGACGTGTGGATATGGTATCTGGATGTTCTCACGTTCAAAGGCTAGTTTGATTCTTGCTTGAAACTCCCGTCGAATAGGCCCTTGAAATTGCGCTACCACCATAATCCTAGACCGAATTGTTAAGGAAGAGTCCGCGAAATTTTCTAGACCGGCAATTTCTAGATCTCCCAAGATATTATCTTTGATGGTGGGGTCTTGACGCATTTCACTAGCGACTTGCTTTAAAACTTCATTGACGTGAGCAACACTTTCTTTATAGGAGACATTGATATCAATGACGGAATAGGCATAGCTCCGGGTACGATTTGTGACTACGGTGATCACGCTATTCGGTACAAAATGCACAACGCCTTCATAGTCTCTCAGACGTATATAGCGCAGTGTGACTTCCTCTACAGTGCCAATCTTGCCAGCAATTTCCACAATATCGCCCTGACGGATTTGATCTTCAATGAGCATGACAAAGCCCGTAAAATAATCCTTCACTAAACTTTGTGCGCCAAAGCCCACGGCGATACCAGCAACCCCTGCAGTTGCTAGAAAGGGGGCTACAGAAACACCAAACCCAGAGAGAACTGTCATGACTGTGAGGACCACAATAATAACGGTGGCGATATATCTGAGAACTCTGGAGAGAGTTTGGATTCTTTTAACATCATCACCGGTGGCACGATTAGCAACTCGTTGTTCAACTCCACTAATAATTTTACGTATGATCCGGATGATGAGCCACGCCACAAAAATAACGGTGGAAACTTCCACAACAAGAAAGATTAAGTCAAGCCATTCGACGAGTTCGTTGAGACCATATTTTTGTAATAAGACAGATGCAGATTTTTTCATAATCTGAGTATAAAGTGATAATAATTCAGAGGGAAGATGTATCTCATGTTTAAAATAAATGATTTTTACTGGTAGTCAGAGATGTCAAATTATTCTTTTCGTTACGCAAACGATTTAGGTGAGGGTGTATACGCTGTTGATACAGGGTTCGTCAGACCTCAATTTGATGCGAGCTATATTGTTAGTCAAAGAGCGCCATCGAATGAACGCATCGCGATCATCGACACGGGTACCAATTATTCCGTGCCACGTATTTTGGCAACACTCGCCGATTTAGAATGTTCACCAGATCAGGTAGATTTTATTATTTTGACGCATGTGCATTTAGATCATGCAGGTGGTGCGGGTATGCTGATGCAGGCCTGTCCGAATGCAAAGTTAGTAGTCCATCCCAGAGGGGCA
>JBBAKF010000074.1:0-10696 GCA_040403635.1 Polynucleobacter sp.
CTTTCAGCCTATAAACCCCAAAAAGGTATCGATATATGTCTGCGGAATGACGGTCTATGACTATTGCCACATTGGCCATGCGCGTGTCATGATTGTATTTGATATGGTTGTTCGCTGGTTAAGAGCGAGTGGCTACGAGGTCACTTATATCCGTAATATCACCGATATTGACGATAAAATCATTCAACGTGCGGTGGCAAATAAAGAATCTATTGCCACACTGACACAACGTTTTATAGACGCTATGCATGCTGATGGTGATGCACTTGGCATCCTCCGTCCCGACGAGGAGCCCAGGGCTACTCACTATATATCGCAGATGCAAGACATGATTTCTGGATTACTTGACAAAGAATTAGCGTATCAAGCCCAATCAGGTGACGTGATGTATTCCGTGAGAGATTTTCCAACTTATGGCAAGTTATCTGGAAAGACTTTAGATGATCTTGAGGAAGGTAGTCGCGTCATTATTGCTGGGGATAAAAAAGACCCATTAGATTTTGTCTTATGGAAAAGCGCCAAAGCTGGTGAGCCAGCGGATACACGTTGGGCTTCCAAGTGGGGCGAGGGTCGGCCTGGTTGGCACATTGAGTGCTCGGCTATGTCTTGTGATCTGTTAGGGGCACATTTTGATATTCATGGTGGCGGGGCTGATTTACAGTTTCCGCATCACGAAAATGAAATCGCTCAAAGTGAAGGCTTGTCCAGAAATTTTGATGCCGATGGCCAAAGTCAGGAGCCACCTTTTGTGAACTATTGGATGCACAACGGTCATGTTCGGGTGAACAATGAAAAAATGTCTAAGTCACTGGGTAATTTTTTTATTATTCGGGACGTTTTAGCTCAGTACGATCCAGAGGTAATTCGCTTTTTTATCTTGCGAGCACACTATCGTAGTCCAGTGAACTACAGTGACGCAACCTTGGATGAGGCAGCGCAGGGTCTTGAGCGCTTATATATTTCCTTAAAAGATGATCAAGCATTGTCAAGCTCCTTGAATCAGGAATGGGTTAAGGCTTTTGAAGCAGCGATGAATGATGACTTTAATACTTCAGAGGCGATTGCAGTTTTGTTTGGACTTTCAACCGAGGCTAATAAAGCACGCCAGCAAAATTCTATGGATTTGTATCAAGAGCTTGCTCATACGTTAAGACATCTTGGGGGGTGTCTGGGCTTACTCCAAAGAAATACGCAGGACTTTTTACGACGGGGAGACTTGCAGTTGAGTGAGTCTGAAATTGAGGACTTGATTGAAGAGCGCAGACTTGCGAAGATGAACAAAAACTTCGCCCTAGCAGATCAAATTCGTCAAGACTTACTGGGTAAAGGCATTGTTCTTGAGGATCAAGCCCAAGGAAAAACTGGTTGGCGAAAACAATCGTAAAGGTTAGACATGCCGAAAAAGTTAGAGGGTGATGAGGAGTACTGGGATTTGGCATGTCAAAAATTGATTCGTCAAGATCGTATTTTAAAAAAGATTATTCCCCAATTTAAAGACGCTGGAATTACTTCTCGAGGCGATCCTTTTTTAACCTTAGCTAGATCAATCATTGGACAGCAAATATCAGTCGCTGCCGCACAAGCGGTATGGAATCGTTTTGAAGCGAGTATGCCCAAAGTGACGCCCAATCAAGTGTTGTTGATGGATACTGAAATCTTACGCGGGGCTGGCTTATCCTATCGTAAGATCGAATACGTTAAGGATTTGGCAGATCATTTTGCACACCAAGGGTTGGCTAAAAAGATGTGGCATACATTAGATGATGAAGTGATCATCAAAGAATTGACTTCAATTCGGGGAATTGGGCGATGGACGGCGGAGATGTTTTTGATTTTTAATTTAAAGCGCCCCAATGTATTACCCTTGGATGATATTGGCTTATTAAGGGCAATCTCGATCAATTATTTCAGTGGGGAGAAAGTCACGCGAGCAGAAGCGCGTGAAGTTGCTGAAAATTGGGCACCATACCGAACAGTGGCAACTTGGTATTTATGGCGGAGTATTGACCCCATTCCGGTGGATTATTAATATAAAAATCATCTAAAAACAGATGCTAGATGTAAAATAAGGCCATGAAAACTACTTTCCTAGATTTTGAGCAGTCCATTGCAGAATTAGAAAACAAAATCGAAGAGTTACGATTTGTTCAAGATGAATCTGCGGTGGATATATCGGATGAAATTAGTCGTCTGGCTGAAAAAAGTCAGCAACTAACGAAAGACATTTATACCCGGCTCACACCATGGCAAGTGTCGCAAATTGCCAGGCATCCCCAGCGCCCTTATACATTAGATTATTTAGGGCAAATATTTACCGATTTCCATGAATTACACGGCGATCGATCATTTGGTGATGACTTATCGATTATTGGAGGTTTAGCGCGTTTTAATGGCGCCTCATGTATGGTGATCGGTCATCAAAAAGGGCGAGATACGAAGGAGCGTGCTTTACGTAACTTTGGGATGAGTCGTCCTGAGGGATACCGTAAAGCAATGCGCCTCATGCGTTTGGCGGAAAAATTTGAGATACCCGTATTTACGTTCGTAGATACTCCAGGAGCTTATCCGGGAATCGATGCAGAAGAGCGTAATCAATCTGAAGCGATTGGCCACAATCTGTATACCCAGGCTGAACTTAAAGTACCCATCATCGCAACGATCATTGGTGAGGGCGGTTCCGGAGGAGCACTTGCGATTGCGATGGGTGATATGGTCTTAATGTTGCAATTTGCAACCTACTCAGTGATATCACCTGAAGGTTGTGCCTCCATATTATGGAAAACTGCGGAGATGGCTCCTGAGGCTGCGGAGCAACTAGGACTTACTGCACACCGCCTAAAAGGTTTGGGTTTGATTGACAAAATTGTTAGTGAACCAGTTGGCGGAGCGCACCGAGATTACGAGGGTATATGTAGTAGTCTTAAGCGTGCTCTGGCTGAATCTTTACGCCAATTCTCTGGCATGACTGTCAAAGATTTACTTGAACGCCGTCATGAAAGGCTCATGAGTTATGGTAAGTTCAAAGATACCTCCGTCAAGTAAGCTACAAAGGATTGATTCCGTAGCGCAGATTGCTGTAGCTTTCAGCGGTGGTTTAGATTCAACAGTACTGTTGCACTCAACAGTAGCCGCTTATGGGCCTGAGAATGTCATTGCTTTGCACATTAACCATGGTTTACAAGACAGCGCAGATGATTGGGTCATGCACTGCGCCAAGATAGCGCAGGCCTTTGAGGTGGAGTTTGATTTTCGGATCTTGAGCTGGCCTAAGGATATTGATGAGCTTGATAATATTGAAGCTCAAGCGCGACAGGCCCGATATGATGCTTTAGTGGAGATGTGTCAGCATTATGGTGTTTCTGATCTATTACTAGGTCATCACCAAGACGATCAAGCTGAGACGGTTCTTTTACAACTCTTACGGGGTTCCGGACTCGCCGGTTTATCGGGTATGGCTTCGCAGCGGATGATGGATCAAACAGATATTCGAGTATGGCGACCCTTCATTGACCTTACCCGTAAAGAACTCGAGGCCTATGCCTATGAATACCATTTAGACTGGATTGAAGATCCCACCAATCAGGACGATCATTTCACAAGAAATTTCATACGCTTACGGGTCATGCCGATTTTAGAAAAGGTGCAGCCGCAACTGAGAAAAAATTTAAGCCGTACCGCATCTCATATGGCAGATGCCCAGAATTTACTCAATCAATTGGCGGATATTGATCTGAATCCGATGACCACCGAAATCGGTTTAGATCTGATTTCATTAATGGCATTACGTTACGAAGATATTGCCCGGGCCGATAATGCCTTGCGTCGATGGATTTATTTACAAGGCTTGGCGATGCCTAGTGAAGAGCGCTTAAATGCCTGGTGGGTAGATTTAGAACAGTTAAAAGATCTATCAGATCATCAATTACAGTGGGTGCATGACGGCAAACACTTACGAGTATGGCGACAAAAACTGACAGTCAACGACATCAGTACCCCATTAGGTCGGTGGGACTTTAAGCAAGTCGATGTGGATTCCACCGAGTTTGGCCTGCCCTTAGATGTATTTGAACTTGCAGTTAAACAAAAGAGTTTGATTGAAAAAGAGCGACAGGGAGGTGAAAAGATCCGAATTCATCCAAAGCAATCCCGCAAGACGCTAAAAAACATATTTCAGGAGCAAGATATTCCCCCGTGGCAGCGTAGCGCTAAAATTTTATATATTGATACGCATCTATTAGCTGTCGCCGGAGTGGGTTGTAATGTGGATCTCATGACGCAACTAGGTCCTCGTGTTGTCCCAGTATTCACCCAAGACACCATGCACTAAAGATTGCCTGAGCAATCATACAAACGTGTAAAATACTTCTTTTATCTTCATAAAGAGCGTATAAATTACGCTTCAGTATCCTTATGGCATTAATCGTACATAAATATGGTGGCACCTCGATGGGGTCCACCGAGCGTATTCAAAACGTAGCTAAGCGTGTAGCCAAATGGCAAAGAGCGGGCCATCAGATTGTTGTCGTGCCTTCAGCGATGTCTGGTGAGACTAACCGCTTATTAGGTTTAGCTAAGGAGATCA
Source organism: Polynucleobacter sp. (assembly GCA_040403635.1). Classification (GTDB taxonomy): domain Bacteria; phylum Pseudomonadota; class Gammaproteobacteria; order Burkholderiales; family Burkholderiaceae; genus Polynucleobacter. Next base: position 4,583 of record JBBAKF010000074.1, read on the forward strand.
GCCTTGATCCCGATCCTCGGGAATTAGATCAAATTGCAAGTACTGGCGAGCAGGTGAGCTCAGGTTTGCTTGCATTAGCTTTGCAAATGCAAGGTGTCCCTGCAATCAGCTATGCGGGCTGGCAGGTCATGATTCGTACTGACTCTGCGCATACAAAGGCACGCATTCAGGGGATTGAAAAAGAAAAAGTACTGGCTGATTTAGGGCAGGGTAAAGTTGTAGTGATCACGGGGTTTCAGGGAGTAGATGAGCACGGTGATATTACGACTCTTGGAAGAGGTGGGTCTGACACGTCTGCGGTAGCGATTGCAGCAGCCTTAGGCGCCGAAGAGTGTTTGATTTATACGGACGTGGATGGTGTCTATACGACTGATCCTCGAGTGTGTGATGAGGCACGGCGATTAGAGAGAATTACCTTTGAAGAAATGCTTGAGATGGCAAGTCTTGGGTCTAAAGTTTTACAAATTCGATCTGTTGAATTTGCTGGCAAGTATCGTGTCAAAACACGGGTTTTATCATCTTTGACGGATCCAATGATCCCTCTTGAGCAGGAGATGATATCTGGCACATTAATTACCTTTGAGGAAGATAACAAAATGGAAGCTGCAGTGATATCGGGAATCGCGTTTGCACGAGATGAGGCAAAAATTACTGTTCTTGGCGTACCGGATAAGCCGGGTATTGCTTATCAAATTTTGGGGCCGATTGCGGACGCCAATATTGATGTTGACATGATCATTCAGAATCAGTCCGTAGATGGAAAGACCGACTTTACCTTTACAGTGCCTAGAGTAGACTATCAAAAAGCCTCTGAGATTTTAAAAACACAAGTACAAGCGCATATGGGGGCGAAAGAAATCTCTGGCGACCCCAAGGTATCCAAGGTATCTGTAGTTGGGGTGGGAATGCGTTCGCACGTGGGTATTGCCAGTAAGATGTTTAGGACGCTCTCGGAAGAGGGGATCAATATTCAGATGATCTCTACGAGTGAGATTAAGATTTCAGTATTAATTGATGAAAAGTATATGGAGCTTGCGGTTAGGGCATTACATAAAGCATTCGAGCTCGAACAGAACTAAAAGGTTGTTGCTTGTACAAATAAGTTGTTGATATTCCTTGGGGGTTTTCGATAAATCCGTTAGAATAGCAAACTTGTAGTTTTAGTGTTTTACGGAGACGTGGCCGAGTGGTCGAAGGCACTCCCCTGCTAAGGGAGCATCTGGCTAAACCCTGGATCGGAAGTTCGAATCTTCTCGTCTCCGCCAATGGCCTATATATTACTAGGCTCTACCGGCAATTTAAAATTATGTATAACATTTGGCGTAACATTTTTATGTTGTTACCTTTTGCTTGCCTACCCAATTTTTCAATTTAAACCAGCTCCATTGGTTCGTTTATTTAACCTTATCGATGGTCAATGTTTTCTGGAGGGGGTGATCTGACCTAATTTTTAGTACCACTCCCAAAGAGAGAAATTTTTGATAATCTATCTCTAAAAGGAGTAAAAAATGCCTAAAGGTCAACGTATCAAACCGGAACAAGTTGTGATTTTGGGAGTGGTACTAAAAATTAGGTCAGATCAATAATGAGAGCTTAGTCTTTGGCTAAAGTCTTGATTAATTCAGCGCTGCAAATATCATCGATATGTCTGAAGGCTAGAGAGATTCCTTCGATTTGATCTGCAGTAATTCCTAGGCTCTCGAAGTGAGTTTTCCATTGCCTAGTTACTCGCCATACGCGATCGATAGTGGCGCTTGCTTGCTGCGCGGATAAGCCAAAGCGCTCTTTGGCACCATAGGCATTATCGAGTGTGGCTAATTTACCTCGAGGCCCAACGCCTAGATGTTGATAACGCTCACTTGCAATGACTGCATGAGGCATTACATCATAGAGCGGACTTAGGCTCCAGCCCTTTAGCTTATGATTCCATAAGAATGCATGATTGCGTAAATGATCATCATCGTTACTAACAAAAATATTAAAGATCATGCGCGCATATAGTTCTTCAATATCAGCTTTGACTATTTGAACTACGCAATATCTGCGGATAGCATCCGCAATATCCATATAACTTTTTGTATTGGACTCTGATTCATGACAGGCAACTAAGGTGAGGGCGCTAACGACATGATGACGAATTTCTACTGCTCGAGAAAAAGCAGTCCAAGAGCGATCAAAGCGTTTGACCATCAACACTTTTTTCTTACCAACTTGTGCTAATTGAGTTTGTGCTACATTGAGACCGGCTAACTGCGCAAGTTGGAGTGTGGCGTATTCAATGCTTGGTACATCTAAAGCGCCATCAGAGTTACCTGGGAACTTGGCCATCCATAAAATGTTTTCATCATCGCGCACGCTTGCCTTAGGACGCATGCCCCCAAGACCGCTACCCACAATCAAAATTTTGGATAGTGCTTCTGATACTGGCAAGCCCGCCTCAATTTTCTGCGCACCCTCGAGTACGTATGATAGATTGCGAATACTTTCGTGAGCAGGGCGCTCCTCTTGATCTAAAGAAGATCGAATGTCTAAAGCTCCAACACGATCACTGCCTGCTTCGAGTAGATAGCTTGATTCCGGAAGGCTATTAGCTGGAATCTTCAGTCTAGTTTCAATCACTCTTCTTCCCCAAGAATCAGGAGCAGCATCCCGTATTCCACCAAAGGCCTCTAAGCCATTTGGTGGAACGAGGCGCTTGCCTTTGATCTCTATTTTATTCCTAAGGCTAAGAGTGACTGGATCCACTTCTTGTGCGTTGCTCCTATCTAAGTAACGCAAGCCATAAGCAAATGATGAGGCAATGAGTCTTGAGCCTTCTTCATCCACTTGCAGTTGACCTGCTGGTAAAAACTCCCCGTCAAGATTGGCAAATACAAAAAGATCTTTAGTGGTATTGGCCATCAGAAATCAAGCGCTTTCATTTCCGCTGTACTTAAATTACGCACGCGTTGTGGGCGTGAGCGACGCTCTAAGGCTATGATCGCAGGATCATCTCCGCTTAAGAGTTGCAACAAGTTCATGCCTGGAGCGATTGCATCTAAGTAACGCAGAAGCGCGCCAATAGCTACACCAGGATCACCCTTTTCAATGCGTTGTGCAGTAGCGCGTGATAAGCCGGCACGAATTGCTGCTTCGCCTTGGCGAACACGACGCGCAAGACGCAAAGAAACAAGGCAATGCGCTATTTCAGCGGATTGGTCAAGTTGCTTTGATGCTAGGGTCAGTTCTTGATCTATGCGCATAGTTGCCTCATGAATTTTGTTAAGTATGAGACTTTAATATACCTGTTTATACGCCATAGGTCAATAAATATGACTCATAAATAAGTCTTTAAGTGTTTTAATGAATTATTTATGAGTATTTTAATGGTTTTAAGTAGAAAATTTAGGCTTGTAATTTCGTCAAAGGGACACCTCTTTACCGGACAGATTCTCCATGAGTTTTTCTACAAAGCCCTGCCAGTCGCTGATCAAGCAAACCCGTTTTTCCAGCTGATCTTGCCTTCTATGGGCCGCTTCTACCTTGTTCTGAATCGTATGCGCTAAAGCTAGCTCAACAGTCTTATTTGAGTATTCAGTGGTCTCCAGCCCCGCCCAGTCTCGGAATGTTGATCTAAAGCCATGTGGCACGAAGTCTGCGTACTTAGGCATCTTTCTCATCATTGTGAGGAGAGCCATCTTAGATAGAGCGCGCTCCTTATGCAGAGAACTGGGGAATAAATAACTTTTTTATGGCTACGCCATCAAAGTTGAAACTTGACATCATCTTTTTTAACTAATTTTGTGGCACTTAAAAACGATATCCTGCACCTACTAAAACAGTAAAACCAGAAGCTCCGGCAGTAAGAGATGAGTTAAGTAGACCACCACTATAGGCCCCATTGGTACTGGCAGTTTTATCCTCAAATTTGGTATAAAGACCTTCAGCAAAGACATATAGCTGGCTTTCTAGGGCTTGTTTATAGCCCAGTCCAATGGTATATCCAGACATTTTGACTTCAGTGGCGGGTATCACTGAATCACTATAAACAACTTTTGCTTCCGTGTAGGCGACCTTGCCGTAGATGACTTGATTCATTAATAACTCATATCCAGGCATCACTGACAAATTATAGGGATTTTTCATTTGGTAAGAACCGTTCAATCCATTTAATCCAGACACATTGGGGAAACTCACATTAGTTTTTGCTGAGCCGGAAGCCGTTGGCATGTAATCAACACTCACCGCCAATAACCACTGCGGGGCAACACGAAAACTATAACCAGCGGCAATATTGCCGGTCAATACAGATAAGTTTTCTGCGGAGATATTTTGTGGATGTCGCGTTTGGTTGGATAGGGTAATAGTCTCATCAAAAGTTGGCGAAACATTGGTGTAACCAATCGCACCTTGAATAAAAGGCCCCTCAAATTTGGATTGAGCAAAAACACTTGTAGTTGCCATTAGGCTAAGAGTTAAAAGGGTTGCTTTTAGAGATAAGTTCATTGGTGTCCTTAAATTGATCAATCGATAGATATATTATTTCTTAATTAGTATGACAAATCGCTCAAGTTAAATAATTTCACAGGAAATTACAAATTAATATGCCCATGACTTCTTAAGAAGTTTTTTTGACCTTTAATTCCTCGACCAACGTGTTTTGGAGGGCAATCGTTTCAGAACGACGCTTTGCTTTTTCTGTTTTGCCATGTGCCCCAGCATTTTTATGGAGTTTGGCCATATTTTTAGCAACAGGATTTTTAACGATGGGCTTTTTCATAAAAAGATTGAATCGAAACTATATTTAAAAAATAATAGTTAATTATTGTTTCATGATTATTTGGGAAGTATCCCAAAGGCATATATGCTTAAATAACCTATGGGAATAGGCCATGAAATTACAAATCATCATCAGAGTTTTTTACTCTGAGGGCAACAAAAGACTATTGAAATAGCAACTCTAGTAATGCAATCCTTGGGGGAATATTGGCATTAACTCAAGAGGGTGTTACTCTGCCCCAGCTGGGGCAACTGTAGCGCCTTGAATTTGATGCCGAGTTAATGCCTCTTGCACAAAGCCACTCGCCTTCATCCGTTCTACAAAGTTTTTTAGGTATGCTTTTGAAGCATCACTAGCATCCTTATGTAGGCCCATTGCTTGATTAATTTGCATAAAGCGACCTGGCAGAAGTCTTAAATTGGAATATTTGGGAATATCCATTTCAAGCTGTTGTTTTACACCTGCGCCAACTTCATAACCGCCACTCACAAAAAACTCAACAACCTTCGGTGAGGTTGGGGCATGCACAATTTGTGCGTTTTTAATTTCGCGGGTCAGGTACAAGTCATAGGCACTTCCTTTACCCACCACAATCCTGTTGTTGGCTTGATCGACTTCTTCATTCGTTTTGATAGGCGAGTTCCCTGGAACCACGTAGGCGCCTTCAATCACAACATAGGCACTAGTAAAACTAATTTCTCTACCACGCACAGGGTCAATAGCAAAAAAACCAAAATCAGCTTTTTTGTTGGCTACTGCATCCACAGATTTTCCTGCTGCATCAAACACAACGAGTTCGAGTTCGACCTGTAATTCTTTGGCTAAATTTTTCGCAAGATCAATAGAGACACCATAAGGTTGGGCCTCAGTGGAGTCCCTCTTTGCTAAGATGGGGTTGCCCACATTGATTGAGGCGCGTAATTTACCGGAAGGTGCGAGTTCAGACTTGATGAGTTGGATGGATTGGGCGTGTGTCATGGGGGGCAAGATGGATAAAAGAAGAATCAGGAGAAGTAGGAAAATATTTTTCACAATCAATTAGTATATCCTTTAACTTATTGAGTCATAAAAATTAATATATGCAAGACAATACACTGCAAGTTGAACACAATCCAAAATCTTTACGAGAACTTTACTGGGCAATGACTACGCTGGCCTTACAAGGCTTTGGTGGGGTTTTTCCAGTTGCTAGAAGGGTCTTAGTAGAAGAACGAAAATGGTTTACACCCCAAGCATTTACTGAAGAATGGGCAGTCGCACAGGTTTTGCCAGGACCTAACATCGTCAATTTATGTGTGATGCTAGGGGGGCGCTGTTTTGGTGCGATGGGTGCTTTTGTCGCGGTTGCGGGTATT
>JBBAKF010000075.1:0-1099 GCA_040403635.1 Polynucleobacter sp.
TTATTTCTTCTTTGAGTGCTGGGTCTGGGGTAGATGTGGCTTCTTTGGCGCAGAATTTAGTTTCGGCAGAGCAAGCACCACAGGCAAATGCGATTAACGCAAAAATTGCTAAAAACGACGCCAAGGTAAGTGGTATGTCGGCAGTGATGTTCATGATGTCTGAGTTAAAAAACGCTATGACGGCGGTAAAAGACAAAGACAGCTTTAACAGCTTGACAGTAACGAACAGCAACAGCAGTGCGGTTGGCATTGTGGCCTCGGGTTCGGCACTATCTGGCCAACACACGGTGTCTGTCAGTTCATTGACCCAGGCGCAGCGAAGTATTAGTGCTGGATTTGCAACTTCTTCTACAGCGATCAATGGCGGTAACAGCTTTGCGTTAACTCTTGCTGGCAATAACGCCGGAGTGTCAGTAGGGACGGCATCCACTTCTATTACTTCCAATACCGCAACTATTTTTGCGCCTAATTTTGGAACCACTCCCTCGGTGAGTGACTTCAAAAACTTTTCTGTCACAGTGGATGGCACTGTTTATAACTTAGCGCCGTCTCCTACCTCTGCAACGCTTACCGATTTAGCGTCAGATATACAAAAACAACTCCGCAACATTGAAGGCACTACAGATTTGAGTGTTAGTGTTGATAGCGGTACTAATTTAACGATTACTTCTGCTACGTCAACACGTATTGTTAGTGCACCTAGTCTTTCTAAGAGTACCGTCATTAACTTGGACAGTGGAGCAACCGTTGGAACCGCTTCCGGTGCAACGATTACTGGTGCTGCATTTGGCACGGTTCCGTCGTTAAGTGATTTCAGTTCTTTCACCGTCAATATTGGTGGAACAGTCCGGACTCTGATTCCAGCGTCCGCAACACCCAATATGTCGTCCTTAGCGCAAAGCTTGCAATTTCAATTGCGTGCGCTAGATGGAACAGATGACGTGAGCGTGAGTTACTCTGGATCTGCGCTAACGGTGTCCTCAGCTTCTGGTAAAACAATTACTGGCATAGGCTTAACTAAGCAGGCTTATCCTGATACGCCTGCTGGCGTTGTCGATGCTATCAATGGCAGCGGCCGCGGATACAAAGCGCAATTGAT
>JBBAKF010000075.1:1199-10681 GCA_040403635.1 Polynucleobacter sp.
ATTCGCCAGCAGATTCGCAATTTGCTGTTTAGCCCGTCAAGTACGCCTGGTAAAGGCATGGGTTCGCTGAGCCAACTTGGTTATAGCTTGAATGAAAAAGGCGTATTGAGCCTAGATGCCACTAAGTTAGATACCGCCCTACAAAACAATTTTGAAGATGTCACCAAGTTATTTACAGGTGGTTATAACAACTTAAGCACTTACAGCAGTTTGCGTGCAGGTATTGCTGGTGATGCTGTTAAAAAACTTACTGACTTACTGAGTACAACAGGTCCGCTAACAACTAAAACCAACAACGCCAATACAGAGAACGACAAGTATCGCGCTAGGTTGGCTGCCTTGCAGTTGAGGATGGATGCTCTGCTTGCCCGTTACCAAAAGCAATTTGCGTCTATGGATAGCCTAGTGGGTAATGTGAATGCTCAAAAGACTAGTTTGAAGGCAACCTTTGACGGAATGATGGCAACCTACACCAATAAGTAAGCCTATTACTTGATGCGGATGATGCGCCAACCGTGGTCCATTTTGCGAAATACATATTTACGGGGCAGATTGCGCGATTTGACAAAATAATAAGAAAGCGCACGCAAGCTGTGCGCTTTTTTCATGTCTTCGCAAAAAATGCTGTCACCAACGTCTAGTTTTGAGAGCGTTGCGACGTTGCTTGTAAGTGCGAGTTGGCTGAGTTCAAGTCTTTCAATCACCATGTTTTCCACCTTGGGGTATCCCAAAGCGGAATCGACATGAGATTAAAAAACTTTAGTAAAAAAATTATTTAATTAAATTAGTTTATTAATTGATGTATTTTTTCAATAAATAGGTTACTAAATCTTGAGAAATATTAGCTTGCGCAAGCATGGCCATCGCCCCGTTTTGTTTAGTTTGGGCCGTTGCCAATGCCGCAGTTTCAGAAGCTAAGTTGTAGTTCATGATGTTTCCATACGCGGTGGTAGACGTAGTTTTCATATTTCCAACAAAGGTGTTCTGATACCCAAGCACACTCAACTGGGCACCGACAGCAGCTTGGTAACCAGACACCGTATTGATAGCATCAGCCAAGGTGGTGAGGGCGTTGGTACCCCCGGTTTGGGTTGAAATATCAAGGGACGCGACCTTGGTGTCGCTCGATACGCCGCCATAAGTTCCCTCTCTAAAACCCATTGCCTTGAAATTAGTGTTCGCATTGGTGCCACCTGCAACAGTAAATGCTGAACTAGCTGACAACTTGACAGTAGCAATATACGTTTCTGCGGCGGTGGTGCTTAATGCGGCGGCTGACATGCCTGAAATGCCAATCGCAGCCCCTGTACCTGTATTGGTGCCAACAGAAATATTTCTTCCATCGGAGGCCGTTAGGGTGACTCCGCTACCGTTGTTGGTAGCGGTGACGCCGGTTTGGCCTGTATATGTGTTGATGAGTGTCACCACATCGGCGATTGAAGAACTACTACTCAGACTTGCGGCAATAGTTTTTCCGTTCAAATAAATAGAGGAAACTGAGCCTGCAATAAATCCTGTTCCAACTACCACGTTGGAGTTAACAGCTGCTGTTACGCCAGTACTTGAGGTTTTTGCGTTGATAGCCGCTGCCAAAGCAATTCCACTGGCAGCTTTGGTGGAGGAGGTCGCTGTTGCGTCAGAAGCCGTGTCGTAGGAAGTTTGTGCTGCGCCAATAGAGTAACCATTAATGACTAGATCACCAGCAATTAGTGCAGTGGGAGCAGAAGTGGATGCACCACGATTTTTGGTAGAAAACTGAGCTATGTTGCTAGCGTAGGTTCCCAGGGCAAGATCCGCATTGGCCAAAGTACCGCCGACACTGCTAGAAATAATAATGCTAGTTTGATCAAGGCTTCTCAGCGTATAGGTTCCTGCATACGTTGCATTTGCACCCACCCCCGTATTGGCAGACGTCAAATTAACACCATCAAAAGCCACAGTGATATTACGCCCGTCGCTTGCTTTCAAGCTAACACCTTGAGCAGTGCTGTTGTTATCAACGGCTGTAACACCAGTTTGTATGCTGTTTAAATTAATAGCAGTAACCACAGCTGCTCGGTTTGTTGCGTAATCGCTGCTTGTAGACAACGTTAAGGCTATAGCTGTTCCATTGATAGTGATCGTTCCGGCTGTTCCCGTTCCCGCAGCGGTCATAGCCGTGCCCGAGACATTCGTGGCGCCCACAATCGCTTTGACGTTCGAACTACCAGTAATGCGGTTTATAGCAGCTACCTTTGCAATGGCGCTACCTGCCTTGGAGTCGTATGAGAGCGAGTCATCTGTACTCAAAGATGCTCCAACTGTATAACCATTTATAAGTAAATCGCCTGAGGTGAGAGCAGTTGTTGAAGAGCCTAATGACATTAGAGCAAGAGGGTTACCAGATCCCAGTGCAGAGGAGAGAACAGATCCGAAAGTGACTTTGGAGGTCTCACCAGCATTAATTCCAGACTGTATGGTCAAAGTTGGAGTATTGCCATTCAAAAGAGATGTGCCATTGAAATAAGCCGTGTTAGCGTAAGAATCTAATTGCGTGATGTAGGTCGCGAAAGTTGCTTGGTTGCTGGTTCTGGTGGTGCTACTGGTGCTGGCGCTTGCAGATGAAGTGGCTAGCGTTTTCATGGAAGTAAGCAGAGTTTGCACTTGCGTCAGAGTGGAGTCCGCTGTACTTAAAGCCGTAATACCTGAATTGATGTTGTCCACTGCCTTGGCGTAGGAAGCTATCTTGGCTTGCAATACGTTTGACATGCCAAGCCCCGCAGGATCATCTTTGGCACTGTTGACTCTCAGTTGTGTGCTGATTCTTTGGCTGGCTTGTGCATAGGCAGTCGCAGCGGTTGCATAGGCGTTGCCAGCAATTAAAGCGTTAATGTTTGTATTGATATTCATGTTTAAGCTCCTAGGTTTTCAACATATGAAAAAGCGGCAATTTATTGCCGGTCATGGTTCAGTATGAAGCAAGCCAAAACACGAAGGCGGAAAACTTTAGCAATCTTTACACTTTTTACACTTTATTAAATAAAACCCTCAAGTTCTTGGTTGCCAAACCGATTTTTAGGTGTCCTAAGGTATTCAATTACCAGTTTCTAAAGTTTTCTTAGCTGGTGTCGATATATGTGCACAGCAAAGGTGTTTTTACACCTATGAAAGGAAGACAAGTATGGAAACTCGTATTCAAGCCGCTCCTTTAGAGCCGCAATACACGCCAATTAAGCCAGCCGCATCGGCTAGCCCAACGGAGCCTGCGCGCGTTGAGATGAAAGTCCCTAAGTCAAATATTCGAGTCGACACCGAGGGCATGCAACGTAATTTAGATTTGGCTATCACCAAGTTAAATGAACAAATGCAAGCTGGCGGACGCGGTTTGAGTTTTAGCGTGGACCCTTCCCTTGGCCGCCCAGTTGTTATTGTTCGCAATGAATTAACAGGAGAGGTCGTAAGACAAATACCCAATGAAGTGATTGTGCAAGTCGCGCATAACTTTGACCGCCTCAAAGGCGTATTGCACAACGCAATTGCGTAACAAGTTTAAAAAATAATTAAAGTAATTTTTAAAACTGACGAATCATTGACCATGAGGAAGTTGAATAGGTCAATTTCCAAATTTTATTGATGGCATTTAAGGAGAAACACCATGGCCGTTATCAACACCAACATCAGCGCTCTTGCAGCCCAAGGCTCGTTGAGCAATGTTCAGAAAAAGCAACAAACATCTATGGAGCGTTTGTCTACTGGCTTGCGTATTAACAGCGCAGCTGATGACGCCGCTGGCCTTGCTATCACTAACCGTATGACTTCACAAATTCGTGGTTATGCAGTTGCTATTCGTAATGCAAATGACGGTATTTCTATGACTCAGACTGCCGAAGGCGCATTGGGAAATATTGGCGACATGTTGCAGCGTATGCGTGAATTGGCTGTTCAGTCAGCTAACGGATCTAACTCAGCTGAAAACCGCCAGGCTATACAGGCTGAAGTTTCTCAATTAAAAGATCAAATCAACAATATTGCTAAGCAAACTAATTTCAACGATATTAAATTGTTAGATGGCTCAGCAGGCAATATTGTTTTGCAGACTGGTGTTAACCAGAATGACACAATGAAGATGAAGTTTGATTCTGCTCAAACAAAGGATTTGGGTTTAAATACTCCAGCTGCATTGACAAGCGTAGGTGGCCTGACTGCTACAGCGATATCTGAAGGTGATTTGATAATTAATGGAATTACAGTAGCACCAACATACGATAAGTACGATAATTTATCTAGTGCAAGTTTCAGCAGTAGCGCAATTTCAAAAGCAACTGCAATCAATATGGTTTCAGACAAGAGCAAAGTTATTGCAAGTGTAAATGCTAACACTGTGTATGGAAATACAGCTGTTATGACAACTACTGCAAACAGCAGCACAGGAACTGTAACTATCAATGGAGTTACTACTAGTTCATTTTCTTTAGGCACAAGCGGAAGCACCAGCGTTGCTCGACAAGCAACTGTTCAAGCTATCAATCAATTGTCTGCACAAACTGGCGTAACAGCCGTTGACAATGGAGATGACTACCATGGAGTATCTCTAGTTTCAGCAGATGGAAGAAATATTGTTATTGGAACTTATGGCGGCTCCATGACTGCCGAGATAACAGGCCTTGGTGCTGCGGGTACATATGTAGGTACGTACTCATTGCAAAGTACCGATGGAAATCCTATAACCATTTCAAGTAAAGTAGGTGGAACTCTAGCAAATACTGGATTGATAGCTGGAACATTCGACAGCAATACAGCAACAACTGTTACAAGAGCAAGGGCTGGATCAACAAGTGCATTTCAAGCGCTAACTGGTGATGCACTTCAAATAAATGGTGTAACTGTAGGTGCAGCAGTCGCTACAGATGATCTGGCAACTTATTCGACTACTGCAGGAACGAAAGTATCTAGCGCTATTGCTACGGCTGCTGCTATCAATAAAGTGTCTTCACTTACAGGCGTAACTGCTAAAGCAAACGCAAACACGCTAGTGGGAAGCGGATTTAGCGCGGCTGCTATGGATACAAGTGCTGGAGTTAGCGCAGTTATGCTGAATGGTGTAAGTATTAGTGTTGCTTTCAATTCAAACCTAACACGTCAGAACTTGGCAGATGTAATCAACCTTTCTCAAGGTCAAACTGGAGTAGTGGCTTCTGATAACGGTGGTGGATTAACATTAGTTGCAGTAGATGGACGATCAATATCTATTTCAGCTAGTAACGGAGGTTCAATAGCAACGGCAGCATCGCTTGGACTTGATTCAATGATAGCCAATGGTGTTTCGGCTGCTTACACTGCTGTTTCGGCATCAGGCAGTGCACCAATGGCTTATGTATCAACAGTTTCATTGACTTCTAGTAACCCATTTGCAATCACTAGTGCTTCTTCCGGTAACAGTAAATTAGCTACTCTTGGTTTCTCGTCGGGTACATTTGGTGGCTCAACCAATAGCCTATCTGTGGATAAACTCGACGTTACTACTACCTCTGGGGCAATGACTGCAATTGCCTCCTTAGATGGTGCTATAAAGCAGATAAGCTTACAACAAGCTAAATCAGGCGCTTATCAGAACAGACTGGATAGCGTAGTTAATAATTTGACTGAATCTAATCAAAATATAAACGCTTCAAGAAGCCGTATATTAGATACTGATTACGCAAATGAAACTACTAATCTAGCTAAATCACAGATTATTAGCCAAGCTGCTACAGCTATGTTGGCTCAGGCTAATCAGTCCGGTCAGTCTGTGCTGGCTTTGTTGAAATAAAAAAAGCGCATCATTAAAAAGCCCGATACTTTGTATCGGGTTTTTTTTACGTGTTAAGTAGCGCTTATAGCGCTTGTGCAAGCAAATCTGGAATAACCTGATTGCTATCATCCGTGACAAGGCATTTAACATTAGGGAAAAATGGGGTGTAATTTTGATCAAACATAGTCCAATGATTGGTTTGAAGTAAAAGTGTTGTCGGCGTTCCCACAGCAGCAGCAAACATCCAAATTGCAGTGCTTACAGTTACTAAACCGTCTAAGTTTGCAAGTAAGCCAAATATTTCATCAATATCATTCTTTAGATTTAGATCATCCCATCTATGAATCTTAATACCTAATGCAGACTCAACCTCTAGAAGTTCATCAGAACAATCACCATATTGGAGATTGACAAATTCATAATTAGGATTGTTCAGTAAATTAGACCAATCGATTAATTTAGTATATTTAGAATTTCTCAACGGGTCTGATAGACCACCTTTCCAAGAAATACCAATAAATTTTCTTTGTTGATTTTTACGAAAATTTATTCGGTCTTGCCATTTTGAAACTAGTAGGTTATCAGGAAGTAAGTAACCAGAGCTATTAGGAAAGTCACTTAAATCCCTCCTAAAAAAAGTCATTAAGGAACCCATAGGCAAATGAGAACCGAAATCATCATAATAAGAATCGTGCGGGTAATTAATTCTAAATTTTGCTTCTCTAACTGTAGTATTTGGAAAGCTTCGTTCATATATAGGAATAAGGCGCTTATCGGTCTCAATAATTGGAGTGAAACCACTATCAATGAAGTCATGTAAACATGTTAAAAATAAAACTTCATCACCAATACCTTGTTCGCGCCAAATTAAAACTGGTTGTTCTTTAGATAAATTAGGCGTCCATCTAGGAACATTAAAGGAACGATTTGGTTTTCGAATAAGATGACCTCTTACTTCAGGGTGCATGCCATATTCATAATACTCAAACCCTTTGTCTAAATTACCTAAGCGCAGATAAACAAGCGCAGCATCCCATTTAAGTTGTTCGATAGGTATACGATCTGTTTTTTTTGAATATGTAATAAGCTCGTTCAAAATTTTTACAGAACCATTGAAGTCATTTTGTTTAGCCAAAACCATACTTAAAGAACTCTTTGATTCTTGTAAGTTAGGATTTAACAACAAGGCTGTTTCAAAAGCGTGCTTAGCCTCCGTAAACATACCAAGATTAAAAAGTGAAGAACCCAAATTCTGGAATCCATCAGCATTTTGGGGATCAATATTAACCGCCTGAAGAGACACATTTAAAGCATTTTGAAAATCACCTTTGAGTAAATAAGCCCCGGCCATATTAAGCCACGATTTGATACTTGTAGGATGATATTCAGATGATAATTTCATGAGTCCTAATGAAGAGTCAATCCTGCCAAGCTTTAATTCAATGTCTGCTAGATTAATTAAATTCTCTTCATTGTATGGATCAATATTGATTAGCTCAAGCCACAATTTTTTAGAATTATATAAATCGCCAGTTGCCCCTAAACAAAATGCTAAAGCCTTTTTAAATCCTACGATATCAGGATATTTTTTTAGATTTTCTGTTGCTAAGTCTCGAGCGATCTCATAATCTCTTATCTCTAACAAAGATTGAATTTTATTTAAGACAAAAGAGGGACCAGAAATAGATTTGGAAATTGTAATCTTTCTTTTAGATGACATGTTTAGCCCTTAATATAAGAATAAGCATCAAGAATTATTGAAGTTTCAGTAATACGATCTTCAGCTCTGAAAATACGTACATTAGGATAAAAAATTGATTCTTTGTCAGACAATCCTAAACTCCAATGCCCTTGATTAAAAGGCATAACGACAGATACTTTTTGGCCAGTTGAACCCGCAAAATGAACAATTGAAGAAGACACACTTATGACACCATCACAAGCACAAGAAAGAGAGAGCCAAGAATCAAGGTCGTGCTTAAAATCTATCTCATTGAATGAAATCATTTCTAAGTTAAGATTATTTAATAACTGTTGCTCGCCTAAAGAATTACCGTATTGAAGATTTACAATAAGATTTTCATTCGTAAATAGTGTTAGCCAATTCAAAAAATCAATATTTTTTATAATTGAAATATTATTATCAACGAAAGACTTCCAACATATACCAATTATGTTTCTGCCTTTAGCGATATAATCTAAGTGTGTTCTAAATTGAGTTTTTAAAGTAACATTTGGAATAATATAAGCTTTATTTATATTCAAAATTGCATCAATATTAGGACGATATCTGGAATAAAGAGTTCCTAGTGGGAAGTAACCCAATTGCTCATTCGACAGCATATTATTTAAATTTGAATTAATAAAATTACCATTAGAGCTAAAATTAATAACGGGGAAAGATCTTTTAAGAATAGATTCTATCCGCTCCTCGCAAATAATAAATAAATTTATAGATTCATTTATTGCATCATTGAGTACGCTATAAAATAATATTTGGTCTCCAATTCCTTGTTCAGAACAAACTAATATTTTATCTTTTTTATTTATTTCATCGTCATTACTTATTCTATAGGTGCCTTTAAAGTTATATGGCAAATTTCTTCCGCGTTTACCTATTGTTTTATCAAGTCCAAACTCAAAATACTCCCATCCTTTTTTGAAATTCCTTTCCCTTAAATAATGTATTGAAAGATTAAACTTCTGTATGGCTAAAAGTTTCGCGCCTTTCGAAATAATTTTCTCATAACAATTGATAGCTGAAAGTGTATCTTCCTCTCCAATTGTGTCCGCTAACGCAAAAGAATATTTAATATTATTAGTATCATTTTCTAATTGCTCTAATAGTTTTCTAGAGCCGCTAAAGTCACCTAGTAAACGCTTTGATTGCGCAAGGAAAAATTTATAATCATCATTTTTAGGATTTTTCTCAAAAAGATTTTTGGATAGATTATCAGCCTCCTGAACATCACCAATTATCAAAATAATTTCTATATAAAGTCGTATGTAATCTATATTGCAAGGAAATAATTCATACATTTTTTTTGCGTAGTAATAAGATTCTTCATAATTCCCGTGCAAAAATAATGTGTTGGCTAATTTGAAATAAATTTCTTTTATTATTGTGGGAGATTCTAGTGTTAGCTTATAGCAAGCACTGGCATCTAGAAATTTTTTATCTTTAAAATAAATATCACCTAATTTATCAATAAATACAAAATAATTATTAGGCCATTTATCATTAATAATTGATGCTGACCTTACAGCAGGATAAGCAGTCAGTTTTTTCAATTCCGTTTCAATATTATTTTTAGATTTATAAATCATAATACTTTGTTAAATATTTTAAAAAAAATAGTCTTAGAAAAATTTATATTTATAGATTCCATTTATAACAAATTTTTATATATAGAGAGGTGTTGTGAGCAATTTTCAATCTGGTCAAATATAGCATAAAATAAATTATAACTTCACTATAATGATAAAACATGGTATATTTTATTAATTAATAGATAACCAGAATCATGAAATTTATTGTTGCCGCAAGAGTATTCGATCCGAAGTCACAAGGGTGTATTTTGCTGCGCAAGGTTGCACATACTATTAATAAAATTCACCGACAATGGTAGTTTCTATACAGTAGCCGAAACACGCAGCTTTGCAAAGTTGCTGGGACTCAATCCGATTACAACACCGGTGACCAGTCCGCAAA
>JBBAKF010000076.1:0-10645 GCA_040403635.1 Polynucleobacter sp.
TCCCATTCAACATTATCAATCCGATATTCAGATAGATGGTTATCAACGCCAAACAATGCGTGGGGTATATCACTTCGCCCCATTTTGACTGAGAATTGAGAATCTATAGTTAATACTAGGTCAGGGCGAAAAAGTTTCTCAAGCTCAATCCAATTATCTTTCAGGTCAAGTGCATGTCCAATTAACTCTTTTTTTACTTCGAAATTAGGGGACCAGTTGTATTTGGCATCAATACTCATATTCCAAACATTACCACCCACTGTAGGGCCTACACTTAAAACTTGATGACCAAGCCGCTGAAAAGCCCAGGCCATATAACGACCCGATGAAACGGGCGGATGAATTGCTGCAATAAGTATTTTCATAAATTAGCAAATGCGTTATTAACTTTATAATTTTATTACTATTCTAATATCTTACAGAAGATTTTTAACGTACAAAATTTCACCGTAAGGCGTTCCATCATACACATTAGGGTGAATTCCAAGGGAGTATGCTTGGTAACTCCGCAATATAAAGAAGTCAGTAGAATAACCACATCTATGAATTTGCCAATTATCTCCCCCTTCAACATCCCAAGCATTATGGGGTGAGTTTAATACAATTCCTCCAGGGTCATTTATGTTTAAAGGAGTAAATATTATTACATTTTTTCTTGCAATTTGTTCAAATTTCTCTATCAACCTTATGGATTCATCCCGTTTTAAGTGTTCCACTCCGTCAGCACAAATTACAGTATCAAAGGATTTTTCGGCTATTTTTTCACAAAGAGAATTGTAATCGTTTAAATCCAATTCAATGGCGCTGGAGTTTGGTACTCTCTTTGTATATTCACTAAGGTATGGCCGATATGCATCAACACCAGTAATTGCTGAACATAAGAAGCCATCAGAAACCACTCCATTCCCACAACAAAAATCTATTACAGTTTCAGACTCATTTAAAAAAAGATTAATTGCATCTGTAAGGTGATTAGCCATAGGTTACCTCTTAAAGTTGAGTTTATTTAGCCATATCAAAGCCAAATCAATTTGGTTATATTCGGAAATTTTTAGCATTAAATTCAACTCCAGACTTTCTTGTTCACAAAGTCCGTATAGCTCAAAATAATACGCAGCACCTTGTCTGACACATTCGTGGCTTCGTAGTCCTTGACCATAGCAAGCGTTCGCGTTGCACCGCGTGATTGACTTTCCAGGACACCCAGTGCCTGCAACGTGCGATCTACATCAAGGCCGACAAACATCACCGCCCCCTCTTCAAAGCCTTCTGGTCTCTCTTGCACTTCCCGTAAATTTAAAGCCGGGAAGTTCAATATCGAAGATTCTTCCGTGATGGTGCCGCTGTCCGAAAAAACAGCCCGCGCTGACATTTGCAGACGGATGTAGTCTAGGAAGCCAAATGGCTTGTGGAACTGAACCAGCGGATGCGCGACCAAGGCCATCGCGTCGATGCGCTTACGCGTTCGGGGGTGGGTAGACACAATCACAGGCAGTCCAAACCGTTCCGCTACCGCATTCATCACGTTAAATAAACGCTGCAGATTTTCAGGTGAATCCACATTTTCTTCTCGATGTGCACTCACCAAAAAGTAAGCTTGCTCACTCAATTCCAGTCGATTCAGCACCCTAGACGCATCGACCCCGTCACGGTAATACTCAATCACCTCACGCATGGGGCTACCGGTCTTGATAACTTGGTCAGGGGGCAAACCCTCACGCAGCAAATACTCGCGTGCAATATCGCTGTAAGTTAGATTAATGTCTGACGTATGGTCAACAATGCGTCGATTGATTTCTTCAGGCACCCGAGAGTCAAAGCAACGGTTGCCCGCCTCCATGTGAAAGATCGGAATCTTTCTGCGCTTGGCTGCAATGACTGCTAGGCTGCTGTTGGTGTCCCCCAATAACAACAACGCTTCTGGTTGGTGCTCCTCCATCGCCTTGTCCGCAGCGATGATGACCTGACCAATGGTCTCTGCTGCCGTTGCCCCTGCCGCCTCCAAGAACACATCAGGTTTACGAATACCAAGATCACTGAAAAAAACACCGTTCAACTCGTAATCGTAGTTTTGGCCGGTGTGTACCAGCACATGGTCACAGTGCAGGTCTAACTTTGGGATTACGCGGGACAGACGGATGATCTCTGGCCGCGTTCCCACAATCGTCATCACCTTGAGTTTACGCATGGACTGCCTCCCGAATGATGTCCAACTTCATCAAAACTTCTTTGACCTGCTGAACATTCAGGCGGCGGGTGTTGTGCGAGGTGTAGTCGTCAATCTCTGACATTCCTACCTCGCCCTGAACAAAATACTTTTCGTAATTGAGTTCGCGTGAATCAGTCGGAATTCGGTAGTAGTCGCCAAGATCTTCTGCACGCGCCATTTCTTCGCGGGACACCAGTGTCTCGTAAAGCTTTTCGCCATGGCGAGTCCCGATGATCTTGATGTCACTGGCCGCACGCAACAGATCTTTCATTGCTTGGGCTAAATCGCCGACAGATGAGGCGGGGGCTTTTTGAACAAAGATGTCACCGGGGCGGGCGTTTTCAAAAGCGTACAAAACTAGATCGACCGACTCTTCAAGCGACATCAAAAAACGGGTCATATTGGGATCAGTAATCGTCAACGGTTTACCCGCTTGCAACTGACCAAGAAACAAAGGAATGACAGATCCCCGCGAGGCCATCACGTTTCCATAACGGGTAGCTGACAACACTGTCTTGCCTGGGTCGCACAGACGCGACTTTGCCACCATCACCTTCTCCATCATGGCCTTAGAGATGCCCATGGCGTTGATTGGGTAAACCGCTTTGTCCGTACTGAGTACTACACACCGCTTTACCTCATTGGCGATGGCGGCACGCATCACGTTTTCAGCACCTTGCACATTGGTGCGCATGGCCTCCATCGGGTAAAACTCACATGAGGGCACCTGCTTCAACGCTGCTGCGTGAAATACATAGTCGACCCCACGCAAGGCATCGTGAATACTGTCGTACTCGCGGACATCGCCAATGTAAAACTTGACTTTGTCGCTATTTAGCGCAATGCGCATGTCTTCCTGCTTTTTTTCATCGCGACTGAAAATACGAATTTCACCGATATCTGAGTTGAGAAAGCGATGTAAGACGGCATTGCCAAACGAACCGGTCCCCCCGGTGATTAAGAGCACTTTATCAATAAACATACTTGTGTCTCGCAACCTGTTAATTAAAATTTCGGGTCTTATTACCGCGTTTATCCAATAAATCCCGTTTCTTCCACAGGGCGCTATGTGGCTCAGCCACAACCACCTGCTCTTTGGGTCGCGTGTCCTTAGTGTAGTAATAAAGGATGATCGACTTGCGTGTTTTTCCTGGTGGAAACGCTAACGGCGCAGGCAAGCCATGGAAACTGGTATCGTGCGAATCGAAGACAACAAGCCGATTAAACAGCGGTGGGACCTCCTTAAGACAAACATCGCCTTGTGCGTCATAGAGACCAAATTCACCGCCCCACCCTGCCTGCCAATCAGGGTTAAGGTAGAGGATTGCGTTTATTCGCCGATTCAAACCCGTAGCATCGTGATAGTTGCCATCGACGTGAACGTCCAGCAGGCCGCCAGTTGTTGTCACATTCAGCCCCCCGCCGCTGAAGTATGGGTCCGGAATTATTTTTGGAATACCAATCCGGTCGCCCACTGCTTTTAGAAACGGCGCCGAGTTCAGAATTCGGACCGCATCAACGATGCCATCCGGGATATCAAACTCTGACCGCCAAGTCGTCCGAAATTTCACCTCAATATCCGTGTCATTGGCATGCTCCCAACTTGGGTCATCCAATACCGGAAAGTACTCAAGACAGACATTCGCCAACTTCTGGTCGAGAAAATTATCGATCACGATATGACGGAAAGGCGCATTGAAATATTGCGTCCCCCCTTGGGCCTGCATGATCTTACGCGCACAGTTTTCGGCCATGAGTTTCAGTTCATCTTGCTTAAACATCGACATAGTTTCTACCTTAAAAAGAATGGACTATTGGAAAGCGTGCATGCGCTGGATTAGCTCGGTCCACTCTTTTTGATGATAGCCAGTCGCTTTACAAAATAGGGTCGAATTCAAGCTACGATCAATGACCAACTGGTCGTCCGGTTGAATGTCGATTGATTTTCCGTAGATCTTTGCAACGAGCCGCAAAAGCTCATACTTATTGATTGCTTTTGAAGAAACATGGTAAAGGCCATGGAGTTCAGGCCTAGGTATCACGTAATCTCGAATAACCCGCGCCAATTCAACTGCAGGCAGGCCAGAGAATATCGCACGCCGAAACCCCTTAACCGCCCCTTGCTGGGCAAGAAACCAGCCCACCAGGCTTTGAGAACCTGACAACTCGTGCCCAATGATGGAAGTACGCAAAGTAATCGCATGGGGGTAGTCCACCTCCCCTAGGTATTTGCTTCGCCCGTAAAGGTCATTGGCATCGGATACATCGGCTTCCTTATACATGCCCTTGGTACCAGAAAATACACAATCTGTACTTATGTGCACCAAGCGTACGCGGGCAACTTCGCAAATCCGAGCTAGCCGATGCGGTAGCAGCGCGTTGATGGGGATTACGGCCAGCGGGTCACCTGCCGCTGCTATTTGTTTGACAAGGCCAATACAGTTAATAACAACATCTGGCCTTGTTTTCGCGAACAAACCCGTCAGACTATCAACATTTTCCACGTCAACACCACAAATTACGTGGGCATGTAAATCCTTGGCAAAGTACCGAAGTTGATTACTAGAGCGCAGCGAGCCTTTAGTCACAAACCCGGGGCTTTGCGCAAATAAACGGAAAACAGCATTGCCCAGCATCCCGGTAGCGCCCAACACCAGCACACTTATAGGTTGATTAGTCATAGTTTTCATATTCATACATAAATTACTACTTGCATGAATGAATTAAACATCATCGAACCAATCAAAAATTAATGCTTTTTAACTAGAAATAATGACATCGTTAAATCTTAGGTAATTTTTTTTTCATTAACGTACCCAAGTGTACTTTATTGTCATGCCAAATTTGCTCTTCAATATTAAAATATCCATTAAAGCCGTACATAGCAGCATATCGATTGACATCATCGAAATAAATAGGGAATGTATTTTCAGTTATTATATTAACATGTGTAGGATCAGTAAAAGCCTCCTGTGATGGATATGCAGGCGTCCTAGAATAAAAATACCCCTCTGGCTTTAATACCCTATAAACTTCATTCATTAACTCCACAAAGCAAAACCGAATATTTGGGTTATAAATAACCCTTGGTATATGCTCAATGAAATCAAGTGCTGTAACACAATCGAAATAATTATCAGGAAAAGGAATCGGCGAGATCGCCAAATCTGCACTCAGAACGTTAGCCGCAGTGTTTTCTCGAATGTCAATACCATAGGCTTCGTCTTTTTTAAATAGGTTGTTAGGCTGCAGCCCACAACCTAAGTCAAGCGCTTTAGTTTTCATTAAGTGCCTTTGAAAAATAAGAAATGGTTTTTGACAAGCCTTCCTCAAGCTTTACCGTTGGCGTCCAATCCAGGTATTGCTTTGCCAATGAAATATCTGGTTTTCGTTGCAAGGGATCGTCTTGTGGAAGCGGTAAATGAATGATCTGGGATTTTGATCCCGTCAGTTTGATTACCGTATTCGCTAATTCCAACATAGAGAATTCGACAGGGTTGCCAATATTAATCGGCCCAGGAGGTCCCGGTTGGCCATCTGGGCCCGAAGGCAAATCCATGAATCGCAAGATGCCATCAATCAAATCATCCACGTAACAGAAACTCCGGGTTTGAGAGCCGTTTCCAAAAATGGTGATGTCTTCCCCGCGAAGTGCCTGAACGATGAAGTTACTTACAACACGCCCATCGTTAGGGTGCATTCGAGGGCCATAAGTATTAAAAATCCGGGCTACTCGAATATCAAGCTTGTGCTGGCGGTGGTAATCAAAAAACAAGGTTTCTGCGCAGCGTTTACCTTCGTCGTAGCAGCTGCGCGGCCCAATGGGATTCACATTTCCCCAATACGACTCCACTTGCGGGTGGACCGCCGGATCGCCGTATACCTCACTGGTACTGGCCTGAAAAATACGCGCCTTAATTCGTTTTGCCAGACCTAGCATGTTGATTGCGCCGTGGACACTGGTTTTTGTGGTTTGAACCGGGTCGTGTTGGTAGTGAATCGGGCTCGCAGGACAAGCCAGATTGAAAATTTGGTCCACTTCCACATACAAAGGGAATGTCACATCGTGACGGAGTAACTCAAAACGCGGGTGTCCAATCCACTGCTCAATATTGCGCTTGGTACCGGTAAAGTAGTTGTCAACGCAGACTACATCATCACCGCGCTCCATGAGGCGATCAATCAGGTGCGAACCTAAAAAACCAGCGCCGCCAGTCACCAAAATCTTCTTGTTGTCGTTATAACTTCGCATTGGAGTTCCTACGTTCTGCCTATGGAATGGTAAATAAACCCTCTTTCGCGCATTCTTTGAGGATCAAACAAATTGCGGCCATCAAAAATCACAGGTGCAGCTAGCAGCGATTTGATAAGTTCAAAATCAGGCGCTTTAAACGAAGCCCATTCCGTGATGATCACCAAGGCGTCTGCGCCTTTGAGCGAAGCTTCCTTGGTGCCACATAAAACCAATCCGGGATGTTGGCCGTAAAGACGCTGGGCCTCCTCCATGGCAACGGGATCAAACGCCTGGATGGTTACACCAGCATCCCAAAGTGACTCCATCAGTACCCGACTAGGAGCGTCACGCATATCGTCCGTGTTCGGCTTAAACGACAATCCCCACAAAGCGACTATTTTCCCAGCTAAGTTCGTTTTGAAATAATTCTGAATCTTCGTAAACAACACGTTCTTTTGGGCCGTATTCCTTGCTTTGACAGCAGAAAGAACCAATGGCTCGAACCCCACCTCTTTGGCAATGTGGACTAAGGCATCTAGGTCTTTGGGGAAGCAACTTCCACCAAAACCGGCGCCAGGGTAAATAAAGTCGTACCCAATGCGTTGGTCACTTCCTATGCCTTGGCGGACAGACTCAATGTCGGCCCCAAGGTGTTCCGACAAAATGGCAAGTTCGTTGATCAAGCTTATTTTTGTGGCCAACATGCAGTTAGCAGCGTACTTCGTCATCTCAGCGCTACGAGGGTTCATGACCAAGATTCGATCATGGTTCCTATTAAAGGGCTCATAAAGCTCACGAAGCAGCGCTTCAGCCCGTTCGCTGTCGGTTCCGATCACGATCCGGTCAGGGCGTTTGCAGTCTGCAACAGCAGAGCCTTCTTTTAAAAACTCAGGGTTAGAAACAACATCGAAGTCTATTGATACTCCCCTTCGTTTAAGCTCGTTTTCTATGATCGAACGAACTAAGTCAGAAGTTCCAACTGGCACGGTAGATTTAATAATGACCGCTTTATAGCCAGCCATATAACGTCCAATAGAGCCAGCGGCCTCCATAAGATAGTCAAGATTGGCACTCCCATCGTCTTTAGAAGGTGTACCAACAGCGAGGAAAAGGATATCTCCGTGGGCTATGCCACCTTTGGGTTGTACCGAAAAGCTCAAGCGACGATCAGCGAGCGATTCCTTAACCATATTTTGAAGGCTAGGCTCGTAAATAGGTATTAGCCCATTGTTAAGTTGATTGATTTTCCTGTTGTCGGGATCGATACAACAAACGCTATGGCCAGCGTCCGCGAGGACTGCACCCTGTACCAAACCTACATAGCCTACACCGAAAATAGAAATTTTCATTACTAACCCAAAATCTCGTGAACAACTTTTGAAATAATATTACCGAAATGGTAATTATCTTTTGTTATCGTATTTTCCCAATATCTGGTTGCTGGGTGACCGCCATACCAGTGAACTCCAATTGATTCATCAGGGAACAATGTATTTAATACATTGCTATTCTCTACAAACAGGTCATCAATACGATAAGAATTATATTGATAGACTAAGGACATAGGTATATTCCAAACATCTGCTGGATAATTTCCCTTTTGTACATGATTGTTAAAAATATTAGGCCCAAAAGTTTGATAATCTCCTCCAGATGTTGAGAGAGTTATTTTGAAAAGATTTGAATAAAATGATTTTGCATGAATTGAACACCCAATAAAACCATTAGAAAACTCATGATTGACTTCATCGAAAGATATAATTAAATTGGCAGTTTCCGGTATCACTAGTGGTTTGAAATAAAGTATATCCATATCTGAATATAGTCCGCCATATTCAGACAAAGCCCATAGTCTAACAATATCTGATTTATGTACTTCAGGCATGGAGTCTGAAAAGCCAATACTGTCCATCCGAATTGGTATAAGTTCAGCAAGATTCGATAGTTTCTCAAAATAATCCACGCCAGTGTATACGCCACCCTGCTCTCCCGTACTCCAGTTAATAGTATTATTTGGAAATACAGGATAAAATATGTTTACATGCCAATCTGGATTATTTTTTATAAAGCTATACACAGTAAGATACCGAAGAAAACTCAATCTTCCACCCCAGTACATCGTCAAGATTTTTGGAATCATAAAATATATAAGTAAATTCTTTTACAAGATCGCGTCTTTAATCAATGCGGCATGTTCATGACTTAATGCTGAAATTTTAGAATCCATAAACTGATGTCCATAGTTAAACTTGATTTGTTCAATTTTTAAAATTTTTAAATAGTCCAAAAGAAAATCCCAACCGAAGACAGTTGGATTTAAACCCAGAGCATATTTAAGATCAAGTGGGACAATCTGTAGTTGCTTTTGTAAATCTAAATTATTTTCTAAACGCACTATTACTAAACCCACACTTATGGCCCTGGCTAGCATAATTAACAATTGATTTGGGGTAGCTTGAAATAGAGTTCTCAAAGGATAACCATGCTTTGAAAAATAGCTTGACAGTCCAACTTCATACTTATTTATATTTTCAGTCCTATCATTTAATGGCATTAATGAAGACCACCAACCGATAAATTCAGGAGAATTCAATAGTTGAGTACCTTCAAAACTAATCCAGTAGCTTTGAATATGATCTCCCATATCTCCGTTACGACTTAACCCGAGTAATCCGATATCCTCCACTGGCCCTGTAAACGATTTCACCAGAAACGAAGGGTCAAGTACAATGAAGGAAGTATTACATATTACAACACGCTCGAATTGACTTAAATCTCCTAAATGTTCTATACCTAATTTATATGACCAAAAATCATATCCTATATTTTCTCTTTGAATAACTTCCGCATTTTTTTTAAGTCGAGTAGCTTCTGAAGCATTTAAATTCGTAGATATGAAGACAATGCTATCAGACAGCTTAGCCATCTCTTCTACCAACGCGAAGGTATTCAATGCCACTCGTCCATTTTGATGGAAGTGAGCTATAACAAAAGCAGTTTTTTTGGTAAGTGGCATGTTTTAAAAGGCACCGATAACTGACTTATATTCTTTTGAGGTACTACATAATTCATCAAATATTATTTGATTTTTTATAATTAAACTCTCATTTTTATTAAATGGTGCGGTCACATGATATTGATGTATAACAAAAGGCTCAGAAATCATACTAACTTCCATTTTTTTTCTTTGTATTCTTACAATCAAGTCATTATCATCGTAAGCAATACCTTGTGAATATCTCTCATCAAAACCACCTAAATCTACTAGATCTTCACGCATGATAGCTGAGCAAAAATGAAATCCGGAGGGCCTATACACTGGATGGTTATACCAAGAATTCCCGCCGTCTTCAACAGGCGCTCTATTTACCATTGGATTTAATAGATTACAAAGGCTATTGAAATCAAATTGCGAGAGATAAGCAAGTCTGTCAGAGGTTACCTTGTCCGCTGAGTAACAGCTAAAATTTAAATATAGGTTATTTCTAGCTAATTTGCGTGCAGCTGAGATTACATCCCCAACATGAAGACACTCAGGATTTTGAAATATAACTAGGTCTCCAGTTGCAATTTTAAAACCAATATTAAAGGGTACACATGGATTAATCCATTTTTTATCAATGTGATCAATACGAATTAACTTTATATTTAAATTAAAATCGTTAATAATTCTTTCAAGCCTTTGGTCTTCTTCGCTTGCGTCATCAACAATGACAACTTCTATTTGAGAATGATACTCAGATAATAAAATTGATTTTAATGTATTTATCAGCTGACTACTTCTATTGTAATATGCCATAACAATTGATATTTTCACTTACTGTCTCCATTAATTAATTTTAGAGCATGGTCAAAATATTCAGAGCTTTCGAGATATCGACCAGTACTATAAGCAGCCATTCCGAGACTTTGATAAATTTCTTTTGTTTTTATACCAAGATCTATAACATGTTTGTAAGCCGCCTCCGCCTTATCAAACATCTGAACTTCATAAAAAAAGCTTCCAACTAAACTCCAAAAGCCAGCTTTATCAGAAATAATCTTATCAAGATTTGTCAGAATTATTTCACCATGAAAAAGTTTTTTAGCGAAGATTAAACTCTTTGCGTTTTCAAAAATTAAACTTATCTCACCAAATGGATAACTTAATTCCGACAAGCAATGATTATTAGAGAGATTTCTAAAATAATTTTCGTATACTT
>JBBAKF010000077.1:0-10351 GCA_040403635.1 Polynucleobacter sp.
GTATTGAAGAAAATAGGAGCAATTTTGCTACCCAAACAGACGCCACCAAAACGTTTATTAGGCACATAAGGAATATCTTGGCCTGTATACCAAAGTACAGAGTTAGTTGCTGATTTACGTGAAGAGCCAGTACCGACCACATCACCGACGTAGGCAATTAAGTTCCCTTTCTTTTGGAGCTCAGCAATCAGCTTAAGGGGACCGCGTTGTCCAAGTTCATCAGGGGTAATATCAGGACGACCATTCTTTAACATCGCTAAAGCGTGCAATGGAATATCAGGGCGGCTCCAAGCATCTGGCGCAGGAGATAGATCATCGGTATTAGTTTCACCAGAAACTTTAAAGACAGTGACTTTGAGGCTCTCAGGGATGCTTGGGCGAGTTGTAAACCATTCGGCATCTGCCCAGCTTTGCATGACTTCCTTGGCAAAGGTATTACCTTTATCTGAGAGTTCTTTCACATCATGGAAAAAGTCGAACATGAGAAGTGTTTTCTTGAGTGCACTTGCAGCGGTTGGGGCGCACTGTGCGTCAGAGAGTAAATCGATTAAAGGCTTGATGTTATAGCCACCGAGCATCGTACCTAATAATTCGGTAGCTTGGACATTACTTAACAAGGCACATTTTTCTTTTCCGCTAGCCACTAAAGCTAGAAATTCTGCTTTGACTTTTGCTGCATCATCAACACCGGCAGGCACACGGTAGGTAATTAACTCAACCAAACTTGCTTCTTCGCCCTTTGGAGGATTTTTAAGAAGATCAACTAATTGGATGGTTTGCGCCTTGGACAGTGGAAGTGGGGGAATACCTAAATTGGCTCGCTCTGTGACGTGGGCACGATATGCTTCTAACATCTTTTTCTCCTGAAAAGTTAAATTTGAATCGAATTATCCGTCTATTGTAAGCCTTCTTTTCTTGACAATTTAAAGTCAGGCAGGAATAACCAAAAATTCATCAATTGACATGTTTACAGGTCATATTCGTTTGTGATAATAAATTTCACTTTTTCTTTTTGGAGACTTTTATGAGTATTCTTGATTTAGTATCTGGTTTTTTATCACAAAATAATGCAGCAGCTGGTCAACAATCACCAATGGCACAAGTTTTGGCTGCATTGATGAATGATCCTACTGGTCAGCAACAAGTTGCTCAACCGGGTACTCAAACTGCTACCCAAGTTGGTGGTATCAACATGACTCAGTTAGCAGCAGGCGCCGCAGGTGCGATGGCTTTAGTCAATATGTTTAAATCATCTGGTCTTGGTGATCAAGTGCAATCATGGTTATCAACAGGTGCAAATCAACCTGTGCAAGGTGCCGATATCACTAAGGTACTCGGTCAAGAAAGAATGGCGCAAATTGCTCAAATATTAGGCGTAGATCCACAACAAGCTTCCCACCAATTAGCTGAAACATTACCAAACTTGATTGATAAGATTTCTCCAAATGGTGAATTACCACAAGGTGCAGATCAACTGGCTATCTTAGCAAAACAGTTTTTAGGAAATACGCAGACGACTGCTTAATGAAGAAAAAGTTGAAATAAAATGGCACCTTGACGAGGTGCCATTTTTTATAACAAGACTACTTAAAGCAGTGACTTAAGACTCGGTGATTTGGGCTACATCAGCACCTGCTGGCACATCACCAAATGCATTCGTACTTGGCATCGATTTTTGGACATAAAAATAAATCAAGACTAAAAAACCGACGATAGGAATAATGCCAATCAAAATCCAATACCAATTTTTACCGATATCATGCAATCTTCTAACAGCTACAGCCAAATATGGCAGCAAGAGTAGAAGGGCTACAAGACCTTGTAATTTATCAGATAGTGCTCCACATACGAAATTCACAACGGTTACAAAAAGAATAAACCACCAAAATTCTGAACGTGAAGCGCGACCCTTGAAGTCAACATATTTATTCAAACATGTTTTTACTGAATCTTGAAATTGCATAAAATTCCTTTTATTTAGGCATGTGTTTAAAAAGTACAGAATCTACTGTACTATAAAAAGGTGTTATCTTTGTTGCAAATTAAAGGAAGACTTATGACAATCGCTCTGTGGTGTGTATTTATGGCTGGAATATTGCCTTATATTTGTGCCGGAATCGCAAAGTCTGGTTTTAAGGATTTTGATAATCGAAATCCTAGGCAATGGCTAGCCTCCCAGACAGGATTTCGAGCACGCGCTAACGCGGCACAACAGAATAGTTTTGAAGCATTTCCTTTTTTTGCGGTTGCGGTTTTAGTCGCCTCATTGAAGGGAGTAACTTTAGGCTGGATTGATGGCTTAGCGCTCATATTTATTTTCGCTAGATTTGGCTTTATTGCTTGTTACTTAGTCGATAAAGCAGGTTTGAGAAGTATTTTTTGGATTTGCGGTATTTTGTGTGTCATCGCACTTTTCGTGATGTCAGCGCTTTCTTCAGTGGCATAAGTTTTTGGATAAAAAAAATCCCTGACGTATCAGGGATTCTTTAATCAGAAATCAATATTTAAAAATTGACTTTATCTGATCCTTTGAGTTGAAGCATTTGACGCGCCTCATCTGGAGTTGCTGGTTCTAAATTCAGTGCTTTCAAGATACTGACGATACGGGTCACTTGATCAGCATTTGTTTTAGATAATGTGCCTGGACCATCCCACAGTGAGTCTTCTAGACCAACGCGAGCATTTGAGCCCATGGCTGCAGACATTGCTGCGATTGGCATTTGATTTCTTCCAGCACCCAAAACGGACCAGTAATAATCCTCACCAAAGAGGCGATCTGCCGTACGTTTCATCATCAGGACATCTTCCGGGTGAGGACCGATACCGCCTAATAAGCCAAAGACGGATTGAATAAACAAAGGTCCTTTTAATAAGCCGCGATCTACGAAATGTGCCGCAACGTAGAGGTGGGAGATGTCATAACACTCAATTTCAAAACGCGTATTGTTTTCTGCGCAAGATTCTAGAATGAAACGGATATCACCAAATGTATTTTTGAAAATACGGTCTTCAGAGCCTGCTAAATAGGGTTGCTCCCAGTCATATTTAAACTCTTTATAGCGGTTTAGCATGGGGTATAAACCAAAATTCATGGAACCCATATTGAGAGACGCCACTTCAGGTTTCAGTTTTAAAGCGGGTTGGAGTCGGTCAATAACTGCCATGGTGGGTGAACCACCTGTGGTGAGATTGATGACCACATTTGAGCGGGCTTTAATTTGTGGCAAAAACTTCATGAAAGCTTCAGGAGTTTGATCGGGTAGACCATTTTCAGGATTACGTGCATGCAAATGCACAATCGATGCGCCAGCTTCAGCAGCACCTACAGCAGCGTCTTCAATTTCTTTTGGTGTAATAGGGAGGTAGGGGGACATCGTCGGTGTATGAATAGAACCTGTTACTGCGCATGTTACGATGACTTTTTTTTGCTTTGCTGACATAGGTATGACCTTTCTAAGTTTTTTACCAGGGAAGAAAGTTCAAACCCAAGCATGTGCTTGGGTTTGATGGTGTCTCCTCCACAAATGATTTCATGAAGTTCTCGTTAAGCGAGTTTTGTGTGACTAGCTTAATCAATTCTCAAACAATTCACCAATATCAAAAGAGTATTGGATCTATGCATTTTTATGGATGTGCGGGAATTTTTAATCAGTACAAACCCTAATCATTATGTATTTTGATTCATCTTTATTCTGAATTCATGTAAATTGGCTACATATCAATAATGTATGTTCACAATACTCATTTGCTATTTGTTATGGCGCTTATTGAGGATTATTATTGATACTCATTGTAAATTTGAACCCTTGGAGATAGTAATGACAGCAAAAAAAACAGCGCCAGGCATGACAGGCGTAGAGAACAATAATATTGATCGTACTTTAACAAAAGCCGCGATTGAGCAAATGGCTAAAGATACATGTAATTGGGGCAAATGGGGGCCAGATGATGAAATCGGAACTTTAAACTATGTAGGCCCAGAGCAGTTAAAAGAAGCAGCCAAGCTTGTAAAAAAAGGTAAAGCAATTTCTTTAGGATTAGACTTTAACTCACGTGGTCCACAGACTACGGGTTGGGGTGGTCGTTTTAATCCAATTCACACGATGCTTGCTACTGGTACGGATGCCGTAGCCGGTAATCAAGATCAATATGGTTTACGTTATGCCGATGATATGGTTTCATTGCCATTACAGTGCGGAACGCAATGGGACGCTTTGGGTCACATTTTTTACGGTGACAAAATGTGGAATGGCTATGATGCATCTTTGGTGGATTCTTCAGGTGCTAAGAAAAACGGTATTGAAAAAACACGTGACAAGATGATTGGGCGTGGCGTACTTTTGGATATGGCGCGTTTTAAAGGTGGCGATTTCCTTGCTGATGGTTATGGGATTTCCAATCAGGACTTAGATGACTGTGCAAAAGCACAGGGTGTTGAGATTAAACAAGGTGACTTCGTGATTGTCAGAACGGGCATGATGGAAGAGCGTTTAGCTAGAGGTGATTGGGACTCTTATGCCGCTGGGGATGCTCCTGGATTGCGTTTTGAAACCTGTACATGGATCTATGAAAAGAAAATTGCTGCTATTTGTACTGACACTTGGGGCTGTGAAGTGCGTCCAAATGAGGTTGTTGGTGTGAGTCAACCCTGGCACTGGATTGTTATTCCAATGATCGGGATCACCATGGGTGAGATTTTCAACTTAAAAGAGTTAGCAGATGATTGCGCACAAGATAAGGTTTATGAATTCTTATTCACTGCGCCTCCATTACCAATTACAGGTGGTGTTGGATCACCGATTAATCCGATCATATTGAAATAATTAGTAGGCATGACACAGAAAACTCCCTGCGATATTCGCAGGGAGTTTTTTTATATGTTTTTTAGAGTCAAGCCCGGCCACTTGCCTGTTTTTGCTTTTTCTTGGGTGATTTCTAAGAGGATATTCATGAGGTGCTGGGCTGCTGAGCCGAGTTCTCGTTCCTTTGAGTAGACTAAAGTCCAAGTGACTTTAAGATCTTCCAGTGGAGTAGCAGTGAGTTTGCCGCTTTCTACTTCTTTAGAGATGGCACTGTAAGGCAATACGGTAAAGCCAACTCCAGCGGCGGCCATTTCACTTTGCAGTCGTGTTGAATTAGTTTCAAGTACCACGTTATGGCTAATATTACGCTCGCGCAAAATATCTTCGAGAATTATGCGCATGGAATTAGATTGTTGTGTGAGTATGAGTGGTCGAGAAGTAATTGCCTCAAGATTCAAAGACTGTTGGTCATCTAATAGACCGTGCGCACCTGCTATAAAGAGTTGTTCATCGAACAAATGGCGATAAGTTAAACGGTTCATAGATTCAATAGAAAGAATGATGCCTAAGTCTAGTCGGCCATTCAGAATTAACTCATGGATAGAAGAGCTAATGTCTTCAATAATCGTTAACTCAACCGCTGGGAAGTGAGCGCGATATTGTTGAATCAAAGGTGAGGTCAGAAGATCAAAAAACGAAGGCGGAATACCAAACTTGAGTTGACCATGAATCTCATCAGAAAAAGAACTGATTTCATCTCTAACGGACGCTAAGTGGTCTAAAAGTTTCACTGCACGCGTGCTGAGGGCTTTACCAGCATCAGTCAAAGTGACACCACTATCCGAACGAACAAAAAGTTGGACGCCTAAATCTGCTTCAAGCTGTTGAATTTGTCGAGACAGTGCAGGTTGAGCAACATGCAAAACAGCAGCAGCTTTAGTAAAGCTTTTTAGTTCAGAAATGCGCAGGAAATACTTTAACTGTCGAGGGGTCATAACTTTTGATTGTATCCTGATTTATGACGCGGGTAATTCTAGAACTTATAAGCAAATGTAAGGCTTTCGTGGGCACTTTGCCAGTTGCTAGATTGTTAACTAGAGCCGTATTATTTAAATACTGAAGTTTTAGTGATCCATGTGGAAAATAAAAGCTCTTTGAACAAGGATTTATCATTTAAGATTATAGAATTTTTGCGATAATCGTTATAAATAATTGAATTGGGAGATAGAATGCATTCTTGGAAAATTTATACTTGTTTACTGAGCCTGGTCCTTTTTGGCAATATTGCAAATGCGGCTAGTTTTGATTGTGCTAAAGCGCGCTCTAAATTAGAGTTATTGATTTGTAATAATCCGACTTTAAATGATGCTGATACAGCTATGGGAATAGCCTATAAAAATGCACTCAATACATTCCCTGTAAAGGGTTTTGTAAAAAGTTCACAAATGGCATTTTTGGCAGGCTATAAATACTGCGCGGATGATAAAAACCTCAACATCAGCTTGAATAACTGTTTAACGCAAACTTACGCCAGAACCGCTCAATTACAGAACTTTGCTTTGGCTAAAGTCTATTACAACGCACCTGGAGCCTTTGATCCTTCGAATACTGTTTTGCAAATATATAATAAAGACGGCAAGACATTTTTGAGCATTTTTGGGTCATTTATGCCAGATATGAACCGTCCTGAGCCATTTCCTAGGGGATTTATCTGTGATGAAGAGTTTGAATTAAGACGCGTTAACGGAAAGTTAGTTCCCAAAGATGCTGATTGGAAAGTGGATATTTCGGAAACAAAAATTGTGGCTGATTTTTATTCTTGCTCTCCCAGAAATGGTGTTAATGGTGAGTTTAGGCGTGTTAATTAAAACTAGATAAGGTCTCAGATTGCGTTTTTTTGTAAAAGCCATCATTTTTTGCCTAATTTTCTCATTAGGGGGATGTGCTTTTCCTAAATATCAAACTGTTGTTGGTGAAAAGGATACGGGATTTCAGAAAACTTATAACCCTAATTTACCGCTGAGAAGTTATAAAGTAATTAATTTTGTGAAGGTTGACGAATTGGGGATTATGACCTTACATCCTCGGGTGATTTCAGAGTATGAGGAATTAGAGGCGCCAAAAGTCGAAAAGATTGCGAAAGAGAAAAAGGCCCCAGATCCTATCGGCGCCCTTACTGTAACAGCTTTTACATTTGGATTAAATTTATTATTTGCACCATCGGATACTTATAAAATGCTCACTGGTGACTCCAAAAACGAGCGTGTTATAGGAACTGAAGTTGATATGAATCGAGCCCGTAAGACAGGAGCAGTCATTCAAAAGATGAGTTACGATAAGTCGGCAGGACCCATTCGGATTGATGGCTTTATTGATGGGCCCTTAACTGTATTTGGGGACAAAGACAATAAATATGATTTATCTTCTTACATCAAGGCTGATACTGGTTATGAAGTCATCAAGCCAATTTTTATTACATGCATGGAATGTAATGCATCGATGCCTCAATATACAGGGGTTACCAATACCATTCGTTATGATATGAACATACAAGAAATCAAAAAGAAAATTATCAAGCTACCAGCTCCAGTTCGCCCACATGGTCAACCAGGTTAGATCCTAAAAACACATTTTGAAGAGTGTATTGACTTAGACTTTCTCGATCTCATTAATCATCGTTAGATCAACGATATAGTCGTTCGTACTAGATTCTTTATAAGTAATACTTTTAAAGCGATGATTCCAAATAATATCTTTGTGCGAATAGGAGTGCACATGACTAATGATTTCAGAGGTAGTGCCATCAACACCTGTGATAGTTGCCACAATGGAACAATTCTCTGCTTGAAGATGGGTCGGAGATTTATGGTGTATAGGGCTATAGACTGTCAATGGATGCTTAATAATCCAAGCTCCTGTTAAAACGTGATAACTATTTTTAGTCAAGTTGAGTTGATCCATCACTATTTCGGTTTGACCATTCTGATTCGTTTTGGGATAAATGAGTTGCAAACTAATTTGTGCATTTAGAACCATATTATTTCTGAGGTGAGCGACTCGACACATTAAAACTTCATCACCTTCGTCCTCATTGACGACCAATTTATCACTAAAAATTAATTTACTATTAGGTAGAGAGATTCGAGCAAAAGCAAGAGCAGCAAATGTGCCGACGCCAACCATGCCAATCATGACTTGAATAATGACTAGAATATGGGCAAACAAGCTTTTGGGATAGTAAGTGCCATAGCCAACTGTGCCCATGGTTTGAACACTAAAGGAATAGCAATCGATAAAAGTAGGCTCTGTAGGGCCTGCAATCATATCGGGAATAAAGTAATACAAAGAGCCAAAAATAGCATTGAGAGTCAGAAAAATAATTACAAAAATACTAATAAATTTGGAGTGCGATACTTCGAGAGTTTCATGATAAAAGTCGCTACCTTCTTTACGGTAGGCTTCTTTAATGCCAGCAATAAAAATATGGCTTATTTTTTTATTCGATTTCATGATCAAAAAGAATACTGTTGC
This sequence comes from Polynucleobacter sp., assembly GCA_040403635.1. Taxonomy (GTDB): domain Bacteria; phylum Pseudomonadota; class Gammaproteobacteria; order Burkholderiales; family Burkholderiaceae; genus Polynucleobacter. The sequence continues at coordinate 8,334 of JBBAKF010000077.1, forward strand.
AATAGATTCATTCTATTCAACAATCATGAAAGTAATCATGATTTTGATTTATTTTGAATTAAGGCCTGAATATCATTTTCCCAGGATCTGATTTTTGCTTGTGTTTTTTTGCGTTGTTGATCGTCAAATAATTGAGTAATTTTTGCAAGAATTGTGCCACTTTGAAGATCACGTTTCTTCTCAAACTCTTTTTGCTCCGGAGTACTTCCTTGTTCGATTTCAAGAAAAAGCTGGGTGATCATAGTTTTAGTTTGTGCGTGAGAAGGTTGATCTTGAGCAATTTTTTTGAGAGTCTTAATGATTAATTGTTGTTTATAAAGACGCGTTTGATAGACTATTTCCATATCTAATAAATGCTCTTTGGCAATTTCTTTGATACTGGCTTTTTGAGACTTTGAAAGATCTCCCGAAAAAGATTCAGTTCTTTCAATCACCTTTTCGATACGCTTTTCTAAACGCTCATCAGGACTACCTTTTAGAAAATCGGCTTGAAACTTTTTGTTAGACTTGCTCAGAGCATTTTCCATGTAGGCAATTTGTTTGGGTTGCAGCATGAGTGCGAGCGTACTTGCATCATCAATCAACAAATAAATAGAATCTTTGGCCAAAGATTTAACATCCTTGACGGTTGTCACGCCATCCTCAACGCGAAGAGCTTGGTCTAATTTCGACCTTATCGAGCGCAGTTTTTGCAGGACTTTCGGTAATTCTTCTTGGCGATGTTTCTTAATGACTATAGGAAAGGCTTGGTCATAAAATTCAGATTGATCAGCGGTCAGATCGATATAGTCATCAATCCGCCACTTCAGCAAAAAATCAATTTGGTTATACCCTAACTGGATTGAGCTGCAAGAGCTCAGAAAACTACTAACGCAAATAGTCCAAAACAAAAATAACCGACGCGCTCCTAGACTAATCATTCGTTATATTTTTGTCTTTAATGATCTTGCTCCAAGTTTTGGATTCTCTAGCCATGTAGTTCTTTAAATCATCCCTTGAGCCAGGCAATGGAAAAAGACCATGTTCGTTCAGAGCCAGTGCAACTTCTTTATCTTTTAAAACTTTGACGAGTTCTTGGTTCCAGCGCTCAAGAATCGGTTCTGGGGTTTTTCCGGGAGCAACAAATGCATACCAATTGCTAGAATCAAAACTTGGAAAACCTGATTCTGCGATAGTCGGAACATCGGGTAAGGACGGTACGCGTTTGGTACTGGTAACCGCTAAGGCTCTTAGTCTGCCACTTTTAATGTGCGGCTGAGCAGATGAAATCGTTGAATAATAACTATTGACACGACCACCTAAGACATCGACGAGTGCTGGGCTGCCGCCTTTGTAGGGGACATGGGTTGTATCAATACCTGCCAAACTATTTAAGAGTTCACCCTGAAGGTGGGAAGCTGAGCCACTGCCAGTGGAGGCAAAAGTAATTTTCCCAGGATCTTTTTTAGCTTGGTCAATAAAATCTTTTAAGGTCTTAATGGAAGACTCTGATGGCACAACCAAGATATTGGGAAAGGCAACTCCCATCGTGAGAGGGGCTAAATCCTTCACGGGATCGTAATTAAGTTTCATCAAATAAGGGGCTATCGCCAAAGGGCCGATCGATCCTAATAGGATGACGGATCCGTCTGTTGGGCCAGTAGCCACTGTACCGTGCACAATATTGCCACCTGCACCAGGTCTATTTTCAACAATCACAGTTTGGCCAAGATTATCGCCAATTTTTTTGGCGATGATTCTTGCCGAAGTATCCGCACCACCTCCAGCTGCAAAACCAACATACATCGTGATGTTTTTCTTCGGTGGGAATTCTTGAGCATGAGCTCCAAAATTCAGGAAAAAGGAAGAAAATAAAGTACAGATCAAAAGTGGATTGCGTAAATTGGGGAGGATTTTCATAATGATTAAATTAGGGTTAATATCTTTCAGATTTTAGTCAAAGTTTCTTACGGTTACTTTTTCATCATTTTAAGTAAATTTACCTATAATGACTTTATTATCAATAAAAAATATCAATA
>JBBAKF010000078.1:0-10326 GCA_040403635.1 Polynucleobacter sp.
TGTCGTAAAGACCACGGCTTTTTTATTTTCAGATGAATGGTGCGCCCGGCGGGAGCCTTGCAAATATTAACCCATTGATTTATGAATTAATTTTAATGCAGTTTATTTAAAAAGTATATAAATAGCCCAAAAATGTATCTAAAATGTAGATAAGGCTGTAGGGGGTGTCTTCCTTTATAACCGACACCCACAATTTGGGTCCTATGCAAGCCCCCGGGCTGAGGCTCCAATAGCAAACAAGCCCCTCTAACTTAAGCCAAGTCTTTTAGCTGTCTCCTTAGCCGACACAAAGCTATCAAATGCCTTATCATCCGGCTTATCTAAATCCTCGCCTAGCTTCTTTGCTTCATGAGACAACCTTGTAAGAAGCCTCACTATTCGGTCGCGGAAATAAGAGTTCATGTTCGTCTTAAGCATTACCCTACGGATGTAGTCTTCGCTCTCCCATAAACTAAGTGCCATATCGGCAACTTGAGTATTTGTAGTGTATTTATTCCTATTTTTGGGTCTTTTGGGACCATTGTTTTGCTTATAGCTTGGATCGTTTGTAAACATACGTTCTCCTTGTTGTTAAATTTTCACGGTTTTATTATTTTTTTACTACTTTTCTTAGATGAATTACCACGGCTTTTTAGCAGAGGGAGATTTTTCGGGGCTCCCGCCCACTTAATGCTCTCGCGTGCGCGTAAATGCCTCACTCTCGGCAAGTCTCTATCATCTGGTGCATCCATTCAGGTATTTCTTTGGTAGCTCTGTGGCTCTCTAGGTTGGCAGCACACATGTAGAGTTGCCGTTTGGTGAATACCGGATTCTTTCGAGCTAGTCTTACCATCACCAGCGTATTCCTATCTGGTTCAACCAGATCGCTTATGGTTGCCCATAGCTCTTGCAGTTCTTTTGATTGATCTGGCTCCAACGTAAAGCTTGGATTGAATGTTGATTTACCCATTATTTTTTAATCCTTAAAAAGGTGACAACTGGTGACAGTTTTTTATCTTTTTTGGGGAAGTATCCTAAGAATATTTTTCTTTGGGGACTTTTACAAAAACAGTAAAAATCTGTCACTTCCTGTCACTAACATTATTTATTCAGGCGCCACCGCGAAGTCATAGTTGAGGCTTATCCCCACGTAACCTCTTACCGAGTTGGTTCTGTAGCTAGTAACTCCATGTACCTCAAGCTTCTTGCTTAAATTATTAGGCCCAAAGGCAAATTGAGATGTTTCTTGGCACCAGGTTTTGTAAGCTCTATGAAGACTATTCTTTGTTACGGTTAGTCCACTACCCAGAACACAACACTCATCGATAAAAGCTCCAATCGTATCGTTTTCCATTCTGTAATTTTCGCTGGCCTCGAGGATCTCTTTACATGGCCTTAGTCTCTCTTTTAGCCAGAGCAGGCATCCCTCAACTAGCCAATTGAGAATCCCCGCACGCTCAACCAATAACTTACTTTCAAGGTGATAGTCGATTTTCTCTTGAGGTACCTGATTTTTGAATGGCAAGATCCTAAGGCGGCGCCATGCTCCATCTGTTTGATCAGTTACGATTGGACGATGATTGGTAGTAACCCAAATCTTATGCTGAGGCATAAAGTCGATTGGCTTTGAATACATATCCCTAGCAGTAATAGCTTGATTGCTAGCCAGGATTTTTAGGTGCTTGTCGTTCAACCGACGGCCATCTTCTATCTCATTGGCGACAACAAAACGCCTTCCTTGAAGGCTTACTATTTCAGGACTTGGGGAGCTGGCAGAGTGCTGATCACTTCTCATCAAAACGTCCGTATTAATAACGATGCTGTAATCACCTAGCAGCTCATATATCACGTTGGTCATTAAAGTCTTACCATTTCGGCCGAACCCACTACAAAAATGGACAACTTCCTCTGAAACATTTCCTGTGATTGAGTACCCTAAAGCTTTTTGTAGATATTTGATGGTCCCCTCGTTGCCTGAAAATGTTTCGTCGAGAAAGTTTAGCCACTTGGGACATTCGGCTAAGCGATCAAAGCTTACGTTTACGCTTTTAGTCATTAACATCTTAGGATCTGGATCTAGCAATGTGCCTGTTCTAAGATCAAGAACACCGTTTTGACAGCCAAGTAGCATCTTGTCAGCATCAAGTTCTGCAATACTCTTGATAAACATCCCTGGCTCTGTTGAAGCAGCCTGAAGCATGTCATTGCGTTTGTTATTGTTTCTAATTTGTTTGGCATTTAGAGCAGCGGATTTCAACTCGGGCGCTTGAGGATTTACAATGAAAGCTTCTGCATATATTTCGCTAACTTTCTTGGCCGCCTCTTTAGCTAAGATATCCTCGTCTTTAGAGTGGCACCAAACCCAGAAATCACCATTCCATCGCAACCATGTTTTATTGGAGTGGCAAAAAAGCATAGACCCTCTGAACATCTTACTAAAGACTTTGCCGTTATATATATCGCCATACTTATGGTCATCGGCATTAATTGATTTGACAGAGAACTTAGCTACTGCGCCATCCACCATAGAGGGGATTTGCTTGTAATACTGATGCCAGTCTGAAGGTTTTTTTTCAATCGCCTGCATAATTCCTTGTGATATTTTGATAGCACTATCACGGGGAGTTCCTTTAGCAACGAGACTTGCTGTCAGTTTAAGTAATGGTTCGTAATAGTGCTCGCTCTGACTCAATTGTCGAACTAGGTCGGCTATATCCAGAGGCTCATCAAAATCCCTTGATGAATGCTGACTTTTGGCATTTAAAATGTAACTGGCGTCTAATCCAAGGCCAGTAATGATTTGATTAAGTGAATATTTAAGAGCGTCATTCCATTCAACCAAATTATGTTGAAACACACTGCCGTTTTTATTATTGATACCTACCGGGAGGCGAACATTACGAACAGGATTGTTACCAGCTGTATCGTTCCCATTAAGAATAGCCTTGTTTGCAATTTCCTTCATTAGCCTGGTGGCGATTTCAATATCATTAATTGGCTCAGACAATGCGAATCCAATTTGATAATTGTTTGCCGAGGTCTCAAGTTTCCATGTCGGCCTTAGTGATGAGTCGCCGAGATCATCAAGGACAATGCACCAAACTCCTTTAGCCTCCTCCTTAGAACGACCTTTAGACTCCTTATCGAACAATGCCGTTGAAAAGTAGCTGTTCTTGTCTGTGAAGTCGGGGCATTGAGTTGCATGTATCTTTGTGCCAGACCAGTTGGCGGTTTTGCTTCTTGGATCTCCAGGAAATGCAGTTATCCAGCAAAAAGAAGATTCATCTGGGTTATTAAATACTGATTGTAAAAAATCTTTATTAGTGATCATTAGATCTGTCCTTTATAGACATTTTGTCGTGATCTAATGTGGATTTTGGTTGCACACTCCCACCTCTATATTTCAGAAGCCGCATGCTTAAGTTTTGCGCAGTCTTTCATCCACTGACTTTGCACGGTGTCACACCTCGCCTTCTTCACACACTCACGACATAAAAAGTGTTTGAACGGTTGGCTCTTTCCAAGACCGATTTGTTTAAAGTGGTTGCCTGATCGATTTACAGGTCTCACTTTCTTACCCTTACATTTACACTAATGCAAAAATCCCGTGGTATCCGCCCTAAAAATCAAAAAATGTTTTATTTGAATAAATAAAACATTATCGTTGTGAAAACAATTGGCAACCACGGTAGAATGATTATAAAAATCACAATTGGACCAGCTAACATTAATTTCGGTGTTTAGACTTCCACAAGATAAGTTTAGCTGACTCAGTTGGTGCATCATGCACGAGATTGTATATCTACTTAATTTTGATAAAAGAAAATTTCAGAATGAAAACTAAACATATAATTTATAGCGGTGTATTAAGTTTTTTATTAACGTCATGTGTTCCTCCTTTGTCTTGGGTAAAGCCTGGCGCTGGATACACAGATTTTCAACAAGCGAAATATGACTGCTTAAAAAATTCTCAGCAGCGAGTGGCTAGGGCTCGCTCAGACGCTGGTGGATACGGCTATGACAATAAAGTTATAACGAATGATCAAATATTCAATTCATGTATGGGAGCTCAAGGCTGGAGATTGGAAAGAGTAGCAAGACCTTCAAGATAATAGACTTAGTCGCAATAACAACTTTGCCAACAGTATATGCCTCCAATAAAAGAGGTTATAAAGGTTGTTAAACGTGATTTAATAAGCCATTTTTTATGACTGAATTACCTAGTAATTGATAATTAAATATCCACTAAATAAAGAAATAACTTTTACAAAAAAATTCCCTAACAATAAAGCCACGAGAGGCAAACTATTATGAAATTTATGACTTTAGTTTTAGCATTGGCCACTTTACTTTTGTCCGCTTGCATAACTCGGCCAACTATGGATTACTCAAAGGTAGATCAAGCATGCGGTCTTAAATGTCAAATGAATGACCAAGCATGTGCAACTAGGTATACCTTCTTTCCACTTTTGTTGGCGGCAAATTGTAATCCTGAAGTCGAGGCCTGCGTAAAAGCTTGTCCTCCTGAATCTGCGGCAAACATTATCAATGAGTCAAAAAATGTTAACGCAAAGGTTACAGAAAGACTTAATGAGTTGAACACACTTCATAAGAATGGAGTGATTAATGACAGTGAATATGCAGTAAAAAAACAAGAAATATTGAAGTCCCTGTAATGACTTGATTTTTAATCAATAAAAATTTAGCAGTCGCTTTTTAGCAACAATAATGCTAATTAATGAAAAAGATGGAATAAGGGGTATTCATTAGCTGAGGAAGCAGAGTCTTTTAAATCGATCACAATAATCATAAGCCTTGACTCAATTTAAGACATGGCGGGAGTAAAGTAATGAAAACCTTAATCCAATCTATTCTAGATAATTACCCCAAGGCAAGAGCATCATCAAGATTTTCTGGCGATCATGAGGTATTTAAGCTTTTTGGCTCTCTAAAGAATAAGATCAGCGAATTAGATTGTGTTAAAAACAATCCAAATCTAGTTGTGAAATTCTCTTGCGGTCAAGGTAACTGGGCTGCAATTCCTTGGTTAGCTATTTTGGACCGAAGAGAAACAACAAGCACACAGCGTGGTACTTACATAGTCTTGTTATTTGGTGAAGATGGAGAGGGTTGTCATTTAAAATTAGCCCAGGGTGTTACAGATCTTAGAAATGACTTAGGCACAATTGCTGCCACATCTCAATTAGTAGCCCAAGCAAATAGAATACGTGAGTTATTCTCAAGCGACGAAGTGTTAGATTTTGATTTGTCAGGCGATCCTCAGCTAAATCAAGCCAGTGCAATTGCAAGGCTATATGAATCATCGACCATCCTTTCAAAGTATTGGCTAAGTAATGCCATTCCTTCCGATAATTTAATTGAATCAATCATTCAAGCTTTAACAACTTGCTACGATAAATACATTCACAATAAAGAAGTGCTTGCTGCTGAAGATGAGCCAGATGACTTTAATGAAGGCCGTAAGATCTGGGCAATTGCTGTGGGTGAAAACGGAAGATTGTGGAATGAATTTTATGAAAAGGGAATGGTGGGTATTGGCTGGGATTTGGTTGGGGACTTATCACGATTCAAGTCACAAAAAGAAATAGCAGACTATCTGATGGAGGCTAAGAACTCAATAGGGCCGTTTCCGATGAATGACGCTCTCTGTTGTTATCAGTTTGTGAATGAAATGAAGCCAGGTGACATTGTCTTGGCTAAAGTTGGAAGAAAGCGAATATTAGGTGGGGGAATAATAGCCTCGGAATATATTTACGATCCTCTAAGAATTGAGTACAAAAACATACGAAAAGTTAACTGGGTAACAAAAGAGAATATTGAATTCCCTGGCAAAGGTGGAGCAACTAAAACGTTGACCGAAATAAGCCGCTACCCAAGTTTTAGAGAATTGGCTGAGGGTTACATATCTGACACAGTGAACACTGAAAAGTCAGTTTCTGAGCCTTATACTATAGAAGATGCTCTTGACGATTTGTTTATCCCTAAATCAGAGATTGAAAAGATCATTGATACTGCCGGGAGAAAGAAAAACATTATCATTCAAGGCCCGCCTGGCGTAGGGAAAACCTTTGTTTCAAAGCGCCTCGCATATTTATTAATGGATGAGAAAGACACCTCAAGGCTGGAATATATCCAATTTCATCAGTCTTATTCTTATGAGGATTTCGTGCAAGGTTGGCGGCCAAATAGTGATGGCGGCTTCAACTTGAAGAACGGTTCATTCTTCGATTTTTGTGAGAAAGCAAGGTCTGACTCAGGGCGGAAATATGTATTTATTATTGATGAAATAAACCGAGGTAATCTATCCAAAATATTTGGTGAGTTGTTAATGCTTATTGAGGCTGACAAACGAGGCTTATCTAATGCAATAAAATTAACGTACTCTGAGACTGAAGCAGACAGATTCTCCGTTCCAGAGAATGTATATTTGATAGGTTTAATGAACACCGCTGATCGTTCATTGGCACTAGTAGACTACGCGCTCAGGAGAAGGTTTGCTTTCTTCAAACTGCAGCCTAAGTTTGAATCCGATAAGTTTGAATCTCTCTTAATAAGAGAAAGTGGATCTGTCCAGTTAGTTGAAAAAATTAGAGTAAAAATGAAGCAGCTAAATCAGATAATCTCAGAACAAAAAAGGGATCTCGGCCCGGGCTTTGAAGTTGGTCATAGCTATTTCTGTCCAACTGAAAAAATTAGTTCTGACTCAGCATGGTATAAAAGTGTTATCGAAAACGAGATCGCCCCGCTAATTGAAGAATATTGGTTTGATGATCCAGACAAAGTTGAATCCTTAGTAAGCGAACTCCTTAGTTGAATATACCCATTAAAAACCTTTACTATCTCCTATCATACGTTTGGGATGTTAACTGGGAACTCGAGTGGTCTTCGCTTAGTGTTGATGGGAATGAGGACGCACTCAACATGCTGGCTAAGGTTTTGGTTATCTCAACAGACCGGTTAATAAAAAGAGGTTTGGATCGAGGGTACCTAGAAAAGAGCGAGGAGGTATTTGGTGTGCGCGGCAGAATAGACCTGGCCTCGACAATAAAAAGGAATGGGCTAGCCAACTCAAAACTTACCTGTAGCTTTGATGAGCTTGATTATTCAACAACGCATAATCAGATTATCAAAACCACTTTAGAAAACCTGTTGAAAGCCAAGACGCTTGATAAAGCTCTGAGGGAAGATATTCACAGTATCCTTAACAGGATGCAAAATATAAAGAGCCAAACGCTATCAAGCACTCTCTTTTCCTCTGTTAGATTTCATTCAAATATTAGAAACTATCGTCTACCTATATCAGTTTGCCAATTACTTTTTGAACAGTTAATGCCAGATGTGAACTCGGGAAAGTATCTATTTAATGTCCTGCCTGATGAGCGTCTATTTAGAATTTTTGAGCGCTTCTTGTTTAACTTCTACAAGCGCCATTTAGCACAGACTGATTTTACTCAAATTAAAAAAGAGGGACTTGGTTGGCAGGATGTAAGTTTTGAGGATGGTCTTGATGACTTGCTGCCTTCCATGGAGACAGACATTTCCTTATCCAATGAGTCGAGTAGGTTAATCATTGAGTGTAAGTTTTACGAGTCTGCGCTTCAGTCCAGAAAGGTTAGCGGTGATGAGACAACAGGAAAATTCATTTCAGGCCATGTATATCAACTTTACGCTTATTTAAAAAATCTCGAAATTAAGCATCAGACACCAACATCAGGAATGATCATCTACCCTGAAAATGGCAAAAAGATTGAATCTTTGTACAGCCTTCAGGGGCACACTGTTTTAATAAAGACAGTTAACTTGGGGATGAGCTCAACTGAGATAGAGCAAGACCTAATTGACTGCGTTAAACATTTTAAGACACCAAAGCTAGCTGCTTAAATGACTACCTTTGATGAACTAAAGAAATTTATCATTAAAGATATGCGGACTAACCATGTCTACCAGCCCGTCATGCTCATTGAGTTGCTGAAGAACAACGGCAAAAGGACTGTGACTGAAATAGCGAAATCATTTGTTAATCGTGATCCCACTCAAGTTGAGTACTACTCAAACATCGTAAAAAATATGGTGGGCAAGGTACTCACTAAAAACAGGGGCATCACCTATAAAGATGGTGATACATATCACTTGTCTGGAATTCGTGATTTAAGTGCCGACCAGCGTGATGAGCTAATTCAATTATGCCAGCAGCGCCTCGAAGGATATGAGGCAAAGCGTGGTGAGGCGATGTGGGAGCATCGTAAACGAGGACACAGGCCGATCAGTGGCTCCATTCGTTACGAGGTATTAAAACGGGCAGGATTTAGGTGTGAGCTGTGCGGTATATCAGCAGAGGAAAAGAGCCTTGAGGTTGACCACATTCATCCCAAGAGCCTAGGTGGCAAGGATGACCTATCAAACTACCAGGCACTTTGTTACTCCTGTAACGCTGCTAAGGGCAACAAGGATAATGTAGACTTTCGTCCTCTTAAGAACCAGTACGAGCATAGGGATGGCGACTGCATTTTCTGCCAAGAGCCTATAAGAACTGTGATTGCTGAGAATGCCTTAGCATATGCCATTCATGATGGTTTTCCTGTTACGCCGCTCCACACATTAATTATTCCAAAACGGCACGTAAAAGATTATTTTGGTCTTACTCAGGCAGAGATCAACGCAACAACAAAGTTGATAGATCAGCTGCGAGATTTAATAATTAAAGAAGACCCGACTGTAGAGGGGTTCAATATTGGCATGAATTGTGGCGAAGTGGCCGGGCAAACGATATTCCACTGTCACATCCACCTAATGCCTCGTAGACCTGGGGACACAGAGAATCCCCGGGGTGGCGTAAGGCACACCATCCCAGGCAAGGGAATTTACTAAAGATACAAACTTAACCCTTTAGTTAGCGCTTTTAATTTTTGTTTTAGGGCATAACCTTTGCCATAGTCTTGGCCAACACTATTTGAACCCCATCCACCTATCGCCTCCATTAAATGAAAAGGCGTATTTGCTTGGGTCAGCATATCTCTTACTGTATGTCGGGTACAGTGCATAGTTTTACCTTGAATGCCAAGGCGCTTAATTAGTTTGTTAACTGTGGCGCTAGCATTGTCACTCAGTGCTAAAGAACCCTTCGTATACTTGGGGAAAACCATAGGCCCATCGTGGGATGCTAGTTGCTGAGTCAATACATTTATGGCAAGTGGAACGAGTGGCGTATCTCTTTTGCTAGTCTTTGTCTTTAATGAACGACCCTCATGCGGCACTATGCAAATGTGGGGTAACGCATCATCCAGTCTTACATCAACACGACGCAATCCAACTAATTCTGAAAGTCTTGACCCCGTGAGCAATCCTAATAGTAATATATTCTTGATGTCTGATTGCTCGGATAAACAAGCTTTCAGAATTACCTTAGTTTCTTCCTTGTCAAAAGGAATTCTGGGCACCTTATCATGACCTTCATTCGGAATTGTTTGGCCTATAAAAGGATTTTTGATATCCAATCCCTTTTCCATGATGACAATATTCATCGCAGCGCGAATCACGGAAATTTCACGGTCTACGGTCCCAGTCTTTACCTCAGTACAGCGCTGATCAATAAACTCCCTTACCTGGGAACGGCTGATATTTTGGACAGCAAACTTACCAAGTGTTTTCATGACGCTTGTGGTTTGATGAGTTGTCTCTTTTGCGAATTTTGGGTTTGTCCCCTTAGGATGGTGCTTTAGGTATATATCTAATGTTTCGTGCAAAGTTATAGGTGCAGGATTCTTTAATAGATTAAGAGCCATTAACTGGACATCATTAAGCGATTCTGACTCTGCTAGATCAGAATAGAAAACGTCAAGGTGAGGCTGGTCACTATATTTGTTGTTCCTGTAGTCGTAATAGTTTCCTGAGCCTTCCTCAAGGCCATATTTTGCTAGCCAGTCTATGGCATCAACTAGTAAAGGAGTTTTTTTATTAAGCTGATCTAATGCGTCTTCAAACATCTTATCGGTATTGCGAGTGTGCTTCGTAATCTCAGCCACCATGGAACTTTCCTTGCCAATAAGCTTTACAGTTATCATGTTTTTTTTGATAACAGGCCTTAGCTTATCAGGGACGCGCCTTTGGAACGTATGTATGCCGTTGTTGTTCTTGTAGTATTTGGTTTTTATCATAAGCTGCGCTGTATGCAAAACAATCATCATTGTACTCCATTGTAGATAAGATGTATCTAAATTCAATGGGTAATTTAATGATAACTATATGATAATTTAAGATATATTAAATTTTATTGGTGCGCCCGGCGGGAGTCGAACCCACGACCTTTGGCTTCGGAAACCAACACTC
>JBBAKF010000079.1:0-9484 GCA_040403635.1 Polynucleobacter sp.
ATGGGTGCAACGATCTGGTTAAGCGAACTGATCTGGCGTGATTTTTATTTCATGATTCTAGCGAACCATCCACGTCTAGCTGAAGGTGCAGCCTTCAAACCAGACTATTACAATATCGAGTGGGAAAGTGGTGCCACTGCCAAAAAACTATTTAAAGCTTGGTGCGATGGCAAAACAGGCTACCCGCTGGTTGATGCAGCTATGTGCCAACTTAACCAAAGTGGATATATGCATAATCGCCTACGCATGGTGGTTGCCAGCTTCCTTACTAAGGATTTAGGAATTGATTGGCGCTGGGGTGAAATGTATTTTGCAAAACACCTCAATGATTTTGAGTTGTCTTCTAATAATGGTGGCTGGCAATGGGCCTCTTCTTCAGGATGCGATGCACAACCCTACTTCAGAATCTTCAACCCCATTACCCAATCTCAGAAGTTTGATCCTGAAGGCAAATTTATTCGTCGCTACCTGCCTCAACTAGACAAGCTTTCCAAGAAATCCATTCATGCACCTTGGGAATCTGGTCATATTGAACTAGAAGCAGCCGGCGTTCTTCTAGGGCGGGACTACCCACTTCCGGTTGTAAATCATGATGAGGCACGCAAAAAGACCTTGGTACGCTATAGCGTGGTTAAAAAAGTTAGTCCAGAATCTACAGCCGACTAACTTACTCGCAACTTTGATGCTTTCCGCTTTAAGATAGGGCATGAGCAAGATCTATGCCATCGGTGATATTCAGGGCTGCGCGCCCTCTTTGAAGGCGCTCGTTAAGAAACTCCCCAAACAGTCTAAGATGATTTTCTTGGGCGATCTTGTTAATCGAGGGCCGGATTCCTTAGGCACATTGCGTCACCTCAAACAACTCCAAGAAGATCAACGGATAGAGTGCATTCTTGGCAATCATGATCTCCACTTACTTGCGATAGATGCAGGCATACGAAAAACTAAGGGGCTAGATACCGTTCAACCCATCCTAGATGCACCCGATAGAGCAGAATTAATTCATTGGTTACGCCATCGGCCAATGGCCCTGAGTAATGGCAAGGTCTTAACGGTACATGCAGGTGTCCTGCCTCAATGGGATGTACAACAAACAATTGAATGTGCACAAGAAGTAGAGAAAGCGCTGCGCAAAAAATCCTATAAAGATTTTTTAGCTAGTATGTACGGCAATACCCCAAATAAATGGAGTAACTCCCTCAAGAGCTACGAGCGATTGCGCGTCATCACCAACGCACTAACGCGTATTCGTTTTTGTACTCCAGCAGGCATGATGGAGTTTGAGAGCAAGGAAGGTTTTGAGGATGGTCCCAAGGGCTACATCCCTTGGTTTAAAGCACCCAAGAGGAAAACTCAAGATAGCCTGATTTACTTCGGGCACTGGTCCACTCTAGGACTACTCCAACATGACAATGTCATTGGCCTAGATACGGGCTGCGTCTGGGGTGGCAAGCTCACAGCCATGGAAATTCCAGAGTCAGGCAAACCGAGTAAGAAACTGGAAATCATTCAAGTAGATGGCTATGACCATCCACTCAGAATGTAATTCTGACTACAGCCTCTTATAACTTCTTAAATGCAGTTTTCGCAGCAGTGATGATTTCTTCTAAAACTGCATTGTCATGAGCAATAGAAGTAAATCCAGCCTCATAAGCAGATGGAGCTAAGTACACTCCTTGATCTAACATCAAGTGGAAGAACTTCTTAAACGCTTCGATGTCAGTTTTAGTGACAGCTTCAAAAGAAGTGGGGATTTCATTGGCAAAGTAAAAGCCGAACATGCCGCCAACGCTATCGACAGCAAACGGCACACCCGCTTCATCCGCAGCCAACTCTAAGCCAGTCATCAGTTTTTCAGTTTGCCCAGTCAGGCAATCGAAGAAACCTTCTCGAGAAATAATCTCCAGCGTCTTTAATCCCGCCGCTACGGCAACTGGATTACCAGACAAGGTACCTGCTTGGTAAACATTACCCAAGGGGGCAAGTTTGGACATGATTTCTTTTTTACCGCCAAAAGCAGCCATCGGCATACCGCCGCCCATCACCTTACCAAGACAAGTAAGATCAGGAGTGATTCCTTGTAGAGATTGCGCACCACCCAAAGCAACCCTAAAGCCCGTCATGACTTCGTCGTAAATGAGCACGCTGCCATGCTGGCTCGTCAACTGACGCAGAGTGGAGAGAAATTCTTTTGAAGGTTTAATGAGATTCATATTGCCAGCAAATGGCTCAATAATCACCGCGGCAACTTGATCACCCTGCCTATCAAATACCTCCTGCAGCGCCGCAACATCGTTATATGGCAGCACCAAGGTATGTTTAACTAAATCCTGTGGCACGCCGCCAGAGGAAGGTGCGTTTTGAGTTGAATCTGCAAAGGTCAATAGACCAGAACCGGCCTTAACTAGCAAGCTATCAGCATGACCGTGATAGCAACCTTCAAACTTAATAATCAGATCGCGCCCCGTATAGCCACGCGCAAGACGCAAAGCGCTCATAGTGGCTTCGGTTCCGCTAGATACCATGCGAACTTGCTCAATGCTCGGCACCAACTGGCAGATGCGTTCGGCTAATTCGATTTCACCCTCGGTAGGGGCGCCGTAGCTAAAGCTAGTTTCTGCAGCCTGCTTGACCGCTTCAACCACTTCTGGATTCGCATGACCTGCAATCATGGGGCCCCAAGACATAATCAAATCAATGTAGCGCGTACCTTCAGCATCCCAAAAATAAGGGCCTTTAGCTTTAGCAACAAAACGGGGCGTACCGCCGACCTGACGAAAGGCGCGTACTGGAGAATTCACACCCCCAGGAATTGTTTTTTGTGCACGCTCAAATAAGATGTCATTTTTTCCCACGATACTGTTCCCGATTTAGCTAATGAATTAAAATATGATCTAAGTAAATTGATCGATTAGATCGCCATCATTTCAAAGTCTTCTTTGCGTGCACCGCACTCAGGACAGGTCCAGTTCATGGGTACATCTTTCCAAAGCGTGCCCGGTGCAATACCCTCTTCAGGCAAACCTGCAGCTTCATCGTAGACCCAGCCACAAATTAAACACATATAAGTTTTAAATTCCATTGCCGTCTTCCTTTGTTATCTTTTTATTTTAAATCGGATGCAGCATCACATTTTTGATGCATTTCGAACTTAAACAATCTACATTCCAGAGGGCCATTAAATAAAGGGGTGCGCTTAGACTCCTTAATGCGCAACTGCCCAGGCAAGGCCATGTCTGCGGTTAGCACAAAGACATTCCAGCCACCAAAAGCATCTTTCAGATGCTGGCCAAACTGCCTTAAGAACTCTACAAATTTTGGATCTTGCTCTTCTTGAGCTTGTAACTTTTTGAGAGATTCACGGCTAGAGCGTTTGGCACTCTGACGACCCGTTTCTAGATTGAAGGCGTAGCGATCTTCTGGCTCCTCAGCCTGTTCATACGAGTCTCGCTCCGTATCACCATCCGCAGCGTGATCCTGGCCTCGTCCACCCTTGATCACTAAGCGCTCACCATAAGGCGGGTTCAATAGCATGACACCATCTTGAGCATTTGCTGGAGGCTTGCTTGCTAAAGCATCAACTTGACGCGTTACTGGTAAGCCCGGCAACTGAGCCCGCTGCCAATTACCCTTAAACATAGCTACCAAGCGCTCATTAATATCGCCACCACTAATACCCAAAGACTCTGAATCTGGGAACTGTTTGCGCTTTTCCATCATTTCAGCATGTGCAGCGTCTTTTAGAGTGGCCCAACGCTTTTGTTCAGCAGCTTCATTAAATGGCTTGAGTCGCACAAACCCAAATCCATGAGCGGACGTTACTAGAGGACGGTAAGCCAAGCGACTCGGCTTAGCATCGTCTCCGTACATCCCCGCCCGAATGGCACCCGGCGGAATAGCTAAAGCCATTTGAGCGGCCTCAATCAAAAAGGTCCCACTACCGCACATCGGATCAAATAAAGTTTGCGATGGTTTCCAGCCAGTAATTGACAAGATACCGGCCGCAAGATTTTCTTTTAGGGGCGCATCACCCTTTTCATCTCTCCAGCCGCGTTTAAATAAAGCCTCACCTGAGGTATCCAAATAGATCGTGGCATGCGTTGCTGTGAGATGAGCCTGTACCCGCACATCCGGAAACGCCGTATCAATACTTGGACGATCGCCAGTAACATCACGGAGACGATCAACAATCGCATCCTTAATCTTCAAGGTTGCGAAATTCAAGCTCTTTAATGGGGAGCGATGCGCGGTGACATCAACACGTAGAGTTTGTTTGAAAGAAAACCACTCTTCCCAAGCTAAACCACTGGCCAGCTTATATAAATCTTCTTCCTGGCGATATGGCGATTCCGCCATCTGGAGCAACACTCGACTCGCAATCCGAGAATGCAGATTCAAAGCCATGGCAGCTGATATCGGCGCTGCTAAACCCACTCCCCCCTTAGGACTCGTAGGCGTTGGATCAATCACCCAAGCACCCAAGGCCTTACAGTCAGAGCGCTGCGCAATACTTGCTAGTTCTTGTGCAAGAGGTACTTCAAGTCCGCCTGGACAAACAACAAAAAATCTCATGAGGCTAGCAATCTAAAAGGGGTGAAATAAAAAAATTAAGGCTTAATGACTACCAAAGCCGTCACAATGAACAGAAGAAGGACAGGCGCTTCGTTGAACCAACGATACCAAACTCCCGAATGGGTATTGACACCATTACGGAACTTTTTAAGCAAACCCCAACAAGCATGGTGATAACCAATAACTAGAAGCACAAAGAACATCTTGGCATGCATCCATACCTCACCAGAACCTATTTTGAAATGCAACCACAAAGCAAGACCTAGCAGTACGGCAGGTACCGCCAATATGGTCATAAATCGAAATAAGCGATTCGCCATACCAAGAAGGCGCGCATGAACCTCAGGATTTTTTTCATCAGTCAGGTTCACAAAGATACGTGGTAGATAAAACAAACCAGCAAACCAAGAGGCAATCAAAACAATATGAAGAGTCTTAGTCCATAAATATGCATTACCCATGATCAATTATTTCCGTTCTATTATGAGACTAGGTTAAGTACGCATTTAAGTACGAATTTCGCCATGACCCATGACGATATATTTGAGAGAAGTTAGGCCATCCAAGCCAACAGGGCCGCGAGCATGCAACTTGTCATTCGAGATACCAATCTCAGCACCTAGACCATATTCAAAGCCATCAGCAAAACGGGTGCTGGCATTGACCATCACGCTGGCACTATCGACTTCACGCAAAAAGCGATTGGCTTGCGCTTGATTGTTAGTAATGATGGCATCAGTATGCTTACTTCCATATTGATCAATATGGCTCATTGCCTCATCCATATCCGCAACAGTCTTAATCGACAAAATCGGTGCCAAATATTCTGTTTGCCAATCTTCTTCAGTAGCATTGACTAAATTTTTAAAACCCGCGGCCTCAAGGGTGTTTCGGGTTTGGTCATCAACGCGCAACTCCACACCCTTGTCTTGATAGATCTTACAAAGCGCTGGCAGCACATGTGGGGCAATGGTTTTGTTGACCAAGAGTGTTTCCATGGCATTACAAGGCGCATAGCGCTGGGTCTTGGCGTTATCGCAAACCTGGATTGCCATTGCGATGTCGGCATCTGCATCAATATAGGTATGGCAGATGCCATCCAAATGCTTAATCATGGGGACGCGCGCTTCCGCCATCAAGCGGGCAATCAGACTCTTACCGCCTCTAGGCACGATCACATCAATGTACTCCGTCATAGTGATCATTTCTCCAACAGCAGCGCGATCCGTAGTTGTTACAACTTGCACAGCATCCATCGGTAAATGAGCAGCATCTAAGCCCTCTTGAATGAACTGTGCCAGCATTGTGTTTGAATCAATCGCCTCTGAACCACCGCGCAAAATAACAGCATTACCGGATTTCAGACACAGTGCGGCAGCATCAATCGTCACATTCGGACGAGATTCATAAATAATGCCGATCACCCCCAAAGGCACTCGCATCTGTCCAAGCTCAATACCCGATGCCTGTTTTTGCAAGGCGCTGATCTTGCCGATGGGATCAGCCAAAAAAACAATTTGTTCCAAACCCAAGGCCATAGACTCAATCGTCTTTGGGGTCATCGTCAGGCGATCGATAAATGCCGCATCCTGTCCATTGGTTTTTGCACGAGCAACATCTAGCGCATTCACCCGGATAATTTCTGCAGAGCGCTCACGTACCAACTTTGCAATATGCAATAGCGCGTGATTTTTCTGTTCGCTAGATGCTCGCGCCATTGCGCGTGAGGCCTGACGAGCACGTCGGCCAATATCTTGCATCATGTGCTGGATAGTATTTGTTGAGTTACTCATATCTGTGTTGTGTCTAAATTAATATTGTTTTATCTAAGCCTGCTTCTTCACCCTAAATTTATCTAGCGCAATAAGTTACCCACTAAACGCAAGCCATCCCAAGGGTCTGCTGGTAGCTCGGCTGCATGCAATCCTTTAGCCTGACGATCCAAACCTGCAGCCACGTGCATTGCCCTACGTAATTTCAAAGGCTGTACTCGCTTGAGAGCCATAGGATATAAACGCTCTTTATTACCCCAGATGCGATTAGCACGCATTAAGTTCTGCACAGATTCTCCGGCATCACTTGCGGCCTTCAGTTTCGATAGTATCCGAAGCTCCTCCGTTACGCTCCACAGAATCAAGACTAGGGGCTCGCCCTCGCCTTTGAGGCCATCTAACATCCGATTAAGGCGCGGTAAATCACCTGCCAACATGGCCTCAGTCAATTCAAAGACGTTATAGCGGGCGACTTTTAAAATAGCAGACCGAATTTCTTCTTCAGTAAGAACGCCTGCGGGATGTAACAAGCCCAGCTTCTGAATTTCTTGATGGGCAGCAATCAGGTTGCCCTCCACCTGTTCAGCAATGAAGGCCAAAGCGCGTTGGCCGTCTGGACCCAATTGCACTTCTTGGCCTTGCTTCTTTAGGCGGCCAGCAATCCACTGTGGCAATTGCGTACGATCTAAGGAATCCAATTGAATCGCCATGCCTGCTTCATCTAGGGCACTAAACCAGGCAGAGGTTTTAGTCTTGCCATCTAGCTTAGGCAAGATGATGCAAAAAATGGTGTCTGGTCCGTCAGGTCCGACCAACTGAGATTCGATTTGGGCGGAGAACTGCTTAAGCGCATCAGCACCATCACGACCAGGCTTGCCCGTTGGTATACGCAACTCCACCCAGCGCTTATCCCCAAATAAAGACATGGTTTGACCTGCACTTAACAAAGCGCTCCAATCAAATCCGCGCTCTTGCAATAAAACTTCACGATCGGTGTAGCCCATTTTTTTAGCAGTGGCACGTAACTGGTCCATTGCCTCCATCATCAGCAGAGGCTCATCACCACTAAATATGTAGAGCGGCTTTAATGAAGCAGCAGAATTGAGCGACTTCAAATGAACCTGCAGGGCATCACTCTTAACCATGCGATTTGACCATCATTCTTTAAAAGCTTCGAGCCTGTGGTGCTCGAGCAGATGCAGAAACACGACGCAGAATTTGCACCGCAAGATCTCTGCGCATCAAAGATAGAAATTGCTGCATTTGGACGTCGGTCGCCAAAACAGTAGACACCGAGAAATCCATATCACGTGTCATATAGATTTCAGCTTCAGGCACAACATCCGTACCAGTATTGTCATACGCCCTAAATCCGACTCGAATGTTTAAGCGATAGGCAGAGACTTGACCATTGGAGTTGTAGGCCAAGATCTCACGACCATTAAGATCACTAGTGATATCTAGGATGAGATCAGCATCTTTAGGATTAATCGCTACCTTAGCATCTGTGCCCGTCAAAATCGCTGTCTGTAGATCCGTTCTTAGAGGCGGTGATGGGCTGCCAGTAATTGCGATGACTTTGAATGGCAAATCGACCATGCCACGCAAACGATAGCCGCAAGCAAGCAAACCACTGACTGGGGTCAAGGCTAGAAGCCTAAGCATGGTACGTCGAAGGTGATTTACGCGCATGTGTTTAGTTTCTATTCAAAATAAAGCGTTAGCGATCTAAGCAACAATGTTAATCAAGCGGCCAGGAACCACAATCACTTTTTTAGGTGCTGCGCCATTTAATACTTTTACAGCAGGCTCACTTTGCAATGCCAAAGCCTCAATTTGCTCTTTAGTCGCATCCGCAGGAACACGTATATCGCCACGCAACTTGCCATTAATTTGCAACATGATGGTCAACTCAGTTTGAATCAGCGCCGCTTCATCAACTAGAGGCCATGGCGCATCTAAAAGAGTACCAAATGATTGATCACATCCAATCTCATTCCAAAGAGCATGCGTCAAGTGAGGTACCACTGGGTAAAGTACCCGAATCAAAATGCTTAAACATTCACGCAATACAGCAGGTCGCACCGCAGTCTTATCACCCAACTTCACAGGCTCCAAGACATTGAGCATTTTCATTGCTGCAGAAACTACCGTGTTGTATTGGCGGCGCTGATAGTCGAAGTTAGCTTGCTTCAGAATGGTATGCACCTCACGACGCAATTCTTTCTCGGCATCATTTAAATCGCTTGGTAATACTGGATCGGCAGTACGGATTGCATCCGCCTGACTACTGGAATATATCCAGACACGACGTAAGAAACGTGAGGCACCTTCTACACCAGCACTAGACCACTCCAGCTGCTGCTCAGGAGGGGCAGCAAACATCACAAAGAGGCGTGCAGTATCCACACCGTATTGATCAATCAAAGCCTGAGGATCAACGCCATTGTTTTTGCTCTTTGACATTTTCTCAACACCACCAATAATGACTGGCGTGCCAGAAGTATCGCCTTTTAGCTTGGCGCTGTGAGGGCGGCCTTTATCATCTAGCTCGAGCTCTACATCTAAAGGATTCAACCAAGTTTTTTTACCAGATGCTTCTTCAGAGTAATAAGTCTCATTGAGCACCATGCCTTGCGTCAGCAAATTCTGGAAGGGCTCATCAAAAGTAATGAGATTGAGATCACGCATGACCTTGGTCCAAAAGCGCGCATAGAGTAAATGCAAAATCGCATGCTCAATGCCGCCAATGTACTGATCCATTGGCATCCAGTATTCATTGCGGCTATCAACCATGGTCTTAGCATCTGGGCCGGTATAACGCATGAAGTACCAAGAAGAATCTACGAAGGTATCCATCGTGTCAGTCTCACGACGCGCAGGCTTGCCGCATTTTGGACATTTCACATTCAGGAAGTCGGCACGCTTATTGAGCGGGTTACCGCTACCATCAGGCACGCAATCTTCAGGCAACACCACTGGTAAATCCGCCTCAGGCACTGGAACTGTACCGCAACCAGGAGTGCTCTCATCACCACAATGAATAATCGGAATCGGTGTTCCCCAATAGCGCTGACGAGAGATGCCCCAATCGCGCAAACGGTAAGTGGTTTTGATTTCACCAATACCCATTTGCTCTA
>JBBAKF010000080.1:0-9200 GCA_040403635.1 Polynucleobacter sp.
CCATAAATGAAGGATCGAGGTGACTGATCACTCTGGCAACATATATACCTGTGGTTAGGCCGCCACTTCTGCCTTCATCGCCAACTGATGGTCTTGATAATTCTGCCATTATTTTTGTCCTAGATCTCTATAATATCTAAATCCAACCACACGCGGTGCTTGGTCTGATGTGGTTGTTGTTGCTTTGTTAGCTGCTGCTCTTCTTGAAGAGTTTCTGAGACTATCAGTAGTATTTGCCGAGCTAGACGCAGCACCATTATTTGCTACTGTAGCTCCGGTAATACTTGAATTTGCAGAACTGTTATCAATAGGTGATGTTTTAGGAGGTTCTTTTGGACCTATTTCAGTGGCTGGAGTATCATACTTAGATACTACCAACTTATCATATTCTTCGCCAGTTTCTGGGTTGATGGCTTTTACAGTCTCCGGTCCCTGTGGCCCTGGCATTCTTACACATTTTAATTTTTGTTTCCAATTTCCATCATTAAAAGTATTTTCACACAGAACAATACGATATATACCGCCAAAAGGACTTTCCTCTCCTACTTGTGAAAAATCATATAATCCCGATGTTGTGTTAACATCAATTGGTGTCCTAAATGTAAGATAGATATAGACATTTCCGCTTTCATAATTCATTGTGCCGTCATCTGTGATTTGAGCAGTAGCACTTGCTGCCGAAGCAAAATAATTGTTAAAACCTGAATCTACCAACCAATAGGGGTCTCCTAGAATTTCCAAGTCAATGGTAACTAAATCAGCACTGTTGCCGCTGACAAACACCTGTTGAAAATTTTCTGCAACGTTTTGTTCAACACTCTTTTGATCTGAACCACCTTTGTATCCTGCTAGCAGCCTTGGGTCACGCTTGGGTCTAGATCGTCCGGTATTGGTTGCCTGTACTTGCTTTGATTGGCCTTGGTTGGTCGTTGTGGAAGAAGGCAGATTTTCTGAACCAAACTGATCTTGTGTCGCAGTTTTGGCCGCTTCTGATTCTTGCTTGGGGTTAGATCCTGCATAAAATAAATTATTAATTTGCACATTAAAACTTAGAATATCAACATTTTGTCCTGTATAGATATACTGATATTCTTTCACCACATCTTTCAGTAATTCATTATAGCCTATAGGCGCAGCACTAGCATTTGACAGTATGCTTTGATGCACAAGGTAAGGAACTACTCTGAAAGTTATTTTTTTTGCATAATCGCCTGTGAGTTTGTCAAGGTTCAATAATTCCATCTGCACGTCTAGCTTAAACCATTTGATAAATCCCTGCGGCGTAAGATGTTTTGGATCCAGAGCTTCTTTGGCATATTCGGAACTTAGAATTATCTGATTTATAATTGCTGTTAGAGATTGAGCTTGCGCAAATTGAAAAGCACGTTGTTTAGGATCAATAGTCATGCCGTCTCTGATCATCACGCCGGTTTTTTCATCGTATTGATCACCGGCACGCTTGAACAACGGTCTTCCTCCTGAACTTTGATCAAATCCAAAACCAGCTGACGCTATACTATTTTGGTCTAGTAGTTGAGGATCAATCTTGATCAAGGAGGTCGATGCTGCTTTTATCTGCTGTTTTTTATTAAGACTAACTGTGGCTTTTTTTATTTCTTCTTGATTACCTGCCGAACTTTGCCAGTCGCTGGACAGTATAGGAAACTGGATTACATATTCATCTTTTTCTTTTATTTCTCCTGATTTCTCAAGTTTTTCTTCGATGCTGTTTAAAAAATTTACCAAGCTGCCTTCACCGCTTGCTAACATATCATGCACATGTCCACGGCCATCGGCAAAGAGTTTAACATCACTGTAAGCAGTGTTAATTGCACTTGAAAATCCCTGATGGTTATACGGCACTGCATCAACTTTATATGTGCTTCCGCCTTCATTGACTGAGAATTTAATTCCAACTAATTTTAAAACAAAAAACTTTGGTTTGATATTAGATATATTCTGACCTAGTTGATTAAATCCTTGGATATCCATGCGTAATACAAAAGGAGCATTATCTAGATAACTTAGGTATTCTGCATTTATTGCAGCGGACTGCATGCTCTGCAATAACAATCCCATAGAATGTGGTTCAACAATATCGAATTCAAATTTCACTGCATTGGAATTACCGGTGTCTTCATTGGCTCCGATAACGTTTTTCATCACAAAATTATTGATATAGTATTCGGGTGCTCGTGCACCAACAGATTTACTTATAAAAATGTTTTGTCTTTGGTCATCAAATCTACCAGCACTTGCAAACACAATGTTTGTTAAATCGCCAGGACTGTTCCTGTATGATGGAGGATTATTAAATTGCGAAGCTGTGAGACAAGCCAAGGTCCACAAAATATTATGGCTGGTAAATACCTCCATGGGATTGTTGACCAATGATGGCAGCTTGGGATTACGGGAACCAGTCTTAGTCGGTTCCACTGGATTTGATGCTCTGTCAGGGGCTTGATCAGATACGTTTTCTGCTGTGCCTTGTGGCACTGAAATAGCTGAAGAGTCTGTCAGTGCTGGTGAGCCGTCTGGTTTTTTAATTTCATCGGCCATTTATATTCCTAGGAACTTTCGCAGATTGGTTTTCTTAGGTAGATATATTACCACCCCTGGTTCAAAGTCATAGATAGGGTCTTTTAACACGCTCATATTCCGCTGTACGAATACCCACCACAGTTTTGCACTTCCATATACGTCATAGGCTAGTAAGTCAGGGCGATGTCTATATTGATTTTCTATCACATAACGAAAATCATCTGGTTCGGAAGGCACTGGTCGTATTTCTAACAACTCAAGATAGAAATTATTTTGTCTAGTGTCTGCATAAGGACTGTTTTTGTTATAATTAGCCATTAGATGTATCCCACTCCGCCAGGACCAGTCATTTGACCGGCAGCGTAGTCTTGAAGATTAAACTGTCTTAAACCTTGTCTGGTATACACAGGTGCCACTACCACAGTTATGGTGCTAAGTGTCGGTACCCAAGTGTAATCAGCAGTGTCATAGGACGGCTCACATCGAATATAATTTACATCATCTTTGAGATCCACTGAAAAAGATTTTATAACAACAGGAACATTTTTAAATATGCTGCTGCCATAACCCGACAGTGTACAGATAATAGGAGGATTGCCTGCTAGTGCTCCTTGACCAAAAAACATTTTTGTGGCTGTTTTGAAAAAAGTAGTTGCTGCGATCCAATAAGCGCCTTCGTCGTTGGTTTCACAACTAAATTCGCCGCTGATAGTGATATCATCTACCACACTGTTTTTATAACTGTACTGAGCATAATTGCCATGTGTGATTGGAATAGTGGAGTATTCTGCTTTGGTGCTGACTGTGACACTAGGCAGATATGGCCAGACTACACCGCCGGTGTCTTTGAGCTGTTGAAATAACAAACTGTCAAAAACACTCCACTCGCAGTTTATACGCACTCGCCAATCATCCAAGTTGGCCACAGTTAGTTGCATGGCTTCTCCCTGTGGTACGAACACCTCCGCTCCCTCTGGAAGGTTGGCGGCACGTTTGAGACTAAGTACATTGTTGACCATGCCGGCAGCTGCACTCAAAGCGCCGGCAGTCTTCATTAATCCGCCTGCGAGGTTACCACCAGTGAGTTTGTTAAGTGTTCCGACGACGTCTGCTGCTACGTTACTGGTTGAACCTGCCACTGATCTTAATTTGTCTACCGCACCGCCAACCGCACTATTCACTGTGACGTTCCCGCCCATGGCACTATTACCAAAGTTTTTTATATCGCCTGCTAGCTGGTTCAGTCCTGATTTTGCACCAGCAGTTAAAGTAGAAACTTTTTCATCTAGTTTGAATTTTGAAATCTCAGATGACGCACTTTGCAGTGCAGCTTGTCCTTCGTTGGTAGCTTGGTTAGCGACTTCTGAAAGACTTGCTACTAATAGTGACAACGGTGCTACAGGATTACTACCCGGACCCGATGACGGTTTAGAGGATGCGCCGACTCCAAAAAACGCTGTTGCTTTTTCATTGAATGCGCGATTGTTGGTCACTTGTGCAGCAGAAATACCAGTAGGATCGCCACTGGCACGATTGATTCTATCAGCTTCTTCTTGTGCGGTTTCAGGATAAGTCTTGCGAGCCATTTTGAGCAGATTTCCTTGTCATATAGACTATTTATTATGATAAAAATGTGCTATTATATAATATATAACGGAGAATTCTAACTAATGATTGTGCCTAAAATTAAGTATCTAACCAACAAAGATCTACTAAGAGAAATACACCTAAGCAAAAATACCTACTGTAGTTTCACTGATCCTGCATACGGAGAATACGATCTAATCGTTACTACCCTGGACAAGCTGAACATACGCACTATCGCAGACGCCAAAAGAAACAGAGCATCTAAAATGTCCAAGGCTGCACACGAAGCAGCTGTGTATGCAGCTGGTAAAAAAATGCCGGCCAAAGAATTCGAAGTGGACTATCGCAAAGTACAGAAACAAGATCTAGTGTTTCGGGTAATGACCTTTACGCACATACCGCTGGCGCCGGGACGCAAGAAAACTCTAAAGAACACAGCTGACAGTCATGACAAGGTAAACTTTCCACCGTTTCAACATTGGAAATATGACGACAATAATAATTTGGTCTGTGTGGGCAAAAGCCATTGGAAGGGTGATCTGGATCAAGGACTGTTCTCCAAAGATCACGGACAAATGACCAACGACCTAGCTCGTATGTTTATCAAGCTCTGTGAGAGATACGCCACTAGAGGCAATGTGCGTGGTTACACTTACAACGATGAAATGAAAGGGCAGGCCATACTTCAGCTTACACAGATTGGGCTACAATTTGACGAATCAAAAAGTGACAATCCGTTTGCCTACTATACCGCTGCTGTGACAAATTCATTTGTTAGAATTATCAATCTTGAAAAACGCAATCAAAATATTCGAGACGATATTCTTGAAATGAACGGAATGAATCCTTCATGGACACGCCAAAACAGTGCTAATGGTGGTAAGAACGCTCCCGGACCAGTCACTATCACAGATAGTTTAGATTGAGTTTGACCTTACGTTTATATTCTGTTATAATTAATCTATGAACCTTTTTAAGAAAGTTGCATGCTTCACTGACATACACTTTGGATTAAAATCCGGAAGTCGTACACATAACCAAGACTGCGAAGATTTTGTGTCTTGGTTCTGTGACACAGCCCGAGCACAAGGCTGTGAAACAGCTATATTCCTAGGCGACTGGCATCATAATCGTAGTACCACTGATGTGAGTACTATGAATTATACTGTGAGTAACTTAGAAAAACTCAGTCAGAGTTTTGAAAAAGTCTATTTTATTCTAGGCAATCACGACTTGTTCTACAAAGACAAGCGTGAAATCAACTCCATTGAGTTTATGCGATTGTTTCCTAACATTGTACCCATACGTGAA
The DNA here is from genome assembly GCA_040403635.1 of Polynucleobacter sp. GTDB lineage: Bacteria > Pseudomonadota > Gammaproteobacteria > Burkholderiales > Burkholderiaceae > Polynucleobacter. Next base: position 5,440 of record JBBAKF010000080.1, read on the forward strand.
TTACACACAGAAGGTGATGTAACTATCATGCCTTGGCTGATAGGTGACGAATGGACTACTGTGAAACAATTGAAAAGTAGATACATTTTTGGTCACCTTGAGCTGCCGCATTTTTACATGAATGCCATGGTGCAGATGCCCGATCACGGCCAGTTGCAGACTGGCCACTTTCAGCATCAGGAATTGGTATTTACTGGACACTTTCACAAGCGGCAGCAAAAAGGCAATGTGGTCTATATAGGCAATGCCTTTCCGCACAACTATGCGGATGCGGGTGATGACGATCGTGGCATGATGATCATGGATTGGGGTGGCAAGCCCGAATATCATTCTTGGCCCGATCAGCCTATATACAGAACCTATAAGCTAAGTCAGATCATCGATACACCGGACAAATTACTGCGTGAGAAGATGCATTGTCGTGTGACCATTGACTTGCCGATCACCTTTGAAGAAGCAAACTTTATCAAAGAACAGTTTATGCCGCAGTATAAACTGCGTGAACTCATGCTGATTCCAGAAAAGGTAGAAGTAGAAAGTGCCGTTAATCCCATAGACATCACATTTGAATCAGTGGATACTATTGTGATGAATCAGATCAATAACATAGACAGCGACACCTATGACAAAAAACTACTGTTGGACATCTATAACGACCTATGATTAAAATCAATAATCTCACTGTACGCAACTTCATGAGCGTGGGTAATCAGACCCAGGCCATAGATTTTGACCGCGGGCAACTTACTTTGGTACTTGGTGAAAACTTGGACCTAGGCGGTGATGACAGCGGAGCTCGTAATGGTACTGGTAAAACTACTATCATCAACGGTCTCAGCTATGCTATCTACGGGCAGGCCTTGACTAATATCAAGCGTGATAATCTTATCAACAAGATCAACTGCAAAGGCATGTTATGCACTGTTACATTTGAAAAAGATGGCATCAAGTATCATATCGAGCGAGGTCGTAAACCTAACCTGTTGAGATTCAGCATCAACGATCAAGAACAAGAGCTCAGCGACCTCGACGAAAGTCAAGGCGATAGCAGAGAAACACAAAAGGCCATTGAAGAAGTGTTTGGCATGAAACACGAAATGTTCAAACATCTCATTGCCTTGAACACCTATACAGAACCATTCCTATCCATGAAGGCAGCAGATCAACGTGCCATCATAGAACAGTTGTTAGGTATTACCATACTGTCAGAAAAAGCAGAAGCTCTCAAAGATGCCATTAAGATCAGCAAAGACAGTATTGCAACAGAAAACACGAGAATAGAAACTGTCAAAGCCAGCAACGAAAGAATTCAACAAAGTATAGAGTCGTTGATACGCAAACAACGCATGTGGGAAGAACAAAAAGAAACTTCACTGACCAATTTGCTTAAAAGCATAGACCGACTCAGTGACATAGACATCGATGTTGAAATTGCTAACCAACGTGCATTAGTTGACTGGAGCAAAAACAACAAAGACAAAAACTCTTTGGTATCGTTGATAGCCAAGCAGATGTCTGCGGTTGAAAAAGAGCAACGCACTTTAGAAAAATTAGAAAAAGAACTTGTTGCGTTGGCTGAGCACAAGTGTCATAGTTGTGGACAGGATATTCATGACGAAAAATACGAAACCATGATGTCTAGCAAAGTCAAACAAGTCACAGAATCCAAAGACCATGTTGTGGCACAGGAAAAAGAACTCAGCGATCTCAAAGAAGCATTGGATCTGCTAGGTGTGTTAGGCATGTGCCCCGAGGTTATCTATGACAGTTTGGAACAAGCACTGAATCATAAAAATAGTTTTGACGGACTAGAACGTGAATTGACCATTAAGACTGCCGAAGAAAACCCCTACGATGATCAGATTGTCGAACTAAAAGAAACAGCCGTACAGGAAATAGATTGGAACAGTCTCAACGAGATAGTGCGTGTGAAAGATCATCAAGAGTTCTTGCACAAGTTATTGACTAATAAAGATAGTTTTGTTCGCAAACGAATAATAGATCAGAATCTTGCATTCTTGAATCAAAGACTGACCTACTATCTAGATAAAATCGGGTTGCCTCACACTGTAGAGTTTCAAAATGACTTGACTGTGATTATTACACAGCTAGGACAGGATCTAGATTTTGATAATCTAAGCCGAGGTGAACGTAACAGATTGATATTATCTTTATCGTGGGCATTCCGTGATGTGTGGGAAAACTTATACACCAGTATCAACTTGCTGTTCATTGACGAGCTTGTGGATTCAGGCATGGATGCTAGTGGAGTTGAATCCAGTATTGCTGTGTTGAAACGCATGACTCGTGAGCGTGACAAGAACGTATTCTTGATTTCGCATAGAGACGACCTTACTAGCCGTGTTAATCATGTACTGAAAGTTATCAAAGAAAATGGATTCACTAGTTACAGCAACGATATAGAGATCGTGGCATGAGTTCAGACGCACACGATCGCATGATCCATGCCTTTCAAGAATACTTTAAATGGCAGGATCGATTTCATCACAAAAAATCCAACGAAGCAGGCATCAAGGCCAGATCATGGCTGTCAGAAATACGCACACAGGCATCAATACTAAGAGTAGAAATACAAGACAAACGAAAGACACAGCAAGCATCCAGAAAAGGCATGAGAGGCAAGAAGCTTTAACTAATTAAAGAGTGCAATGGACGTTTCAAAACCAACCAGTAGAAGAAATACCAGAAGGCTATATCGGCTTTGTTTACATAATCACGAATAAAGTCTCCGGACAGAAGTACATAGGCAAGAAATTAGCACAATTTAAACGTACTAAACCCCCACTCAAAGGCAAAAAACTTAAAAGAAGAAGTATAGTAGAAAGCAATTGGCGCGAATACTATGGTTCATCTGATAGGTTAAACGCAGACGTCCAATCATTAGGTCCGGAAAATTTCACAAGAGAAATACTTTACCTTTGCAAGTCCAAGGCAGAACTATCATATTTAGAAGCAAGAGAGCAGTTTGAACGCAGAGTTTTAGAAACTGATGACTATTATAATGGTATTATAAATGTCAGAGTTGGCGGATCAAACATACTTAGACAGCGTCTTTTAGAACAATCTCAGGCAAAATAAAGCGGTTTTTTAGCTGGCGCAGGCTCAATTTCGTGCGCCCTATACCTGGTCTACGTGTACACAGGGATGGAAAACCTTGCCGCAAAGGTGCTTAACCACTACCCGAAAGGATGACGATCGCTACTAAGACCTGCGATTTGGTTATTTGAAAAGAAAAACAAGGCAAAAAGAAGGGAGAAATACCCTACGTGTGTGAGTTTGTTAGCGTAAATTTGCACACCGCCGTCGTATAAAGACGCAGCTCGAGGTACCGGATGACCGCCTCTGTAACGCTGTAACGCTAGAGTGTACTGTGCGACTCGCATAATGCTCTTATCTTTGCCCGGCCTGGGCAAAGTGTGACTGAACAATCTGCATAATACTTGAATTGCTTCGCAATTACAATGTAAATCAATTAAAAAGAAGACAAGTGCTTTGAGCGACAAGCGAAAAAGCAAACGAGCGTAAGCTCGTTTTTAATAAATAAAGTTATACCTTTAGGAAACCCTTGATATGAGAATCACAGAGCTATTGACTGAATCAGAACTACAGCACCTTGAAGAAGGTCCGAAGCTTGATGCATTTGGCCGAGGTGTGGGCAAATTTGCAGGAGGGGTAGCCAAAGGAGTAGGAGCAGTCGCAGGCGGTGTAGTTGGCGCAGGCAAAGCATTGGCAAAAGGTTA
>JBBAKF010000081.1:0-8838 GCA_040403635.1 Polynucleobacter sp.
ACCACCTTAGTAAATCAAGAATCAGAAGAAAAAAACCTTATTACCAAGAGTTCTGCATTATTAAAGTCACTAATTCAATCAGACACGTGGCTGCCAGAATTCTGTACCGTCCCTCACCCTGAGTTTTATCAACAGTTCTTACTCCATGCAGATCCTTTAGGGAGATTTTCTGTCGTGAGCTTTGTATGGGGTCCGGGTCAAAAGACGCCAATACACGATCACTGCGTCTGGGGTCTGATTGGCATGCTTAGAGGAATGGAAAAAGGACAACGCTACAAACAATTATCATCCGGTGAATTGGTGCTCGATGGCCCTGAAACTGTTTTACGCCAAGGTGACATCGAAGCTGTTAGTCCTTCTGTTGGCGATATTCATGTAGTGAGTAACGCACTCCCAGACAAAACCTCTATCAGTATTCATGTGTATGGGGCCAATATTGGTGCAGTCAAACGTCACACCTATGATCCTGTCACCGGCAGTCCTAAGAATTTCGTTTCTGGCTATTCCTCAAAGCAGGTTCCCAATCTCTGGGACCGCTCAGCAGAGATGAGAGCAAGCTTCTAATCCAAAAGGATTACTGAGCGGATTTCTTTGCCTTGCTTCAAGCGAGCGAGGCCCTCATTCACATCTATTAAACCAATTCTGCTCGTGATGTACTCATCGAGTAGTAATTTTCCTGAGAAATAGGCGTCCGCCAGAAAAGGGAAATCAATTTCTGGTCTAGTGCCGCCATAACTAGAGCGATGAATGCGCTTCTCACCCATGAGGGAGCCCCAACGGAATGAGATTTTCTGGTTGACTGGCACTTTACCCAGCCAAACTGTTTTCCCACCAGGCCTAACAATCTCTACACTGAGCTGAAAAGCTGCTTCATTGCCTGCAGATTCAACAACACAGTCAAATCCAATTTGACTAGTCATCTGCATGCAAGCATGAATTGCATTTTCATCTACAAGTAAGATATCGGTAGCACCAAACTGTTTTGCTACTTGCAGTTTTGCTGGATCCCGATCAATCGCTAAGATCTTTTCGGCACTTGCTAACTTGGCCCCTTGAATTGCCGAGAGCCCTACCGCCCCACATCCAATCACTGCCACGGTTCCACCGGGCTCCAGTTCAGCAATATTGAGAACAGCTCCAACCCCAGTCATCACACCGCATCCAATCAGACAAGCGACTTCAAAAGGCAATTCTTTAGACACTTTTACAGCGCACTCTTCGGTCACTACAACAACTTCAGAAAAACTCCCTGCATACATTAACTGATGTACGGGGTCATTCTTTGAGTAGATCCTGGGGGTGCCATCAAAGTGAAATGACTGAATGGCATTAGCGCGATACTGACTACAAATGATTCTTTGTTTACGTTGGCAAAAGTAGCAAGTGCCGCAATACGGGTTCCAAGAAATAACAACATGATCCCCTGGTTTGAGATGGCTAACATCTTTACCTACGGCCTCTACAATACCTGCAGCTTCATGCCCAGGAATAAATGGAACGGGCGTTCCAAGGGCGCCCTCAACCGCTTCAAGATCGGTGTGACACAAGCTAGTGGCCTTAATTCTGACAACCACATCTTTATCTAATAAACCCTTCAGAGACAAAGTCTCTATTTGCAAGGGACAGCCAATTTCCCTGAGTACCGCTCCAGAAAAGTTCATGCAGAACGCACTTTTGGATTGGCCAAAGATGAATCGTAGCTATCAACCTTGGTACCTTTATACAGAATCTTGGCACTTTTTTCTGTGATCTCTTGATGCAACCTCACAAAAGCAGGCTCCATTTCTTGAGTAGCCCTAGGTTCATGAGCAAAGGTTTTAAAAGTATCCTCGCCTCTTACGAGCGTTGCAGAATCATCCCCCTCAATTTGTTTTACATAGGTTGGAATATAACGAATTGCAAATCCAATCCGCCTGGCATCTGAATTATTTGGAGGTGATCCATGAATGATACGTACATGATGCAAAGACATCTCGCCAGGCTCTAGCTCTAAAGTCACGCTCTCATCCTCATCAACCTTGACAGCAACTTCTTGACCGCGGGTAAGAAGATTATTTTTTGAATAAGTATCTCGATGAGGAATTTGCTCCATCGCATGGGAACCCGGAATTACCGCCATAGCCCCATTACTTTTATTGCTTGGCGATAAAGCAATCCATGCAGTTACAACATCGGGCGATGATAAACCCCAGTATGTAGAATCCTGATGCCAGGATACAAATCCAGGATCATGTGCTTCTTTAATAAAAAAATTGGTAGTCCAGCATAAAATATTGTGGCCGTACAAATCTTCTATTGCATCCACAATTTTGCTATCTCGTACCAAATCATTTAACCAAGGAAGCAATAAGTGCGTTTTGTGCCTTTGAGAGCCATGCAAAGGAGATCCTTGGCGCCGCTCAAAATCTTCTAATAGATCTCTGATAGCCTGCGTTTGCTCAGCACCCATAACCCTAAGATTGGAAACATAGCCCAAATCCTTAAATTGCTGAACCTGAGATTCTGTTAAAAACTGAGGCATTTTTGTCTCGCTTTCATTCGATTGATCAACTAATATATAAGTTGTACATTACAGAAAACTTTATTGAAGGATGCTCGCTGTGTCAATAGATATAAGCTCTTTAAATACCCATCCAGCCATGCAGGGGGATTGGATTGATGCGCCGCATCATTTATCGAACATTGGAGACCTTCCTCTTGAATTAGGTGAACTAATTAAAAATTGCCAAGTCAGTTATGCAGTTCATGGCGATCTTGATGATGAATCAAAGCCATTAGTTATTTTCTTATGTGCCATTGGCAGCATTCACCACCGACTTGATTTTTTAATTAACCAGTCTCGTACTCTGGATATCAAAAATACTCGCATCATTGCGATTGATGCACTTGGTAATGGCTTCAGTAGCTCCCCATCGAATTCGAAGGACCAGCCTTTCTTCCAGTTTCCTAAATTTACTATTCGCGATATGGTCCAAAGCCAGAAGAAGTTGCTTGATCAATTGGGCATTACCCATGTCAGTACGATCATTGGAGCATCTATGGGTGGAATGCAAGCCCTGCAATGGGCCGTCTCCTACCCAGACTTTATGGATGATATTGTTGCGCTGACGCCAATGTCTAAAACGACTGCCTGGGCATCATCAATGACTAGGGCGGCCCGAGAATCTCTGGCCCCCCACATCGAGATGAATGGTTCTTATGATCCCGATACAGCATGGTTAGCATGGTTGCCCATAATGCAGATGCTGGCTATGCGTACACCCGAGCAATGCGATGAACAATTTACTGATATTGCTCAAGTACAAGACTGGTATGGGCAGAGGTTGCAATGGTGGAAGACTATGAATTTCCACCCCCTAGACTGGATTTATCAATCCATCGCCTATGATGCACATGATGTGGGCAAAACAACCTCATTTAACGGCAACTTGGCGAAAGCGCTTGGGTCTATCAAAGCTAAATGTCTAATTAGTGTACCTAGTTTAGATTTATTTAACCCAGTTGAGCAGGCCACTTATACAGCAAGCTTAATTCCTCATTGCACATTAATAAATCTAAATACAAATTGGGGGCATATGGCTGCAAGTGCTCTTGACACCTCCTCCACCAAAACTATCTCAACAGCAATTGATACCTTAACTGGACGCTAGGCCCTTGCAGCTAGAGATAATTGAGATTGAGCAACAACCTTAGCATCCTCTACTGATCCAGAAAAAATAATTTCACCACGCTCGATAATGTAAACCCGATCCGCATAGTCTGGAATATGAAAGGCATTTGACTCCGCCAACAGAATAGCCCTGCCAAGACCTCGTATCGAAGACAAACCATCGCTAATCACCGGAATAATGGCAGGAGAAAGTCCCTCAAAAGGCTCATCTAGGATCAACATCTCGGGATCCAATGCGAGAGCCCTCGCAATGGATAGCATCTTACGCTCACCACCCGACAAATGATGACCACCTCTATCCCGGTAGCGCTCAAGCTTAGGAAATATTTTGTAAGCTAGTGCAATACGCTCTTCATTGGATAGTTTTGTTTGAATAGTCCAAGTAGGCATCTCAATATTTTCTGCAACAGTAAGATCGCCAAATACTTCACTCTCTTCTGGTGAAAAACCAATGCCAGCCCTAGCGATATCAAATGTCTTCATGCCAACTAAAGACTTACCCTTCCAAAGAATGTCCCCACTCTTGGGCTTTAAATAACCCATAAGACTTTTTAAAGTCGTTGTTTTGCCAGCGCCATTTCTACCGACGAGGCAAACCAACTCCCCAGGATTTACCTCAATATTGATATTGCGCAGTATCGGACTATTCTGAATATCAACGGCTAAAGATTTGATTTCAAGCATGAGAAACCCGCTTTCCAATAATTTGCGCTTCTAACTCAGCATTTGCAAAGAAGTCTTTTGGCGGGAGGTCAGCTAGCAACTTCCCCTCGGCCAGAGCAACAATACGCGTAGAGTACTCAGCAACTAATTCCATATCATGCTCAACTAATAGGATGGTCTTAATACCCGATATCTTTGCAGCTTCCATCAGCGTATCCATGATGCCGCGCTTATCTGCTGTAGAGATACCGCTAGTAGGCTCATCAAGCAAGATCACCTTGGGATCAAGAGCAAATGCACTTGCAATATCTAAGAGCTTCTTTTCCCCCTGTGATAAGTAGGATGCTTGCGATGACATCTTTTTATCAAGATTAAATATTTTGGCTACCTCATAAGCCTTATCAACTAAACGCTTCTGCGCCAAAGCACTTGACCAAAAATTATATTGGGAGCCTGCCTGCGAAATCACTGCGGAAATAATCGTTTCCTGTACCGTCATAAGCGGGAAAATATGCACAAGTTGGAAGGCCCTAGCCATACCATACTGAGAGAGCTTCACTGGGCCAACACCAGCAATCGATTTACCCAAAAAATCAACATCCCCCTCAGTTGGCTTTAATAAACCAGTGAGGACGTTAACGAATGTTGTTTTGCCAGCACCATTTGGTCCTACGATAGAAACTGTTTCACCTTCAAAAAATTTTAAACTAACATCTTTTAAGGCTTGATAGACGCCATAACTTTTAGAAACATTTTTAGCCTCAAGTATTGGGGTCATTGCACTTTCTCCTGAGAAACCGTTTTTTTTCTGGCTTGCAATAGGCCCATAATTCCGTTGGGCAGCAATAAGACAAGCAAAACTAAGACAACACCCAAAGCAAAACGCCAATATTGCGTTAAGCCGACAAGCTGATCTTTCAGCCCAATAAAGGCAAAGGCACCGACAATTGGACCAAAGAAATTATTAAATCCACCCAAGATTGTCATAAAGACAATGTTGCCTGAATGCGTCCAATAAGCAAGCTCTGGGTCGGCAAGGCCTACAGGCACAACTAATAGAGCTCCACCAATCGCGCCATATACTGCAGAGATCACAAATGCAATCAAACGAAAGCGAAGTACTTGAATTCCTAGATACTCAGCCTTTCTGGGATTATCACGAATCGCTCGAAAGTGCATCCCCATTGGAGAATGCACAATCCGCCACATGAGCGCTCCAAGCAGAATCAAAATAATAATAGAGTAATAAAAGAAAGGTCCAACTAAGAAACTCGTCTTATCCATACCGCTTAAATCTTGACCAAACAGTAATGGTCTCACAACCGGAATTCCAGAATCTCCTCCAGATAAGTCATAAAACTTAAATAAAATAGAATGGAACAACATACCAAAAGCCAAAGTCAGCATACCGAAGAAAATACGTACATGACGGACACAGATCAGCCCAATGGGTACAGCAATCACAATACTTGCAGCAATTGCGCATAAAAATATGATCTCCATATTTTTGATACCCAACCTACTGGTGAGTATGGCCACCGTATAAGCGCCAATCGCAACAAATAGTGCATGGCCGAATGACAATAGCCCTGTATAGCCAAAAAGCAAATTAAACCCAAGCAAAATAATGCTGTAGGCAATCGCTGGTAGTAATAAAGTCATGTGATAGGGACTTAGATAAAGCGGTGCTGCACACAAGATGCCTAGGCAAGCTAACAGACTGAATTTGGTGCGGATGTTCATGACTCTACCGCCTTTCCAAATAGGCCAGCAGGCTTGAAGATGAGGATCCCAATCACAATAAGATAAATCAAGAGAAGATCAATTTCCGCATAGATAGAAACAGCGAAGGCTCGCATAATACCAACGATGAGCGCTCCGACTAATGCGCCACGCATACTGCCAAGACCTCCAATTACCACTACAGCAAATGCCTCAACAACTACTTCTGAAATTACCTCTAAAGAAGCTGCTGCTGTTGGAACAACGAGCGCCCCTCCGATGGTTCCTAAAACAGTACCCATAGTGAAAATAGCCACGTTGATCCATACAACATTGACACCCATCGCCTCACTCATACGACGATTTTCTGCAGTAGCCCGCACAATTCGCCCAAAATTTGTCTTTTGTAATATCCAACCTAAACCGAGTGCGAGGATGATGCTAGCGCCAATGACCAAAACCTTATAGGTTGGGATTGATGTAGATGCGAAATTAAGCTGACCATAAGCCATAGATAAATTACCCAAGGTCATTGGGGTTGCACCCCAAATCATTCTAATGAGATCCTCCAGCAACAACATAATTGCAAACGTAAGCAGCAATTGAAAGCCCTCCTCTCGGTCGTACACGAGTCGAAGCAATCTTTCAATAATTGGCCCTACTAGCCCCATTAATAGGCCGGCAACAATTAATACTAAAATTAAGCCATAAGTTGGCATACCAAACTTAATAGCCATTGAAACTAGAGTGATTCCAAAGTAAGCACCTAGGGCATAGAAAGCGCCGCAAGCCAAGTTCACAATTTTTTGAACGCCAAAGACAAGCTGCAAACCGCCAGCAAGCAGAAATAACACTGCGGCATGAAAAAGACCGCTAAGAATGATGTCAATAAATGATGTCATTTTTCACATTCAAAAAAAAGCTGAGCAACCCAAAGGTTACCCAGCGGTTCTAACTATTAAAGAGTGATATTAGCAGTTTCAATCCACTGCCAAAAATCCATTCCTGGTGGTTTCTGTAGCTGATCACTAAACTTCTTATCAACCGGATTAATCGTGACAAAGTCATATTTATTCTTATGCGTTGTCAGACCTTGATAGAAGGTTTGCTCCGCGATATGATCCTTGCGCATCATGCCTGGACCACCTAAAGATTGAACCTCAACACCTTCCATTGCGGAAGCAATTTGATCTTTGTTAGGCCACTTACCACCGTTAGCCTTAAGTGCTTTTTCAACGCCAGCCTTATAGACTTGCATTGCAAAATAAGCCCTATCAGCCTCCCAATTTGGATAGTCTTTGAATTTATCGTAGTACATAGCCACGAATTCTTTTTGGAGAGGGCTAGCATTTGGTAAATCAAAATACATGGTGTTATGACCAAAGACCATCCCTTCTGGTGTGAACTCTTTCTTCATCAACGTATGCTGAAAGCCTGCAGCAGGTAGTACAAATTTCACATCTCCATTACCCAATCCAGCCGCGTTAGCGTTTTGCATGAATACCGGTAAATCAGCAAACAAAAGCGAGGAGAAAATCAGGTCTGGTTTAGCCGCTTTAAGAGCGGCAATTTGCCCCGATAACTCCATGGTTCCAACCTTAGGCCATTGCTCGGCAACTACCTTGTGCTCAATATTAAAACGCTTCAATAGAGCCTGGAATGCCGCCCAATTATTTCTGCCATATGAGTAATCCGGATTGATACCTGCAATCGTTGCAAACTTACCCTTGTATTGCTTAATGGCAATCAAGGAAGCCATTACAGCTTCACACTCGTTATCAGTTGAGCGGAAAAGATACTTTGGTTTTGGGATTGTTTCCTTTACTCCATCTTGAGTAGTTCCGTCCCAGTAAATAGTAATCGTCTGCATTTCTTCAACAGTTGGCCCAAGCGCCAAAGAAACCCCTGAAGAAACTAAGCCTTGAACGCAGTCAACTTTATCTTGGAGCACGAGCTTGCGATAACGCTCAGTTGTATCTTTAGCATTTGTCTCTTCTTCAATAACCAACTCAACCTTACGGCCACCAATTCCGCCTAACTTATTAATCTTATCGGCTGCAAACACTGCTCCACGTAGGCCGCACTCACCAATAGTTCCTGCAATACCAGCCCGAGGGGCAAGAATACCGATTTTAATTGGGGTGTTTTGAGCGATTGCCGGGAAGCCCCAACCGCTAGCTGCTAGGGCTGTGAGTGCCCCAACTCCCTTAATGATCTCACGACGACCTTGATTATTGACTTTCTGTTTTTTCATTTCAGTCTCCTATAAATCTTAGTTAAACAAGACATCAACTGCGACTAACGGCATTACTCATGCAACATTACTGTCTTACGTGTAAATTCTTCTATGTAATCAAGTAACCTATCTACTGCTAAAGCGGCTTCTTTTTCACTACCCAAAAAAATAGCATTGGCAATTTCGGCATGCAATATCGCTGCCTCTTTAATATCCCCGATCCGATGAAAGTTACCGAACCAAAATCTTCTAGACATACCCTGAAGCATGGATAAAGCCTTAGATGCATATTCATTTTTGGCGGTAATAATTGTTAAATCATTGAACTCTTTATCTACTGTCAGAAAAAGCTTATTATTATTTTCTTTTGCAGCTCTTTTAAAATCTTTAGACATTCGCTCAAATTGTTTGCGTTCCTCTGCAGTGCATCTTTTCGCCGACTTTGTACAAATTAGCCTTTCGAGTTCACGACGTGTTTCGAGAACTCTGAGTTGCTTTTGTGGATTGAGATCTGAAATAAAAATACCGCGCTTAGGCATAATAGACA
>JBBAKF010000082.1:0-8629 GCA_040403635.1 Polynucleobacter sp.
TTGCTTGTGGTGGTGTGCAAAGACTAGGGTTAAGTGAAGCTAAAATGCCATGTAGTTTAGTTGTAGCAACCCCCGCAAGTACATCTGTCACTACCTCTAAGATTTGTTTGGGTTGCTCGATTGTTATACAAGGGAGAACTTTCCTGACTGATTTGATATGCCTGCCTTTAACCCATTTAGATATAATTTTGGGAATGGACTGGATGTCTGCGAATAATGTTATCTTAGATTGCCGGAACAAGACTGTGAACTTTGAAGAAAGTGCGGTTGAGATCCAAACCCCCAGTAGTGCTAAGCCTTTGACCGCCACCCAATTCTTGTCATCCTTGAGGATAGGAGCTCAACTGTTTGCGGTATTGACTCCAGAAGTGGAGAGTGAGAAACGTGACCCACAAGGATTACCCGTAGTTCGAGAGTTTCCTGAGGTTTTTCCCGAAGATATTCCCGGACTACCACCCGAAAGAGAAATAGAATTTGCCATTGACCTACTCCCTGGAACCGGACCTATCTCCATGGCCCCCTATAGAATGGCTTCTGTTGAGTTGATGGAGCTCAAGAAACAGTTAGAGGATATGTTGGGGAAACAGTTTATCAGGCCGAGTGTATCCCCATGGGGAGCGCCCGTATTGTTTGTCAAGAAGAAAGATGGGAGTATGAGACTGTGCGTTGATTATCGCCAGCTGAACAAGGTTACCATAAAGAATAAGTACCCTTTGCCCCGGATTGATGATTTGATGGACCAGTTAAGAGTGGCAGCAATCTTTTCTAAGATTGATCTGAGATCGGGATATCATCAAATCCGAGTTAAGAAGGAAGATGTTCCCAAGACCGCCTTTCGTACTCGGTATGGCCATTATGAATACCTCGTGATGCCATTCGGAGTCACGAATGCACCAGCGGTGTTCATGGATTACATGAACAGGATCTTCCGACCCTTCTTAGATAAGTTCGTTGTCGTCTTTATTGATGACATTTTGATTTATTCTAAGAATGCGGAAGAGCATGCTGAACATTTAAGGTTGGTTTTAAGCATGTTAAGGGAACGCCAGTTGTATGCTAAGCTGTCAAAATGTGAATTTTGGCTGGAAAAGGTGAATTTCCTAGGTCATGTGATTAACAAGGAGGGCATAGCAGTAGACCCGGCGAAAGTAGAGGCTGTGTTACAGTGGGAAAGGCCCAAGACAGTAACCGAGATAAGGAGTTTTCTAGGACTAGCCGGCTACTATCGAAGATTTATAGAAGGTTTTTCCAAGCTAGCCCTACCCATGACCAAGCTGACTAGGAAAGGTCAAGCTTTTGAATGGAATGCTCGCTGCGAGGAGTGTTTTCAGGAGTTGAAGAGACGACTGACGACATCCCCAGTTTTGGTCTTACCGGATCCAAATGGAGGATTCGAGGTGTATTGCGATGCTTCCAAGCAGGGACTTGGCTGTGTCTTGATGCAAGACCGAAAGGTTGTAGCTTATGCTTCTAGGCAGTTAAAACCCCACGAGGAAAATTACCCAACTCATGATCTTGAGTTAGCAGCAGTAGTGTTTGCCTTGAAGATATGGAGACACTATCTGTATGGTTCAAAGTTTGAAGTTTTTAGCGACCATAAGAGCCTCAAGTATCTGTTCGACCAAAAGGAGTTGAACATGAGACAGAGAAGGTGGGTAGAATTTTTGAAGGATTACGATTTCCAACTGCAATATCACCCTGGAAAGGCAAACGTCGTAGCCGACGCTTTAAGCCGGAAATCGTTACATGTAGCCCACTTAATGGTAAAAGAGTTTGAGCTAATTAAGGAATTCCAGAACTTGAGTCTGATGGTACAGCTGAGACCCAAAAGCATAATTTTAGGGACATTAAGAATTTCCAATGACTTTCTGAATCATATTAAAGAGTTACAAGCAATGGACGAAGAGATTCAGGCAAGTCGAAAGTTGAGTACTGATGGAAAAGTACTAGAATTCCGTGAAGACTCAGACGGACTTCTGAGATTTAAGGATAGGATATGTGTTCCTAAAAATGCTGAGTTGAGAAGGACCATATTGGAAGAAGCCCATCAGAGCAAACTTAGCATCCACCCCGGAACCACCAAAATGTACCAAGATCTAAAGAAGATGTTTTGGTGGCCTGGACTCAAGAAGGATGTGGCCGAATTTGTAGCGGCTTGTTTAACTTGCCAAAAGTCTAAGGTTGAACATTTGAAACCATCTGGAATGCTACAACCCTTAGATATTCCAGAGTGGAAATGGGACCAGATTGCCATGGATTTTGTTTCTGGATTGCCCAAGACACCCACCGGATATGACTCGATTTGGGTGATAGTGGATAGACTGACCAAATCCGCCCATTTCATCCCGGTGAGAATTAGATATTCCTTGGAGAAACTGACAGAAATATACATTAGAGAAGTAGTTAGACTCCACGGAATACCGACAGGTATTGTGTCGGACAGAGATTCCCGATTCACTTCTAGGTTTTGGCAGAGTCTCCATAGGGCGTTAGGCACCAAACTGAAGCTAAGTTCAGCCTACCACCCACAGACGGATGGACAGTCAGAACGGACCATCCAGTCTCTAGAGGAGCTGTTAAGAGCAGGTGCGCTAGAAAGCAAGGAAAGTTGGGATGCTTTACTTCCTTTGATAGAATTTACCTACAACAACAGCCATCATGCCAGCATTGGAATGGCTCCATTTGAAGCACTTTATGGAAGGAGATGTAGGACACCCTTGTGTTGGACTGAAGTCGGAGAGAAAGTGTTGATAGGACCTGAAATGATTCAGCAAACAACGGAAAAGATCAAAATGATAAGGGAAAAGATGCTGATATCACAGAACCGTCAGAAGAGTTATTATGATAAAGGCCGAAAACCAGCAGAGTTTGAAGAAGGGCAGCATGTGTTTTTGAAGGTTTCACCGACCAAAGGGGTTGGGAGAGCCTTGAAATCGAGGAAGTTAACCCCTAGATTCGTAGGACCCTACCAAATTCTGAAAAAGATCAGTCCAGTAGCCTATCAAGTGGCCTTACCTCCGTCCCTATCCAACCTACATGACGTATTTCACGTATCACAACTCCGGAAATACGTGCATGATTCGTCCCATATAGTGAAACCAGACGACTTATCCCTAAAAGAAGACCTCACCTTTGAGACCACACCGTTGGAGATAACAGACAGAAAGACCAAAGTACTCCGCGGAAAGGAAATTCCATTGGTCAAGGTGACTTGGAGTCAGCGTCACGGGGGAGACATGACTTGGGAGTTAGAGGATAAGATGCGGGAGTTATACCCCCAGTTGTTTAAGTCTTAGGGTTGTCTAGGTAAACTTCGGGGACGAAGTTTTCTAAAAGGGTGGGAGAGTTGTAACATCCCAAAATTTGAACCTTTTAGAAAACAGTCAACAGTAAACTATATGTCTGTAAGATAATCGGTTTTATACCGAGAAGTTTTAAATAAAATTATTATGCCATTCTAATGAACAATGTTATAGAGATGCATGAAAATTTATGGAGGAAATATATTTTCAAAATCTATATTTTCCAAAATTATTATTTGAAAATTTTGAATTTTTCGGTTTTATCGATAAAAGCCTAATTTCCGTAAAATCGTTATTTTATGTGTAAAACTAATTCGAAAAATTATGAAAAATTATATCTAGCAATATAATATTTTTATTTGATGAATTAAGTTGAAATTTTGTGAAAATAAGATTAAGAGAATTAATCTTGACTCATTAAGTGAATTTTAATTAGTTTAATTACCCGGCGGGCTCAAAATCACAAAACTTCGACAGAAGTGGCCTGTGAAGCCCTGTGATTGCCCTAAAGCTCAAATATACCTTATATAAGTATATTCTAGCTAAATATAGTGATTAGAAGTCAGTTAGAGATCTATAGGACATTCTGGGATTAATTCCCGATTACGCGCGCAAACCGCAGGCGAGTGCCTGTACTAGCTCGGATGAGCTAATACTCGTGCCGACAACCTATCTATGACTTAAGGATCATGTCTAGGACCTAACCATATAACCACCTTGCTGTACAAATGACAATTTAGGTCCCATGCAAAGAACTCATCCACTTAAACTCATTTTAAGTGGTTGATATACCTAAACTCATACCTAATGATGTAACTATGTCCTAAACCTATCTAAACCTCACCTAATCACTCCCACTCAGCACCCCACGCCCCTATATAACCCCCCACTCAGAATTGACCTCACAAACTCACTCATTTCTCACCCACTCTCCCAACACAAGACCAAGCTCATCATCATCTTCCATCTTCTTCTCCTTTTCACGCCACACCCAAAGGGAGGGGAGAAGACTTCCATTCTTTGCTCCTTCTCCTTGCATGTCTGCATATCCATCATCCTCACACTTCCAAGAAGTCATCTAGCTCATCCTTGAAGCCAAGGAGGCCATCGAACATCAAGGGCAAGGGAAGGAAGTGATCATCATCCTAGGTGAGTGCATGTTGCACTATCACTTGTAGTCTTGCCCTAGGGTGTTAGTTTTCTCTTGATTCATGCTTATATCATCAAACCATAGGCTAGAAGACTCTGTATGTTTCTGGTCTGAGTATATGGAGTCTTGCATGTTGATGTTTTGCCCTCCTTAGAGGTCCTTGGGGCGTGATAATGAGGTAGCAACCTCAAAGGAGTCATGATCCTCCATGGATCATGACTTCCCTTCAAAACCGTGAGGTCTGGGCACATATGGCCCTCTGCATGTTGTTGATGGTACTGAATTCTGAATGTAGAGTGAAAATGGAGACTATGTGCGAAAGAATCGTCGAATTCCGAGTCCGTATGAGTTCGTTAGAGCCGTTTCGGCTCCGAACGCGTATCGGGTGTCGTTATCGACTCCGAAGTCGTGAGACTCGTAGGTTTTGTATATTTGAGCCTCTGCATGTCTTGGTTGTCCTCTGGAAGTCGTGATTAGCTTAGGGGATTTAGTGGTTTCAGAATCGTTAACGATCGCCGAGCTCGATCGGGATCGATTGAGCTCGATTCGGCAAAATTTGAGAAAATAACCGCCGTTATCGATTCCAAAGCCACCAAGTCTCTTAAGGTTCTGAGTATGTACCCTGTGTGACCTCTGCATGTGAAGTTTAGGTTCTGACCTCGATGAGTTATTGGGTCACACAATCGTTATACGCGAATCCGTGACGATCGGGTTCGTGTTCGGGGCCGTACTCGCAAACCGTTTGGCGAAAGGCCCTGAAACTTTGCATAGAGTCTTGTCTTGGTGTTATGTCAAGGTTCAAATACTGGATGTGTGATTGTAAGGTTGAAATTTGGTGTCTTGAGCCACGAGCCAAATTCTAAGCCAATTCCGTGTCGATACGGCACTATTTCGGGGATTCGCTTAGAACTTGTCTCGATCAACTCACCGGCTGAGCCATACTACTTTAGGATCATCCTCTGGACAATCCTAAGGTAATATGAAGTTTTTGGACTCAAGAAAGTGGTTTTGGTTTGAAAAGTCGATTGGCACGCTTTCTTGAGTTTTTGTCTAGCCGAATCGGCACTAAATTCCAGCTATTAGATAGTTGTCAAACCTAAATGGTCTTGGCTTGATATGTCACCCTCACAATCAGTATTAGGACCTATTCCAAATCATTATGTTGAAGTTTCTACCTCTGAGCCCTAACTCTGAGTCAGTTCCGTACGTCGTTCGTTATTCTAGCCATAACTTTCTTATGCGAAATTTATTATGTCCAGGATCTTCGTGCGGACGTTCCGACCATTATCAGACTTTCATTGGCTATTGTAGCTGCTGACCTTGAGGTAGGAGAGAAGTATTAATTTACATATTTGGCTTGAGAATATCTGATAATTGTGAATAGGCTTTCCTAGAGCCAGGCCTTAAGGATTGGTTCCTTCGGCCGCGGATTAGCTGGTATGGAGACCAGCTGATTCGTAAACTGAATGTCGGAAGTGTCGACCGGAATGAAATGATTAAAATATATGTGTATGTGTGCTTGATGATGTGACTGATTGATGTGTGAACATTGTCTTGTAAAAATGATTTGTGCCATGTTAAAGAAGGTCGACACTAAAGTAGAATAATATGTGTATGAATATGATTATTAGACTGAATTGTGAAATTGAGTGTTGTATTATGAGGAGTATTACGAGAAGTGACTGATTATGAACGCGTTATATATATTGATGAATTATCACTACGAATGTGCGATAGCAACAAGAATCAGGGACGCGTTCATGGTGAGGAACATCACAAGAAATGTCTAAAATGCTTAAAATATGAAAGATATATTTGAGTATAAATCCCTTACTTCTACCGACATTTTTCCTTGGATAATATGTTAAAAAGGAAATACTTTTATAAAACTTTGTTTTATGTCGAGATTCGTTTTTACTGAATTTTGGCGAATCACGATCCGTAAGCCCAAAGCAAATATTTTTACAGAATAAATCCTTCTGGATACTTGAAAAACATCGATTACAAACAGTAAGTAAAAAGGGATACTGATCCTATTATACCTACTATATATATATATCAACTTAACGTAAGAATCCTAAAAAGAAACTCAAGGAATGCTAAGATTTAAATGAACAAAGATTGGTTTTGGAATGTAGACAAGAAAGGCACTTCCCCTAAATTATGCCTGATAAATAGGGAAGAAATCAGTTAGAAGAAAGATTATTAAACCTCAAGGCCCTTGGGCTAAAGGACAGTGATTTCCGCTAGTCTGTGTGACTACGCCTATCTTTTCCAAGAAAGAATAAGGTATGGAGTCAATGCGTCTAACTCAGGTAGTCCCCAAAGACAATTAGAGAATGTCTTAATCGCTAACATAGTTCCGAGAAGGAAGTTGTTAGTCCTACGCTGAGTTAAGACGATTGTCTTGCTAGAAATCCTTAAACACAAAGATATCACACGTTAAATGAAACTAATTACTACTGCTTGCAGTAGTGGCCATAGCTCAGGAGTGAGCTATGGCAATTTGGGAAGAAACCTAAGGTTGAAAAGCCTAGGGGGTCTTGACGGGGATGATCTTGAACCTTGAGTGGATCTTGATCTAGGTTACGTTCTAGGTATGAATTGACCTGGCAATGAGGTAGCTGGTCGCACCGTACTCTCGCGGGTCTTCATGCTGAACTAGAATGTCTCCGGTCACCCTGAATTATAGTACAGATGGGTAGAGGACGTCTGGGAAGTGACTTATGCACTTAATCATGGCCAGGTACACCCGGTGCACGGTGTTGAAACTATTGGAGGATGGTGCATAAAGATCCGACGTTTACTCCCCATGCTTCCTATCTTAAGGGGAACAGTAGTGTGCTTTGTGAGAAACTAGCACTCGTACGGCTACTGTTCTAACACTGAGTCCGGATGCGAGTCTCAGTATTGAAAACCGAATCCGAGAAAGATTCATCCAAGAATAGCAATGGCTGGATCCAAGTGTGGATGCCATCCTAAAGAACATTGTTGTTGAACCCAAGTGAAGGTTCAGCATTCGAGCAAAACAACTGAAACTTCGAAAACAAACAGAGTGTACGATTCGTTCCGTTGCACTGAGGAAACAGTGAGAATCGTGACGCTAGGAGATTATAGAAGTATAAAACTGGATGTTTGTCCTTATTTCATGCCTTGTGTTTATGCTCTTGTCATTTATTTTCCTGCCATATGTTGTATATGTAAATATAAATACTTACTCTCCTATATTCGATGTGTCCCTATGGACTTTGTGTTTTCAGGAGCAGATGGCTCACCAGGACCATACTCATGTAGTGGAGATGGTCCCGCTCTCACCAGGGGACCTAGAGAGAGTTGACCGGACCCGTGCGGTATTCCGGGGGATGGTTGAGGTCCGGAACGTAGTGCCGGCCTTACCATCGCTGTATCCTCCCCGGCGTACGCGCATCCGGTGTGTCTACATCATGCATATACCGGAGGGATATGAGTTAGTTCGCAGAGCTCCACCGCCACCACCTCCACCTCACAGGACTTATCCTTATACTCCAGGTATGCCTTCATCTCCTCTTTCTTATCCTTTCCCTGGACGTGTTGCTCGTCCAGATGTAGCTGGACCGTCCAGTGCCGCCTCGGACAGGCGTGCAGAGCCGGTCGCTGGGAGACCCAGTTGTCCTTACTTTTACGGAGAGGACGCGTACGGGAGGTTGTCACCTCCAGGCCACTCTCGTGGTGTTGGGACTTCCAGATCTCGCCCTCGGGATCCGTCTAACGGAGTACCCCCTCCCTACTCGTTGGGGATTCGGGTAATTCGCATAGACGATTCCGAGGACGAGGATGCCACTCTCCAGCAGCCTCCGCGAAAGGTTGCCAGGAGAGAGTCCCCGGTGCCTACGTACACGCCCTCTGCCGCAGGGACTCCTGACGATCCGGTTGATTTGGAGGATGAGGACGAGGAGACGGAGGACGAGGATCCTCGTGAGTGCAGCAGTGATTTTCTGAGGTGATGGGGTAGCTGCTGGGAACCTACTCATTACCTTCCAGTGCATGCATGATGTGTAGTAGTATTGTAGATAGATCTTCCTAGTGATCCAGTATTTTGGATATAGTTATGTATAGGGACACTAGGCGTATTTTGATGGATGACTCAGACTTGTACTTATGTATCTTGAGCACTTGACTTGTTGACACCAGATTATGT
>JBBAKF010000083.1:0-8513 GCA_040403635.1 Polynucleobacter sp.
CGAAGGAACCAATATGGATGGGTTGATACCAGTTACCCGAAATTCCAATTGGATTAAAGGGGAGCCAATGGAAATAGATCACCTGAGGAGGAGGAACCACCAAGAAGAAGAAGAAGAAGAACAAGAGGAGTGTGAATGTATGGCGCTACATGAACAAGGATTTAAAGGACCCTGCTATTATTGCAGGAAGAGGGGACATATGATGAGGAACTGCCCCCGAAAGTCCGCAGGGTTACCCAAAGTTCAAGACCCTGGATTGACTTTGGCTAAGACAAAGCCAAAATGGAACCCCAAAACAAAGCCAAATCCTCAAGGATATTCCAAGGGGGTCTATCAGAAGAGTTTCCGAAGGGTGAACAATATAGGAGAAAAAAGAGAAGATGAAGACGAAGGAGAGGAACAGGAGGAAATCGAGGGAACGGTCGACTCGGACAACGAGGAAGGAGTGGGTTTTTTAGGAGAAATGACTCTCTAAATAGAGAGTCACTGAAATCTGCCGATGTGAGTTTTATTTCCAGTCACGCTCAAAAGAACCATAGTAACTCTGCATATGTTCGAGTAAAAGTATTTAAACGGCCGGTGATTGCGAAAATGTTAATAGACAGTGGAAATCTAGTGAACGATCTGATTTCCGAAGAATTCGCCAAGAAAATTAAAGTGAAATATGAGCCGATCCACAAAAGGGTTGGAACCGCAGCCAAAGGAGGCACAGTTAATATTATTGGTAGGAGTGAAGCCATAAAGTTATTTGTCGAAAATGTTCCTCATCCAGTAATAATCAGACCTTACATTGTAAAGGAACTTTCCCATCCCATAAACGTAGGAAGAGATTTCCTGGGACGATACCAGGGGAAGTTAGAGTACTCCCCTTCTGCGGGTTATTTAGAAATCCTGGGAGCCAAAGCAAAACTGATAGTGAAGAAAGATGCTTTAGAGAGTCTAGAAGTTACAGACGACCGGTTAAAGAAAGTTTTCTGTCATCCTCGGGCCGGGGATGATGAAATGGTATATGAAGGGATAATCGGGAGCTGTGAAAAGATAGAATCCGAATATACGTGTCCAGTGGTGAGTAAAGAAAACCGAGAAATTCCTGGGCACAGTGCCTGTTTTGTAAAGATTAGCACTCAAGGACAGTTACCTTTGTCAGTGGCAAGCAGAGGAACTCTATTGTTAGAAGTAAACCCAGTAGAAAACATAGAAGTGATTATGGTCCCAGGTTTGTGCAAAGTGATAGACAATGAGGCGTACTGCTTAATGATTAACCCAGAAATGACGAGAAAGAAACTTCCTGAAGGTCAAATTATTGGAACTCTTACGGTAATAGAAGAACAGGAAGAGGAGAACATTATCAGCACAGTGACTATAGGGGAAGGAAAGGTGAAACCAACCCCAGACCCAGAGATAGCGAAATTTATACGAGAAGGTCTTCAGTTAGACTCGAACCCCGTGCTGGATAACGACCCGGAAACAAAAGCGGCACTAATCCAACTGTTTACTGAATATGAAGATGCCATCAGTAAAGGCGATTTTGACTACGGCCATACTACCGCGATAACCTGTCAAATCCAGTTGAAACCTGGAGAAGAAGAGCCCGTTAAGTTACGGGCAAGGCCACTGAACCCGGCACAAGAAGCCAGCATGAAGACACAACTGGAGGAGTGGGAGAAGTCGGGAATTATAGAGAAGACCCAGAGTCCTTGGGCCTTTCCCATGGTTGGAGTGAAGAAGAAAAATTCGGACATGATCCGTTGGTGTGTAGACTATAGGCTGTTGAATAAAAGGACGGTCAAAGATGCATACCCACTTTCTTCAATCGAGAATAATTTACACAAGCTGCAAGGGGCGAAATTCTTTACGACCCTGGACAGCGCGGGAGCGTATCATGCAGTGGAGATCCACCCGGAATCCCGAGAGTTTACTGCATTTGTGACCCCCTTCGGGCAATTTCAGTTCGCTCGAATGCCTTTTGGGCTTAGTAATGCAGGAGCATGTTATTCCAGGTTGGTCGCCCTAGCCCTCCAACACCTACCTGAAAAGTTCGCCCTAGCTTATCTAGATGATATAGTGGTTTTCAGCAAGACAGTGTCTGAGCATATTCATCAAATTCGACAAGTGCTCGAAGTACACAGGAAGTTTGGGATGAAGCTCAAACTGTCCAAGTGTAAGATCCTCCGAAGGGAGGTAGAATACCTCGGACACTTAGTGTCCGAAGCTGGGATTCAGATGATTCCCAGTTATGTTGAACGGATCCTGGAATGGCCCCTACCTAACACTGGGAAACAGTTGAAGCAATTTCTAGGTTTCATCGGATATTATCGGGGATTCATCCCGGATGTAGCTGACCTCACTTACGAGATGAATGAGATGAAGAAGGCTGTGAAATTGACGTGGACAGAAAAAGCGGTAGAAAAGTTTGAACTGTTAAAAGCTAGATTCAAAGCAGCCCCTTTGCGAAGTTATCCTAACTATGAAAGTGGAGAGCCATTTATACTGGATACAGATTTTTCTAAGACCAACCTTGCCGCCATTTTGTCTCAGAAGCAAGGATCGAGTGAGAAATTTATAGGGGCAGGCGCCCGGAAGTGTAACAAGGCAGAGCAAAATTACCCCTCCCATAAAGGAGAACTGGCCGCGGCAGTAATGGGTATGAGGAAATTCGAACATATCCTCCGGTTTAAGCCCTTTATCCTGCGAACGGACAGTAGATGTATGCAATTTTTGGATTCCCTGAAAGAGGTTCGGGGAATCTATGCTCGCTGGTTAAATTTTGTGCAAGGATTTGAATTCAGTGTGGTGCACAGACCAGGAGTGAAAAACCAGAATGCGGATGCGTTATCCCGAATTGAAGATCTGCCTAACTCAGACAAAATAGGGGAAGAAGAAGAGAAACTAGATTTGGAAGAAGATGTTTATGCCTGCGATGAAGACATGACGATAGAAGACTGGACCACCAGTCAGCCTTTGGTGAGACAGAACCAAGACCCCATATTGAAAGTAGTGATACAATGGGTAGAAAGAGGTACCAAGCCAACCAAGGAAGAACTTCGTGAATTAGGCCATGAGTATCGCGCCTATGCTGGCATCTTCGAATGTCTGCAACTACAGCCCGAACGGGGATTGGTTTACCTAAATCCTGATACCCAGAAACTCAGGGTGTGTATCCCTGAGCGATTGTTTGGTAAAGCTTTTGTTTGGGCACACTGCCATCCATCTGCGGGACATTTTGGAATTAATGCTACTGACAAAAGGATGCGAGAAAGGTTTTTCCTGCCCGGAATGACCGTGAAGATTACTACCGCAGTTATGAACTGCTCAAACTGCATCCTGAAGAGAAATTACGTTAACAAAAATCAGCATATTTTTCATAGGGCTTTGGAAACTCGCCCCTTTGAGAAAATCTATGTGGACATTGTGGGTCCTCTCCCAGAGAGCAAGTGGAACGAGAAGTCTGTCAACAACATTGTGACAATGATGGATGGATTCACGAAATGGGCAGAAGCTATCCCTGTTTCGGAAGTGACAGCTGTCACTGTAGCTAAAACTATCTTTGAAGGTTGGATTACCAGGTATGGGATCCCGGAGCAGATCCATTCAGATCAAGGAGCACAATTTACTAGTGAAGTTTATCGAGAATTGATGAGGTTACTGGGGATACAAGTGACCAACACTCCTCCTTATAACCCAAGGTCTAACAAAGTGGAAAGAATGCACCGCAGTTTAGGTGATATTCTAAGGAGTGATCAGACGGGGCCACCGGAGACATGGCCGCAAAAACTACCATTAGCAATGTTCGCTTACCGAACTGCGGTCTCTACGGTGACAGGAGTCACTCCGTTCCGAGCCATGTTTGGCATCAACAGCAGGATACCGTTAGACATTATTTTTCCGCTCCCGAAAGAAGCAAGAGAAAAGTGGCCAGAATATGTAGAAAATTTACAGAAAAACCTGCAACAAATGTATCGGGAAATGCTCCAAAATACCAAACAAGGAATAGAGAGAGCTACCATATATCAGACTGGAAAAGTATCGAAACCCGCGAACGTGGAGGTCGGGAACACCGTATATTACTTTTCCCCAAGAGTAACGCCGACTAAAGGTCAGAAAGCCTCACGAAAGTTGGCGATACTGTGGACTGGACCATATGAAGTTTTTGGGAAAATATCCGACAGCCTAGTAAAAATACGCCCTCTAGGCAGCTGGGCTAAAAATCCCAGAGAAATCCTCACAGTAGTGGACAAACTGCGGATTATGAAACTGCCGTTAACGGAAAACCAACTCCGCCCAGATACCCAAGTGGACCTGGACGAAATAGAAGAAAACTTAGAAGATTATGGCGAGTATATCCAACAATATTTTCCGGATCCCAACGAGACAAACCTCCCTATATATTTCCCTGTGGGGATCCCTGAGTGTCAAGATGTGATTCTCCCTAGTATGGGAACCAGTCCTGGGAGTGAAGAAGGGGGATTTACAGGACAAGGAGACAGGCCCCCTCCTTTCATTGACAGGCCTGAAACGCCGCCCTCAGTGACAGTTCAGCCTTCTGAGCGGGGGAGTGCGTATAGTGATACTCCCACCTATAGGGATGCTGGGCCCAGAGTGGTAATTATTCCTAGTATCCACAGTGACACTAGTAGCAGTGATGATGTGGAAGTTCCTGAAGAATCTGTGTCGGAGAAAAGTGACGGAAACTCAGCAGTGACACAGTATTCAGAGAGAAGTGACGGAAACTCATCAGCCACACAACGAAGTGAAGTAACACCCACTGCTACTATTACTACTACTGGGAGTAAGGCTAGTGATAGGAAGAGGCTCCGCAGTGATTCGTCTACAGTAGTAGGGCCCTCCTACAGGCGAAGAAGGACCGCATTGCTAGCAGAAGGACTCCTCAAAGCAGGAGCAAGAATGGAAGGGATTAGTGAGAGGGACAAGTCAACGGGGAAAAGGAAGGCAGAAGCGCCTCTCCTGCGCCCGGAAAGTGAAAAGAAAGAAAAGAAAACTACAGAAGAAGAAGAAGAGGAAGAGATGGAAGATGGAGTGAACTTGTTAGTAACAGAAGAAGACAGAAGAGGACTAGATGGATCAGAGGGGAAGGAAGAATATGAAATGATATCCGAAGAAGAAGACGAAATTATAGAACTGTACTCCAGACAGAACAAAAAAACCATGAGGATGCCCACAAGAGTGAAAGAGATGAAAAGAGAGGTGGATCACAAAGGTAGGGAAACGATACCTGTATTAGAAGGAGAAACAAGGAAAATTGCTCTCATGATAGAAAATGGAGTAAAGAAAGTAGAAAAGATTGTATCTTTCCGAGTACCTGACGCCAGTGATGTAATAGAAGTATTGTCATACATGAAGGTAGAGAAAGAACGAGCCTTAGACCATCATTATGTGCAGATACAGAATTCCATGAAGAAAGCTCCGTATGGTAGGATAGACCAGATAAGGATAACCGAAGCCTTATACGAAATCCGAGAGATATCGATTCAAAATGGAGACAAGAACTTTGTGGGATTGCAACCTGTCGTGATTGAAAGTTTCGGGTGGAAAACGCCAGAAGTTACTCAGCAAGAAGTAACGAAAGGAAAAGTAAAGTTGAAAGAGTTGGAGAAGGAATATGAGAAACTCCAGAAAGAATGCCAGGAAACGAAGAGAGAGTTAAGTGCAGCGGCTAGTGATCTCCATGAAAAAGATAAGGAAATCAAGATGAGCAAATGGGTACGCGAGAAACTAATAGTAAGAAATACTGATCTGAATGTGGAATGTGCCCAATTAAAGGGAAAACTAGCAAAACTAGAACCCAGAAAAGAAGAAGAGGGGAGCAAAGGAAAACCGCGGGTAGTGACCTGGAGGACAGGGATGATCACATCAGAAAACGAAGATGACTCAGAAGATCAAAGGTTTGCGAGCCTGGAAACTAGGCTGAAAATGCTAGAAGAAAATAGGAAGAAAGAGGAAAGCAACACGGAAGACGACGAAAGGAAGAAAGAAGCCCCCCCTGTAATAGTACTGGAATTGAGTATCCCTGTCAAGTTTCCCCTCTTAGAAGGAAATTGCAAGTTAATATGCAAGGGCAAGATGTGCCTTGACAACATTGCAAAATGGAACCAGTTTCGGAAAGGGGGCCCGTATCGGGTATTCACAAGCCCGACTCTGAGGGAGCAAGGAATTATGCTGACAGTGAACGGACACCCCACCTTCTCTGGGGAGGCAGTCGACTACGAAGTGCAGTTGACCCGTGACGGTGGGCCCGGAGCCACCAATACAGTAGGAAGAGGGGGGTTCATAAAAAAGCTGGGAGAAATCAAGCCTGTGAACGGAGTAACAACAGGCGAAAGGATAGTGATCCCTATTACCCTACAGTAGAAATACTTGCAAGGAAATTACTGTACAATAGAAATACCTATAAAAAAAAAAAAAATGAGACAAAACGCCCTGAAATTGATCGTTGTTTTGGTAGTGATCGAGACCCAAGCGACCATCACTTCAACAGGTGGAGTAGTTGCGAATAGTGAATTCGAATTCGAAGCGCTGCAATGCAACGATGTACGCACAGTAGCGGCATATTCCGGGAGAAAATATTGTGACCCGAAGACTATTAGAGAAGAATACGGGATCTCGGACCGGGCTCCTGGGGGAGTTTATACCGTGATCCAGTACAATGGAATCCGAAAATTTAAAGGGGCGAAATGCGAAAAGCGGGTATCATCGATAACGGCGGTCTGCGGTGCTTTCTCACACAGCAAACTGGTCACCCCACCCGACGTACTGAAACCCGTGAAAATATCCGCGGTAGAGTGCATGGATATAGTCAAAACACAGCTAGTAACCACTGAAGATCAGCGACAAATCCGGATGCCCTTAGGGACTACAGTGACATACAAGTATATTGAGTCAGGGTCGGTGACCTTGTCCCATGACAACGTGGCGTGCGAAGGGGGCGAAATGAGAGTATTGGGAAAAGCGCATGAAAATGTGATCAAACTAGTAACGGTGACCCTTACGGTGATCGAAGTAGATGTGTCCGAAAAGCAAGGAAGACTCAAGACCGGTGACGGGATTTTACCCAGGGCGTGTCAGCTAGGGTTCGAAGGATGTGCACTCGAAGATCAAACCTTGGTGTTGGACCTGACTAAGATAAACCTATGCCCATACACATGGATCAGAGCAGTAAATTTCGAGACATTCAGCCTCAAAACGAAGCATATGTACATTAATGATGAACATAAAATTCTCCTGGAAGTAATGGACAAAATAGTAATTCCAAAAGAATGTGTACTTCAAGGACACTTTATAAAAACGAATTTTGAAAGACTGTTCCTGTTTAGTGGCGAATTAGGGCAAAGCATAGATCTGATAGATCCACTCTCTATTGACTTAGAGTTAGAAACCCGAGTGGCGGACTTCTATCTATCCTACTGGTCACTGACCGTGATCCGAGAAAGCGAAGCAAGGTGGCAAAGTGAAATTTGCAACTTAGCCACTGCCAAAATGAACGAGGATCAAGTAGTCCTGCACGACAACCATATTTTAAAGCTGCAGGGTGAAATGGTAGCCGAATTCCCATGTGAAAAGATGCGCGTGAGAACTAGAGCTGGACACAAAATGGAAGAAGACCAGTGTTTAGATCACTTACCAGTGTTCTTACCCGATAACCAGATAGGTTATCTGGCCCCGATAACACGCATACTGGAACCCCGAAGCGCAGTAACGGTGATCAACTGTAGTGTACACTATCCTTATCTGTTTGAGGACGTGAACGGGCAAATGATCACGGCGAACCCAGCAGTCCAAGTGGTAACGGTGGCACTTAATGACTACCACCATCTAGATGCGAAAAGTCAAGATCACGATGAGATGTTTTCCTTCTCATCGCTATTGTACACGAAGGAGGAAATACAATCCTATGAGCAGATGATCTTAGGGCATAGTGGGGAAAAAGCAGTCACCAAACAATTTTCCAGCTTTTATTGCAGTGCTACAGGTGAATGTTCAGCGTCTAGATCCACGAAAGACTTCCAATGGCAGAAACTGGTTAACCCCGAAGAAATGATGAACGAATGGTATGAAGAGTTTAAGAACAGACTGATCTGGTGGGGAACATGCTGGGGATGCCTGGACAGCATAGTGACAATCTTGCAGTTAGTCATGAAGTTGTGTATAGTATTCAAAAATGTGGGAAAACGCCAACTGACGAAAGGGTCAATTTTTAGATTCGTGTTCTTACCAGGTCACGAGCTCATTAACCTTTTCCCTAGACCCGACACGCTAGATCAAGGATCCTACCGAGTACAACAAGATGCAAGAGATATGCAAGAGATGCAACCAGTGATTCATCACGAAAATTTGTAAATAAACATATGTTATGCTCCACACAGTATGGTAAAGGGAATATTATATAAAGTATATCTAGTGAAAGAAAAAATATGGGAAAAATCATATTTTATCTAGAAAAAGGGGGACTATGTGAAATATATGTGCAAACTATGTGATGGCGCCAGTGTGGCGGG
>JBBAKF010000084.1:0-8484 GCA_040403635.1 Polynucleobacter sp.
AAAGAAAAAGAAAAAGTCTTAGTTTTAGGTGGGAATGGATTTATTGGAGTTCACTTGATATCAAAACTGTCTCAGAATTTCGAGATAATTCCTTTTAACCGATTGGAGCACTCTCTCGCAGAAACTATTTCAAAGAATTTTCCTGATTTTGTCGTTAATTGCAGTGCATCTAATCTGAATGCAAAGTCTATAGATTCTTATGAAGCAAATATCGAATTCCAGATGCAATGTATTAAATCACTACTAAATACCGGCAGGCAACCCTTTAAATGGGTACAAATTGCGTCTTACTTTGAATTGCAGATTTCCTTCGGAAGAAGAGATAACTATTCACTTGACAAGCAGATATGTCGTTCGTTACTGAACAGACTCGAGGAGAATGGTCTCATTAAACTCACAACAATTTTTTTACCACATATTTTTGGGGAAGGTGAAAACAAATATCGAATTATTCCCTCCACGACTGAAGCTTTACAAAACGGTCAGATTGCTGAAATTTCTCAAGGGGAACAATTTCTTCCCATTCTTGGGGTCGAAGATTGCTGCTCGGCAATCGGTGCTGCAATGCTAACGGATCAGTTGATTTGTTCTGCCACACCAATATGGTATGACCGTGTCAGCCGTCTAGCCTCTGTGATGGAAAATGCTATTTCCAGAGGTGTCGTGAAGATAGATCTTGAAAGAGAATCTATTGATAATTCCTTTCCAAGAGTAGTATTTCCTCCATCGGTAGAGAATTGGACGCCAAAAATGACCTTCAATAATTTTTTATCTGAATTAACTCTTAATAGAATGAAAAATTGAGAGAGCCATGTTGCTAACAATAGGTATCCCAGTTCGAAATGAAGAAGGAAACATATCGGCACTCAGACTTACCATCGAGGACATTGTTAGGAAAATCGAAAAGAAGAATGTCGCTGTGGAAATAATTATTAATGATAATTTCAGTAAAGATAAGTCTTTAATTTTATTAGAAGAGTGGCAAAGAGATTTCCCAATGATTCGCCTATTTGCTTTGCAAACACCAGTTTCTTTCCAGGCTTCGATTATTTCAATGATGAGAGAGGCAAAAGGAGATGCATTTGTTGTCTATCAGAGTGATCTTCAGGATCCTCCGGAGATACTATTGACTTTCGTGGATTACTGGTTACAGGGTAACGAAATAGTTGCAGGTGTTGTAACTTCTCGGAGAGAAGGTCTTCTAAATCGGATTGGTAGAATGTTTTTCTACCAATCCCTTCAATTAGTTACCGATCAGTTTACTGTCGCAGGCCTGCAAGATTTTTACTTGATTTCAGATCGAGTTTACAAGTCACTACTAACTTTACCGAATGAAGGTTTGTATCTGCGAGGGCACATCACTTCAAGATTTGGGAATGTAATTCAAGTTCCATATTCTCGCAGGCAGCGAACAGCTGGAAAGACAAACTTTAATTTCCCCGAAAAGTATTCGCTCGCGCTGGATGCTTTATTATTGTTCGGAAGCAGATTCATTAGAATACTTTCTACTTTGAGTTTTGTTGTCTTTCTCCTTTCAACCATTTCAGTCATCTCACTTTTTCTTATGTACACTCTAGGGGTACGCTTCGAAGCCAGAGGTTGGACAAGTCTGAGTGTTTTGGTCTTAATGTTAGTTTCATTGGTTGGATTAACTTCTGGAATAATTCTGGAGTATCTAATCAGAATTTATAGACTTCTGGTGTTCAATCAAAAATGACCCACGAAACTGCCCGAGCGACACAATTTGTTGGGGGAAGTTAAAATTCTCGAGCCTTGTAGTATTTTGAGATATTTGAGCCATGAGCTATGAGCCATAGATTAGAGCTTCGCTTGGTTTGCAAGTAATGCTTTATAGAGTTCTTCATGGTCCCGGACTAACCGATCTACCCCGAAGTTGGCGGTGGTGAACCTTTGCGCTTCAACTCCCATTGTTACCCGTAAAACGCTGCTGTTGAATAGTAATTCTAAGGCATTAGCAATGTCACTTACCTTCGAGCCAGTAATAATCCCAGTCTCACCACTTAAAACCACTTCCGATACTGAACCAACATTGGTAGTTACAACTGGTAGCCCCGCCATACCTGCCTGAATCAGACTTAGTGGTGTTCCCTCGTTATCGCTGGTTAGTACAACAATATCTGCAGCAGATAAAACCTTTTCAATATTGCTTTGCCACCCCAAGACAGTAACGGGCAAATTTTCATTCGTAATTCTCTCACGGCATGAATCTAGTAATTCCCCGTCGCCAGCAATGAAAAATTCTAAATCAACGCCACGTCTCTTTATTTCACTCACGACATCTAAAAATCTGTCTGGTCTTTTAATCTGTGTTACCCGTCCGATAAAAGCGCAGTGCAACTTTGATGGGGGCAACCCAAAAGATGCACAAGACTCATCTCTTTTCTCTATTTGCCCAAGACTTAATCCAGGGGGCATAACTCTGAATTTTTCTGGCCTACCAATCCCAACATCTAGCAAGTCCTGCCTAACCCTTAACCCAACAGCCAATAACTCATGGGTAAACAAGGCCAGTATCTTCTCAGAGATGACCACAAGGGAACGTCTGAAGGGGCCGAAGTAGCCATGCAATAAATGACCATGAAATGTATGTACCCGTATCGATCGTTGTAATGAGATAATCGAAGCTATGCGACCTAAGAAACCAGCCTTTGCGGTATGTGTATGTATTACATGAGGTTTGAAATGTCGAATTTCCCTAATAAGTGAAAAAAGTACTCTAATATCTCCACCGATGTTTATGCGCTGCCCAAAATCATTTATACGGACAGCTTTCACATCAGTTGCAACCAAATCTAGATAGTCTGCTTCATTGCTGGAACAAAACCCTGTAAACAAGCGATGATCAAAATTAAGTGAATTGAACCCTCGCATTAATCCCGAGACCTGTACCGCCGGGCCACCTACATTCATGCGGGCAATTATCCGCATGACCCTAATTGGCGGGTTATATGTTGAATTCACACCCCAATCTTCCCTCACTTCCACTCCACAATCTCAATTAAATCAGTGATTTTCGAAAATCCTCTAAGTCTATGACGCAACTAGCAGTCAAGTCTTCTCGGTCAGGTGGCCGAACTTCGAGGTAGGTGACCGTCGCGTTGATATCCCGTAACTTTAGAACTAACTCAACATTTGGCTTGGGGACCCAACTGGAAGCAAGATCCGTGGATGTTGAGAAAACCCCAAGCCTTGGCAAAGATGGGAATGGTAATTTTGGAGGAAGGATTAAGACATTCTCTAGCAAACCACTGCTTGAGCAGAAAGAAATTTTTGAATTGAGAAAAACATTCTTCTTCTTATAAGGACTTTCGAAAAGATCCCTGTAATGTGAGTTAATACTTGAGATACTGATAAAGACAAGAATTAACGGCACAACAAAAAAAGAAAAAGATTTGAATAGCGATTTCACATATAGCGATACCAACCAATTCTGAATTGCGACTAAAAGAAAATATGAAGCTAAAGAAGCGATTCCCCAGCAATACCCAAGCAACATCCTGAATTCTAATTGATTATCAGAAGTTATAATTATCGGAATGAGTGTCAATAGCAAAGGAAGTACAAGATAAATTGCCCTATGAAAGATGGGCTCACTCAAGTCAATTGACTGTCTCCTAATTCCTAAAATTAGGATTAG
The DNA here is from genome assembly GCA_040403635.1 of Polynucleobacter sp. Lineage (GTDB taxonomy): Bacteria > Pseudomonadota > Gammaproteobacteria > Burkholderiales > Burkholderiaceae > Polynucleobacter. Next base: position 3,659 of record JBBAKF010000084.1, read on the forward strand.
TATTGTAGGTAGCGATGTGATGAAAGCAATTTTTGGAGATGGGCTATCAATCATAAATGGCCGCATCCCCACTACTAAAGGCCGGGTAATTAGCCAGACTATTTTTTCCGGTATTTCAGACATCGCAACTATGGAAACTCTAGCATTAGGGGAAACACCCATAAACTTCATTGTCATAAAAATACTTAAAATAGAAACAGTTCCAGAAATCACTAAGAGCGTAAGTCCTTGAACTGTATCCGACAAAAATTTTGATAATTTACTTTCATTCATTACGTTTACTACGGTTATTACGGAAAAATAGAATACGGCCGTCGGAGGATAAATAGCTAAGGCAATTGCTAAAAGGAAAACGGCTATGATTTTTCTTACTTTCATGCTTGAAAACCAAAATTGAAATGCGTATAGACCAGCTAAGGTGGCCCATAAGAAAAACCAAGTTAAACTCCAATGCACGTACATTTGAAAGCTAGGTAAACAAAACGCAACGGCAATTGAAAATACACCAATATTTTTGTGTCTTGAATTTCTGATGAGATTACAGATAAAAAAGAAAATGAGTATAAGCGTCACAAGTGCAAGGCTTCGTAATATCCAGGCATTTGCCGGGCTATCTAGTAACGAAAAACTGATAGAAAAAAGGCCGGCTGAGACAGGTCTGCCATCCTTCAAGACGTGCGCTACGAAACTAGAAGTATCCATTAGTGCTCCGTAGTCATCACTCCAGAATGACTCCTTAAAAACCCCTGGCGAGTAAACGAGGAGAATTAGGCAAGCACCACCAATCGTAAAATTGATAACTCGGCTGGCTGACAACATCTTAGGAAACATGTTAAGAATTATCCACCTTCTAGTGCTTTTAATTGCCCCATTGGGCTATGAACCATGATTAAATTTTCTTTAGTACAGGATATTTGAGTAGATTCGGATGACTCCTTACATTAGAACTTTAAAGGTTCACATTTAGATAGTAATCATTTTTATGGACCCCCACATTTTGTTGCCTGCGGACTCCGAGGGAGTTATGATACGTGCCGTGAGCATGCAAAGACCACAAATACTAGCCGTCGTGGGTCAAGGCTATGTTGGCTTGCCCCTGGCGATGGCTGCCGTTGATGCAGGCTGGTCGGTGATCGGGATAGATAATTTCGAGGCCAAAGTGTCACAGATAAATGGGGGATCAAGTCCAGTCGAAGACGTATCAGACCTACAGCTGCAATCGGCGATTGCTAAAGGATTTTATAAGGCCACAACAGATTTCACAGCAGTTGCTGATGCCTCGGTCATCACAATCTGTGTACCGACACCGTTAGACAATAGACGCGAACCAGATTTATCGCTCCTTCGAAGTGCAGCTGCTGGAATTGCGCCGCATGTCTCTAACGAGACATTAGTTGTGAGTGAATCGACTTCTTACCCAGGGACTCTGCGCGACATCATCATTCCGATTATTACTTCATTCAAACCAGCAACTACATCGGCAATCTACTTTGCAAGTGCTCCAGAGCGTGTTAACCCAGGCGATTTAATCTGGAATCAAAAGAACACACCGCGCCTTGTTGGTGCTATCGATGAAGGTTCAATGATTCGAGCACTCGCTTTCTATGAAGCCATCTGTGATGCAGTTGTTTCGGTATCGACTCCTGAGGTAGCTGAGGCTGCCAAGCTTCTTGAAAATACTTTTCGGTTGGTAAATATTGCATTAGTTAATGAATTCACCCAACTCTGTTCCGCGGACGGAATTAATGTTCATGAAGTAATCGATGCCGCAACATCTAAACCTTACGGTTTCATGCCGTTTAGACCTGGCGTAGGAGTTGGCGGACACTGCATCCCTGTTGATCCCTTGTATTTAACATGGTGGGCACGCCAAAATGGTAGGAATGCCGCATTTGTAGAATCCGCTGATTATATTAATCATGAAATGCCTAGATACGTGGCAGAACGTGCACTTAATCTCATAGATGCTACTAAAAAGAATCCCAACATCTTAATTCTTGGCGTTGCTTACAAGCCAGGGGTAAGCGATGTGCGAGAAACACCAGTCTCTGAACTTCGCGATCACTTAATTGCGAAAGGTGCAAATGTAGCTTGGCATGATCCATTGGTGTCGGCTTGGCAGGATTCAAGTTCAGTTGATTTAGAGTGGAATTGTGATGTTGCGATTCTTGCTACGAAGCAGCCAGGTATGGACCTAGACCGGCTAATCGCTCGCGGAATTCAAATTCTTGACTGCACAAATTCGATCAAGGGCCAAGCTGGCGTCAGTTCTCTTTAACCGCTCTTTTCATCTCAGTCGAAATATCGGCAATCATTGTTGATAAATCACGTTGAGGCTTCCAACCAACTAATTTATTGATCAAGTCAATATTTGGAACTCGGCGATCCATATCTTCAAATCCAATACCGTAGGCTTCTTCATAAGATTCATACACAATCTCGCTACTTGAACTGGTTTCTTTGATAATTTTTTTGGCAAGATCATTAATGGAAATCTCAAAATCGTTTCCAACATTAATTACTTTGCCTATTGTATTCTCCACAAAGGCGATAGCCATAACTGCATCAATAACATCTGTAACATGAGCAAAACATCTCGTTTGATTGCCGTCTCCATAAATAGTAATGGGCTCATTAGTCAGAGCTGATTTAACGAATCGTGGCACAACCATTCCATAGGCACCCAATTGACGCGGACCAACAGTGTTAAAGAATCTCACAATTCTAGTCTCTAACTGCTTCTCAATAAAGTATGCATAGGCTAGGGACTCGTCAATTGCTTTTGCTTCGCTATAAGACCAGCGAAGCGTTACCGGCGTGCCAAGAATCCGGTCATCACTTTCTTTGAGTGAATTTGAAACATTCTTTCCATACACTTCACTGCTACTTGTCAAAAAGACTGGGGTATTGCTTGAATGGGCGCTCTCAAGCACGTTCTCGGTACCTCGAATATTCGTTAGTAGGCTATCTATAGGGTTATTAACAATATTGAATACTCCTACGGCCGCGGCAAGATGGAATACATAATCTGATTCATTGATTAAACGGGATACAGTTTTGGAATCTAGAATAGATCCTTGGACGAGAGTAAAGTTATTGGAGTCTAAGAGAGTACTTAAATTTGAGGCACGTCCTGTCGAGAAATTATCCAGAACTTGCACAGTGTGTCCTTCACGAATTAGTCGTTCGCAAAGATGGGAGCCAATAAAACCAGCTCCACCAGTCACTAAGATTTGCATTTGCTTAGGATACCCTACTTTATGGGGATGTCCTTAAGGACAATCAAATATCCAAGGCGTTCAAGATTTATACAAGAATTAAACAACAAATGGTTATAACCCCATTAATTTAGCTTGGTTGTCAAAATCAGGCACTATATTTCGAACTTCCTCAAATGTTCCAGTTGCAATTATCTTTCCCCTGGACATATATACAACAACATCCGCATGACGCACAGTTGACAATCTATGGGCGATCATTACAACGGTAGTTGTGCCTCTTAAGGATTGAATTGCTGTGGAAATACTTTCTTCTGTCTCACCATCTAACGAACTCGTCGCTTCGTCTAGAACTAGAAGACTCGGCTTAGTGAACATGGCACGTGCGATTCCAAGACGTTGTCTTTGTCCACCGCTCATTCTTGAACCTCGTTCACCAACCTGAGAATCTAAACCCTCTGGTAATTCAGCCACAAAATCTTCGAGACAGACGACTTTCAAGGCATTCATAACAAAATCATCAGTGGCAGCTTCCCTCGGATAACCAAGGGCGATATTTTCTCGAATAGACCCATTGACGATAACCACATCTTGAGGAACATAAGAAATCGCACCCGGCCAATTTGCAACAGCAGAGAGTGGTGGAAGACCTGAGATAAACACTTGCCCCTCGTCAGGGCTTAACACCCCAAGCAATATATCTACGATTGTGGTTTTACCAGCACCTGAGGGACCCACAATTGCAATTGAAGCACCCATCGGGATAGACAAGGAGGCTTCAGTAATTGCATGGTGCCGGTTACCTGGATAGTTGAAAGAGACTTTTTCTAGTTCAACGTTTGCTACAAATCCATCGTGAATTGTATCGAGTGAATCATTCGTGTTTTCAACTATTTTTGTATTTCCCAAAGATTCAATCAAGTCTAATGTTGGACCAGCCGAACCCAAGCCTCCTCGGATTTGTAGAGAGGCTTGCTGCACTCTTAGCACTGACGGAGCAATTCTCGTGCCTGCCGCGAGAAAGATAGCTAATGTTGCAACTGCATGAGTTACATCTTGTAAAAGGTATTGCACCGCGCCGACAAGCAATGCGCCAAGCACCACAGAAGTCTCTATTACGTATTTGTTAATAAAGGGCATAAAATAAATTTCTGCCATAGTATCTGCCAGTTGATAACGTTGTTTTCCGATTTCTCTCGAATAATAGTCTCGACGGTTTCTCACAATGGACTCTCGGTAGGAACCAAACACTTCAATAATCTTTTCATTGCCCTCAATAGTTAGTTTTGAAGATTTTAATCCCAATTGACTCGCACGAACATGGAGTAATTGGTAGAGTAAAAATCCAATTATGGCAAATAGTAATACTGTCGCTACTGCTGTCAAAGGATCAACAATAAAGAGACCTACACCCATGACAATTAGCAAAGAAATGTCTGCTAACAGAACTACTCCCGTGGCTAAAACATTGAGAACTAGATACTCAACTCCACGAGTCACTGAATAAAGAGTTTCCTGGGTGCTGCGAGCTTGAATCATTAAAAGAGGCTGAGACAACAATCTTGAAACCAAGTTTGCAGATATACTTGCTCCTCGGCGGCTCAAAAA
>JBBAKF010000085.1:0-1655 GCA_040403635.1 Polynucleobacter sp.
AGCTCTCCAACAAGGCAATCGACTGTGCAAGCTTTATTCTGTGATTGGGACAACATCTGTGAGAGCTAGTGCATCCTATAAGGTCATTTTTTACCGTCCTATAAGGTCGTCCTATAGACTACACCTCTCAAAAATCATTTTCCTATAAGCCTGAAATATTTTCAAAATTCCTGTAAGAAAGCTTCCTATAAGCTGGAAAGTTAAAGCGTTTTAAGCCCCACTTGTCTTATAGGATCATTTCTTATAGGAAAAAAAAAATCCCATAAGTTTGATATTTTGTTTTTCCTATAGTCACTTACTCTAATCAATCAATGTTTCATAACCGTAAGCGTGTAATGATGGCGAACATTATGCGGTAGTTAATTTATAGCACACAGGAAGCAAGTCGTAGGCGAAAACTATGACTAAATTGATATGGTTCTTAAAGTTTCGCGGATCTGTTACTATAACTCAGCTGGTGTACAGGCTGGACTTAGGCCAAAATGGCTATTGAAAAAATCTTTCAGCGCCAAAACCAACCAAATTTAGCACAACTGAGGCCCTCGAAGATCGCTGGCATGACTTAGTTCTATGAAGACTTCATGCATTTGTTGCAAAGAAACTGTTTATGCTTCCTTGAATAGTTTTCCTGCGCAAACCGAATAGACTTCGTGCAACCAGCGCTTTGACAAATCATGCCATTATCTATACATCAAAGAAAAAAAAAGGAAAACAAGCAGCACCGCAAAGACGATTAGAAATTCGCGAGAATGGTATGAAGTTAAACAACGCAGACACAGAAACAAAGCAGCCAGAAACAACGAAGAAAACAAGAAAATTAACAAGAAAATCGCGAACGAGACAAAGGAGCGAGCGAGCGGAAGCAAAGAGAGAACGGGAAAAAGACAGAAACGAGCGGAACAAAGAAACAAGCGAACGAAGAGCAAAGAAGTTAGTGGTTAAAGCAGAGAATATAGCTTGTATACAGTCAAGAAACATCGGATGATGCTCTTTAGAACAGAGCGATCGCTCTAATTTACCAGTAGACTTTAGCTTTTTGTTTTGTTCGTCATTCTTCGATTTAGCTTGAGTTGATCTCTTTCGATTCTGCACCGGCGGTTCTGCATTACAAAAAAGTGTTAAAACAACAACAACAATAACAACAAGAGCAGCAGAGCAACAAGCAAGAGCACCAACAAAAACGACGAAAGAATTAACCAGCCGCATAAATACCACGTTACCATCAATGTCATGGTCTTCCTCTTCATCTTCTTCTTCATATGAATCGTCCTTGCTATCATCAAGGGACTCCGATTCATCGTCTTTCCTCAAGTTAAAAGAAGCTCTAACTGATGATGCCCTTGACGAATTCTTCTTTAATGGCGCCTGTTTCTTGGTCTGTGGAGTCTTCAAACTAGAATTGCCTCGCCCCCCGCCTCGCCCCCCGCCCCGCCCCGCCCCCCGCCTCGCCCCGCCCGTCGCATTGCCCTGTTTCCCGCCCCTTTTGCGGCCGAAATTGTCGTAAATTTTCATATCATCCCCAGACTCAACGCCCTCATTCTCGCTGCCGCTAACGTCGCCGCCCTTTCCCATACGCCCGTCCTCATCCTCGCCGCCGTCATCCGCGCTGCCCTCCTCCGCGCTGCCCTCCTCCGCGCTGCCCCAATCCTCGGCAT
>JBBAKF010000085.1:1755-8322 GCA_040403635.1 Polynucleobacter sp.
TCCGCGCTGCCCTCCTCCGCGCTGCCCTCCTCCGCGCTGCCCCAATCCTCGGCATCCTCATCGCTCTTGTTCGCAAACGAGTCACCGATTTCGTTGTCTGAAACTTTAGGATCTCAAGCAAGGGAAAACAAGACACAGATGAAGACAGAAACAAATACCTTCATCGTTTTGCTGGCAAAACGTTTCGTACAAAACGTCAAATTTTTCAGGAATATCTGGAACCCAGCGAGGGTTTGAGAAATAGATAGGAGCCAACACTCTTTCGAACAGATCCCAGTTGTCTTCATTGAAGGCTCCGTCCGCAGGTAGCTTCATGCACTCATCGAATTGCGCAGTTAACAGCTGCTCATACACCGCAATACAAGGAGGCTCACGATCCCTTGTTGTGGATCGGTTAAGAACGTCATAATGCTGGCTAGCTGACATCTCTAACCTTAATCCGGCGGCGTTTGGGAGATTCACAGCCATGCATCCACTCTACAGGAGAAAAAAAATCATGTAACATATAAAACTCACTTATATGCAAACTATCTTTCCTGTAAGCCCTCATCTGCTTGAATGAATGAAGCAAAGCTCGACAACAAAGTTAAAGAGACAAGAGTTTTGTTGCTCTTCCAGCTATAAACAAAGAAATTTGAGACGAAATTACCTGGTACCAAAGGCACATCGCCTGCCATGAGAATTGACTCATAAAATGCTTCAGAGATCGTCGAAGAACTTGGCGATCTGAATACCTTATTCTCCACCAAGGATTGATGATCATGCTGTCGCATAAACCTGTAAGAACGCATACTCGATGAATGGTTATATCTATATTTGAAAGCACAGTTTAATATTGAATATAAGTACCCCGAAAGTAGGCAAAGAAAAAATGCAAATCCGAATTGTAGATGGCTGTGAGATATCTGTCTATTATTACTCTCATGTCCGCTGTGTGGCTCGACAATCTCGCGCTATCGTTTTGTGAAATACCGCCATATTCTCCATTGACTGTTTCGGTAAAACTTTCGGTAAAATCATCAACGATGCCCATATAGGTTTGGACCGAACTCACTATTTCAAACACAGACATGGCTTGAACCGTAAGGTCATGAAGGTCTCGAAATTTTGAGAGGTGAGGCCACCGTAGTGCCGCGATCGATGCAGGCTCTGGGGGATCATCATTTGAGGGCGCATTGGCCAACTGAGGGACGATCTGGACAATGGTGCTGAAGAACCAAACCACTTGATCAAGAAACTTACGCGTACAGTCGATCAATTCGATCCAAGGGTTATAGTGTGCCATGCCCGTGGAAGTTTCCTCAGTTGGTACTTGTCTACCATTCGCAACTTGCAGAGAAGAGTTTCCAGGCGTTTCGATAATTCTAGCGACCCCAAAAAAACATCCGTAGGCGGAATTGATAAGTGCAGAACACACAACCGATCTACAAACCTCCGCGTTAGGTGGCCCAAATGGTGCAATATCTAGGTAGACGTTTGAAGTGTTTGGCGCAGTGTCGTCATCGCTCTTACCAAGAACCTTATATCCTCGATCGTCAATTGGATTAAACGATGCCAAACATCCAAACAAAATTCGTGGAGAAGGATAAAGAATATACATCCTTCTGTTACGGAGAAGCAAATTCCTTTGCCCCGAAAACTTGTGTCTTATTCGCTGTCTCCCTGTTTTACCTTTGTCGTGTGGCTTCTCCTTCAACCATCTCTTGAAATAGCTCTTGGAGCAAACCTTCCCCTCAACAACGATCAAACCATACAAAACATCCAAAAATTCATCAGCATCTACAAACGGATCCTGATACAACATTTTGTTGGTCAACGCGAACATAGCGCTATCAAACTGATGCCCAAGGGGACCGAGGACCTCGTTTAATGCGAGCTGTTCAGAGGTAATTCGATGGCTAATAACACTAAGTGTGTCAAAAGATAAATCTACCAATTTAGAAGGATCTATTTCCTTACTGTAGTCGATTCCATCTGTTGGCAGTTGTTGTGCTGATCGATGTTTTGATTTCGATATCTTCTTCCGAGAAATTCTTTCCCTCGAGACAACTGCACCCAGAGAGCCTTTTCTACTCATACTAGCTTCAAGCAAGTTAGGAATAGTAGGATACCAGTAAATAGATCTGACCGATTGTTGTTTAAAATGTTACATTTAGTTCAAGAAATATTCACCGCTATAGGATGTGAATATATGTCGTAGCGGCATCGTAGCTCTGCAAATCCCTTACAGAAACCTAGAATCGTCATATAATGGCTCTACCGATCCGATTTTTACAGCAGGACCGACATCATTGCAACTATTTGAAAAATTAACGTCATTCCGGTGATATCTTTCATGTAAACGAGAAAACTTTTTGACCACAAATCAAATACCGTACAGGATGTTTCGTACGTACCGTTGATTAGTTAGTTGTGTCTAAATCATTCATTGATCCTCTTAGGTTGGGCCCTGTCGTACAGGATTTGGGGGGGGGTCCTTTAGGGTAGGGCCCGCAATTTGACGCCGACTGCAAATCTGTGGGAATCCGATCGTATACGACCACAAAATAATTTCCTTCTAATTTTCATTACCGTTATTATTTATATAAAAGATTATTTATTATTATTTATCAATTAAAAATATCATTCGTCAACATAACATTTTTACTGGTTTTAAAATTTTCGGAAGGAAATTACGAAGTAAGTCCTTGAAAAGTAACCCTGACATGAATTGGAATATTCTAGCCAGCTTGCGTCAACAATTATTTTCCGATTCGTCTTCATCAGGTACCAGCCTACCATCCACGATGATGAGTTCGAGCTCTTCTGTAAAAGGAAAAGGAGGGAAGAAAGAAATTACTGGAGAAGATAAACTTGAACTTATGCAGTCTGCTTTAAAAGTGGAGGTTGAGGATCGTACGCCCAGCGTCTGTGGTGCTCTTTTAAATCTTACTCCGGCGGTTGCTCAAATCAAAGGAAACGAAACTGATAAGAGTGAGGAAGAAGACAGCAAAGCAAATATAAATGGCCAGCGTGAAGGGACCACGATACCTAGGGCGGTTTCAAAAGTTGCCAAACCTGACGCGGCGTCGAAAACTCCATCGATGGAAGATCCGACTGTCGTAGTCACACAGTATTCACTGGATGCTGCTGCCCGATTTACGCTATCTTTCATGAAGTTATATCAGCTCGGAAATAGTGGGAATGCTTATATTACACCAATTTTGGAACACTGGTTTTTTTTCGCTTCTTTCATTCTGCTCATACCCGCAATACGGTCCACTCTTACAAGAGAACAGATTGTAGATCAAGATCTTTTCCCGGCTATCCTTAAAAGCTACATCCCTGCTAGCTGCAAGAAAGGACTCAAACAGAAAGATTTTCTGGATCACCTGGGTTTTTTTTGGGACATTTGCCTCGATTCGAATTTGCCCTTTACCCTTCACTACGAAAACGCGCGCATTCATTTACTTGCAAACCAAAGCGCAGATGCATCCACGCTAATTAATTCAGTTATTGGCATTGCAATTCCTTTGACGGCTCCTATCTTTAAGCTAATGTCGAAGCATGCTATATATCGAGTCCTTGGTGTACTTGTTCGGGGACATAAAGACCATTTTATTGTGATTGGTCCAATCGTATTCGTGACGCATAACTGCGCAGCAAAGATCGCACCAGTCTTGGGATACAAGAAATGCAAAGGCATGGTTTACAATTCCACTGTGTCCCCGAACAATCTGCCAGGATCAGCGTGTGGGTATGTCTTGCAACTATCGGATCCAGTGCCTGAAGAAAATCTCGAAGTCGCAGGGACTAACCGTCGCTTAGTTTTGCGATTCCCTGACTCTGACTGGCACAACACGTCCACTGGTTTCGGTCGACAATTTGCATGTCGATGCTCGACATGTGTCAAGCAGATTAACGGTGAATCCACAGAAGGTTTGAAGCAATTAATTTCAATCTATAAACCTTCATCACTTAAATTTATATCTCATATCTGCAATACCTATAGGCCAAAAACTCCAAGTCGAGGAGTTACAAAGTCTGTTCAGTAGCTCGTTAGGTGCTATAGGATGCAAAAGTTTCATATAAGTAAAATGCACCTTACATGAAATTTGTTCAACCTGTTTCCATCCTATAGGAACGAATTCCAAGTCCAAGGCCTCATCCTCCGGCTCCTCCTCTGGCACATCTAAAGGTATATCCTCATCCACAGCCACAGTTCCTGAATTGCAACTCTAAGCATTATCTATTGGCTCAACCTCAAAAGAGGCACAGATATTCCTGCATCCAGAAGCTCGTTAGATGCTATAGGATGCAAAGTTTTCATATAAGTAAAATGAACCTTACATGAAGGTTTTTTAACTGTTTTGATTTATAGGGGATCCTTTACGAAAGATTTCCAAGTCCAAGGCCTCATCCTCTGGCTCCTCTTCTGGCACATCTACTGATATATCCTCATCCACAGCCACAGTTCCTGAATTGCAACTCTCAGCTACGGCATTATCCATTGGCTCATCCTCAACAACAGGCACAGATATTCCTGCATTCATACTGTTTTCGGATGGGGTTTCAGTACCGGAAGGAATTAAAGTCATTGAAAGATCTTTTGGAAAACTCAATACCCATGGAATGCCAATACAAGGCGTGACCTCTTCTGACTTGGTTTGCATTCGAGAGTTCATTGAAGCCAAGACAGCTGAAGCTCCTGCATCAGACGCGCTGGCTGAAGATGTGAAGTCGCACGAGATGGGAATGGGCTTACTCCAAAACTACCTTGACTGGCTGACTAAGGCAAGAGACGGTGAAAATGAGGGAGGAGGCGAGCAGCTCGAGGGAGGAGGCAAGCAGGTCGAGGGAGGAGGCGAGCAGCTCGACGACAAAGGCTCTAATGCAAGATCAGGTCAAGCTGGTAAGCGGACGCAGTCATGGGTATCTTCGTCGATTCTTTATGCATTGGGCCAATCAGATCTCGCGCGTCATATTTTGGAATTTGTAGGAAACCTTGATGAAGAAAAACGGTTCCAGAATGTACGATATAATCTGCTCCAATCGCATTCTTCTCTGTATGTAGGCAAGACTTCTTTGACCGGAAAGTCGGAAACGACTGCAGCTGTCTCATCCCACAGCGAGCCGGCAGTTATTTCTGCGGGTAGGGCCAGTTACCAACGAGCTAAGGGTTTGACCGGAACGTCGGGAGCGTCTGCAGCTGCCTCATCCCCCCGCGAGCCGGCAGTTGTTTCTGCGGGTGGGGCCAGTAACCAACGAGCTAAGGGTTTGAACGGAAAGTCCGAAACAACTGCAGCTGCCTCATCCCAGGGCGAACCGGCAGTTGTTTCTGCGGATTGGACCAGTAACCAACGAGCTAAGGGTTTGACCGGAACGTCGGGAACGTCTGCAGCTGCCTCATCCCACAGCGAAGCGCAGTTGTCGGTTATGTCGGCGCTCACATTCTCTGCTGGAGAGAACGGTAGAGCTGTAACTGGACAGTGGCCGCCTGCCCCTACTGGCTTTAAGAGGAAACGAGGCCTGCATGATCTATCACTGCCTTTAGAGGTGCCTTCCGGGAAAGCGTCATTAACTTCTTATCAACCATCGAAGCGATCGTATCAAAAGGGTCCTGAACAAGAGAAAGAAAAACAGACCAGGCTACCACCAGCCGGTCCTTATAGACCATTCACTGTCAGCAGCCGTAAGCTTGACGCTACTGGCCAACCAGTGTATACATCTACAACCACTAGCTGGGGTCGTTGGATGAGCTGTTTTGAAGATTCAATCATTGATTAGCGTAGAAGACCGACAGAAGTACCGTAATGTATCTGCTCATCCTGCTGATGAAATTGTGCTGTAATGAAGTTGTAACGAAGTTTAGTGCATAAGACAAACAGAACTACCGTAATGTAGCTGCTCATCCCGCTGGTGAAATTGTAATATAATCAAGTTGTGACGAGGTTTAATTTAATATTCACAAGCTGTTGCGCTTTTATTTAATCGCACTTTCAAGCAGCCGACAATACATATCGTGTTTAACTGAGGTATACGTTAGATCGAGCCGTGCTTGAGATCAGCTACTATGCTGACAAAACATTTCAGAATCTATTCTTTAAAAATGCATTCAGTCAACACATCTAGCAAAAGCAAATTTTCTTACTTAAGATTCGATAAAGGCATATGCCGCTGCTGCCGTCTCGAACTTGTTCCAGTGAACTCCACGAAACGGTGTATTAGAAGCATCTTTGGTAACGGATTGACATACACTCCAGGAGTTAGTTACAAGCTTGCAACCGTTAAGTCCCATCCTTACACCATACCATAAGCCTTTTGAGCTCGGAGTTCCATATGCAACCGCAGCTGGATTTGGCGAAGCTCCTCCACATTGAGTCGACTTGGAGAATTGAGGTCTGATGGGAGCCTTAGGAGATGATGTTTCCGGTGGGAAAGTAGCTTCTTTCACTGGCGTTGATGGTGCTGATCTAGTCTCCTCATCCCAGTGCGGCTCTAGCCTTTCACTTATGCGATCTACTTGATGACACAAATCTTGAATAAGACAATTCGTTGAGCTAGCATCAGCTTGTAAAGACTTAGATA
>JBBAKF010000086.1:0-8190 GCA_040403635.1 Polynucleobacter sp.
AGAGCCGGGGGATTTACAGTCCCCTCCCATTGGCCGCTCGGGCAACCCGCCAGGTTGGTTTAGCCATCAGAACGAACGTAAAAGTACCTTAGGAATGAGGTTTTGGGTAATCCCCAACAGCACTTGTTCGAGCTGGTGTATGGAAAGTGTATGAGTTGTAAAACAAACCTTGGTGGTCCGTCGCTTTTCGACAGTCCCCCGGCGTTTTTTGTAATTATTGAGACCCTTTCGTAATACGCACTAAATCAGTGTGTTACTAAACGAAATGGATAAGAACATGTCAGAACCAACACAAACTAATCGTAAGAAGTCACGCCGCCGTAATGGGGATGGAAACACCTATCGCCACAAGAATGGATGGCGCACTGTGATCTCACATAAGGGTCATACGGTCACAGCTATGGGCCGCTCAGAGCAGGAGTCTCGTCGACTAGCAAAAGAAAAGATCAAAGCGCTTCCTATTTACGATGGCTCATTAGTCCCAGCTGCTGCAAAGCTAACCACTGGCGAATACCTAACTAATTGGATCACCAAGAAACATAAGACATCTATTGCAGCAACAACCTACCGCCGCTATGCCTCACTCATTAATATCCACATCATCCCTGCGCTGGGATCAGTTAAGTTACAGGCGATTACTAAGAATCATATAAATGCGCTGATGCTTCAGATGCGAGAGAAAGGTCAAAGCGCTCGCTCACAGCAGCAAGCACGTGCAGTGCTATCGGCTGCGTTTGAGTCTGCGATGGAAGATGATCTAGTGGCATCAAATCCCGTTGTGAAGTCTCGAACAATTACGCTAGATACTGCTCAAATCCATCCCTTCACTCTTGTAGAAGTTCAGACTCTTCTTGCCAAAACGACAGGAGTGCAAATGCAAGCACGGGTACGCATGGCAACTCTTTATGCAATGCGGCAAGGTGAGGCTCTTGGCTTGCAATGGAAAGATGTCGACTTTACCAAGAAGACTGTATTCATCTGGCAACAGATTCAGAAAATCGAAGGCACTTATCAGTTCGTTAAACTTAAGAGTGAGGATTCAATCCGCACTTTAGAAATTGATGATGCAACTCTGGCAGCTTTGAAAGCACATAAAGTGAAGCAGAATATGGATCGCCTGGCCATGGGCGTTAAGTGGGAAGACCAAGACTTAGTCTTTACGACGCCAATTGGAAAACCGATTGATTGCAAGACTGATTACCGTCAATGGCATCGTTCACTCGCACATGCTGGACTTCCAATCAAGCGTCTTCATGACGCACGTCATACTGCGGCAACTCTTCTTTTCGATCAGGGCGTCGATATTGAAGTCATTCGGCGATTTATGGGGCACTCTTCGGTACTTCTAACCTCACGAACTTATGTTCATCATTCCGCTCGACAGATGCAAGGTGTTGCTAATGCGATTGATGCCATGGGGATTTGATTTGAACTTCTGTCTTTACAATTCCCTAAACCGCATTAAGTTTTGTATGTAACAACTCACCAACAAGGCGCGTTAATAGCCCAATCTTTTCTGTATCTGACAAAAGATCATTAGCCATCACTTTTGCGTTTCCTGTTACAGAAACCACGGTTTCAATAAGTGTCTTTTGCAAATCTGGACTGGCGAGGAACTGATCGAGTGAGTTGGCCTTTGCTTGGGTTTTCAAAGTTGCATTCTCGGATGCTTTCTCTGAAATCCATATGACAAAGGCTCTAGTGTCCGAGCCTGAGATTAGGTCACTTTCGAAAAGATCATTCAATCTTGCGACAGCCTGGCTAAGAAGTGCCAGCTCAGGATCAACGGGGACTCCGCCTCCACTGGAAACAGTCGGAGCAATCGTTCCTCCATCTTCTGTGAGTTGGAGATTCAAAGTAGATCCTTTTTTAATACCAAAGGCATTAAGGCTTACTCCTGAGAGGTCGATCTCCGATCTCCGTCTTGAATCACGAATTTCTCGAGATAAGAATTTTAAGAATATAAAGTGTTTCTCGAGTTCTGTATCCTCGTAATTGTAAAGTTGAGACAAGAATCCATACGCCTTTATAAAGCTTTCAACAGTTTTTCTAAAGTCGAGCAGCCTGTCGACTTCCACATTGTTCTTTTCCGATACAGCTCTTTCAAAGGCACCCCAATAACGGTCCTTGGATGGGGCCATCGCCGAGGAAAGAGCGTTATTTCCTCTCCGGCCTTCAGTCTGAAGAAATAATGTGACTACTCTTTCCACGTCGTTTACATCATAAATTCCTGCGTGCATAAGTTTTGTCTGAATGTCATGAACGATGTTTGGATCCGTAACATCTGAGAGTTGGGCGTCACGGTAGTAAGGTAGAAATGCTGCAAGTATCTCTTCAGGCTTGTTAACAAAATCCAAAATATACGTGAAATCCTTACCGGGAGCTGTACGGTTCAACCGCGATAGGGTTTGGACAGCTGTCACTCCGGATAGGGTTTTGTCCACATACATGGCAGTCAAAAGTGGCTGATCAAAGCCCGTTTGGTATTTGTTAGCAACAAGCAGTATTTGAAAATCGTCTGACTTAAAGGCATCAGGTATCGACCTTCCGCGCAGATTGTCATTCATGGAATTTTCATTAAAAGGTTCAGGCGATAACTCACCATCGTTGACGTCTCCTGAAAACGCTACAAGGGCTTTTAGGTCGACGTAATTTTTCTCCACGATGTATTTATCAAATGCAATTTTGTATCGAACGGCTTCTTTGCGTGACCCAGTCACAACCATTGCCTTGGCTTTACCCTCGAGGAGGTGTGCAATATTTTGCCTAAAATGCTCAACAATGATTGAAACTTTAGAAGAGATATTGGTTGGATGAAGTCTTACCCAGCGCATTAGTGACTTAAGCGCTTCATCTTGCTCAACTAAAGGATCATTACTGTCGTAGTCAATTCCACCATGGGCTAATTTAAATGCAACTTTATACGGAGTGTAATTCTGTAGCACGTCAAGAATGAAGCCTTCTTCGATGGCTTGCTGCATCGTATAAGTGTGAAACGGGGCAGGCAATCCTGTAGCAGAAGGGCGACCAAATAATTCCAGAGTTTTTGCTTTTGGTGTTGCGGTGAAAGCATAAAAAGAAATGTTCTCGTGGACTGCTCGCGATTGCATTTCTACTAATAGAGCTGTTTCCATATCGATGTCGCCACCATCTTCGATATCTTGAAGTTCAGAGTCTGAGAGAACTGTTCTCAGCTTTGAAGCCGTTGAGCCTGTTTGCGATGAATGTGCCTCGTCGGCAATGATTGCAAACTTTTTTCCGATGGCTATTCCGGAAGTCTCAACTTGATTCAAAACAAACGGAAATGTTTGCATAGTTACAACGATGATTGGTGTGCCTGCCTTTAAGGCATCAACGAGTTGCTCAGACTTACTACCACCTTGGCTCTTAATTGCAGCTACAACTCCATTTTTTGCATCAATTTGCCTAATAGCACTCTGCAATTGATCGTCCAAGACGGTTCTATCCGTTACAACAATTACTGAATCAAAGACCTTTACGCCATCATCCCTGTGCAATGTAGATAACTGGTGTGCAGTCCATGCAATTGAATTAGTTTTGCCTGAACCCGCTGAGTGCTGAATGAGATACTTTTTTCCCGCACCTTCAATTTTGCTAGTAGAGATTAATGAGTTCACAACTTCAAGCTGATGGTATCTTGGAAAGAGTAGTGATTCTTTTTTAGTCTTTTTTCCCGTAATAGGATCTTCGTCAATGGTTGTGACTAAGTGCATAAATCTTCCAATAATCTGCAGGAAGTTATCTCTTTGAAGTACCTCTTCCCACATGTAAGCAGTCTTAGAACTAGTTGGGTGTGCGGGATTCCCAGCACGACCATCATTCCCCTTGTTGAAAGGAAGGAATTTGGTGTCTATTCCTTCTAGCTTCGTGGTCGTATAAACCTCACTATTGGAGATCGCAAAGTGAACCAATGCACGTTTACCAAAAGCCAAAAGATCTTCACCTTTTGGGTTTCGATCAGTCCGATATTGGTCGATTGCATCCTGCACATTTTGAGTAAAGTCTGTTTTTAATTCGGCGGTTGCCACGGGAATACCGTTTACAAAAAACACCAAATCTATCGAGTTCCGATTCTTAATAGAATAGTGAACTTGTTGCATTACTCTCAATTTTACAGCTCTATATTTTGCAATAGTTTCAGGATTCAGATTATCGCTTGGCTTGAATTGGCACATAAAGAACTTGTTTGAGCCATCTTTAAAGCCTCGACGTAACACATTCAGAGTGCCCCCGCCATTATCTAATGGTAATTCTAGAGTCTGGGCAAGCCTGCGGATGAGTTGGTTCTTTGCATCTAAGCGTTTTTCCGGGTTCAAATTCTCATGGAATAGTTTTGAGAACTCTCTTGGCTGAGTTTCTTCGAGCCAGTCAAAAATATCATTTGGGAACAAATTAAGTTCAGAATCGTATCCGTCGTCATTCTTAGAATGCAGCCACTTCGAGTCGGACAAAGCTTTGCAAAGTTCTCTCTCAAACTCGCTTTCGTTATGAATGGCCATTTAGGACACCTTTCCAAGCTCAAGCTTGCCCGTAACGGCGGCAGCTATCAAGGCTTGTCTTCTCTCAATTGATAGTTCGATAAACGAGCGGGTTTTCGCAATTAAATTATCAATTTCACCAATCTCATAATCAAGCATCTTAACAATTTCTACTTGTTCATTTTTAGGAGGGAAGGGCATTGCAAAAGATTTAATATCGGTTGAAGTCATGCTAGGTAATGCTGTTTGCGTACTGTAATACTCGTAAGGAATTGTTGTTGCCCAGTAATAAATATACTTTGGCAGGGCTATCTCAGAGATTCTCGTGTAATACATCGTATCCACTGTCCAAAAACAAGTATTAACATAAAGCGGTTTATTAATAGTTCCTTTTCTTCCAAACAGCACTGACTCACCACAAAAAAGCGATCTAGCAACACGTGCGAATTCACCGCCTGAACCCATCACTGGGTAACCTTCTTCGGTAACTTCGTAGTCTTTATAGTCTTTACCGCTTTCTAAACTTGCAAAGTGTCTTAGCCTTCTTAATTCCCACTTAGCGGGAATAAGGCCTAGCCAGGCTATTCCAGAATCCACATATTCCACAGACGAATCCAGTCCCTTGGTTACTGCTTTCAGGATTGTCGCCTTTCTGCGTTCTTCTAAAAATTCGATTAGTTGCTTCTGCTTATTGATCAATTCATCAATTTTCTTAGTTTCCATTTCTAAGTACCCAGCGATTTTCTCTTGTTCGCGCATCGGAGGTAACGGAAAATGTAGGTTCTTCAGCTCGTCCCATCCGATGGCAGCTCGATGTTCCAGAATTCCGTTTCCAAAAGATTGAACATATTTTTGAAATGGAGTGAGCTGGAAAATCTGCTTGAGAAAATCTGGAAACGCAATCTCTTCTTTGGGCCTCAAAATCACATACACCTGACTGCAGATTCCCCTGTAACGAGAAACTCCAAACGAGCCGATTCCGAAGTTCATGCTGTTTAAAACAAAATCTCCTACATCAACAAGTTTGCACTTCGATAGATCATCTGGAGACTTGTTCCCGATATCTCCCTTTTCTTCGTAAGGTATTACGCCTCTTGAGGCCAGAAGTGACAGATACTCGCTCCGTATTAGTCCCACGTTCTTGCCAGTACGCGGCTCCATGATGGCTCTCAATGGTTTAGTTGACCAATCTTGAGGGATGTCACCCAACCATTCAATTCCTGAATCCTTTAAATTTCTCATGGCTACTTTTGTTTTTCAACTTCCGTGAGTAACTTAGAAATATCAGTGACAAGGGAATTCAAGTCACCATCAATTTCTTTGAGCTCTCGTGGTGTTTTGTATTTATAGAAAAATCTAGTGAAAGGTATTTCATAACCAATTTTGTCCTTGGTTCTATCGGCCCAAAACTCGTCTACAAAAGGTTCAACTTTATCTTTAAGATACTTTTCTACGTCATATCCATAGGGAATATTTTCAACGTCTCTGAGTTCTGGATCTGGCAATTTCTTCCCCTTTTTGTCATGCAAGATCGGAGCTTTTTCATCACGTTCACCAAAACCGCCCACGAGTGACTTAAGTTGAGAGGCTGATAAATTCAATCCTGTAAGCAGTGAAGCATTTTTGAGTCTTTCTTGAAATGCATCGTGATCATAAGTTGGATTTGAATCAACAGCTGATTCTTTTCGTAATTCATCAGCTAAAATTTCCAGATCTACACGTGCAATTTTTTGCAAGACTTTGGCCTCAATAACCTTCTCGATCCGGTCAGACGTGAGCGCCCAGTTAAGGCGCAGTGGTCTTTCTACCGTAATTGATGAGTAAGAAAAATCATCAAGAGAAAAGATTTTTGAGTGTGTCCCTTCCTCAAACTGATCATAAAGTCGCAGGATTGTGTGGATGTTTTCTTCAGAGATTTGATTTCTCTTGTCTCCAACATTCTTTCTTAGTCTTTCAAAGAAATCCGAGCCGTCAATAAGCTGAATTTTTTTCTTTCTCTCTTTTGGCTTGTCATTATCAAGAATCCATATATATGTAGCGATTCCCGTGTTATAAAACATATCCTTGGGCAAACCAATTATTGCCTCAATTAGATCATTCTCAATTAGATATCTTCTGATTTCAGATTCACCAGAGCCAGCTCCACCGCTGAAAAGAGGTGAGCCGTTCATTACAATTCCAATTCGCCCTCCTCCATCTTTAACAGGACGCATTTTTTTCACTAGGTGCAATAAGAAGAGAAGAGAACCGTCACTAATCCTTGGGAGTCCTGGTCCAAATCTTCCGTCATAACCTCGTTCTTCGTGTTCCTTTGTAACCGCCTCTTGTTGTTTCTTCCATTCAACACCGAAAGGAGGATTTGCTAATCCATAGTCAAAAGTCTTATCCCAGTGGCCATCATTTTTGAGAGTATCGCCCCAAATTAGATTCTCCGCCTGTTGCCCCTTGATTATCAAGTCGGTCTTTGCGATCGCATACGACTCATCACTAAACTCTTGACCAAATAAAATCAAACGGGCATCGGGGTTCAAGTTAGAAATGTATTCATCCGCAACGGAAAGCATTCCTCCCGTTCCTGCAGTTGGGTCATAAATGCTTCGAACAACACCTGATTTACTTAACGCTTCATCATCTCGAGCAAACAGTAAGTTCACTATTAGTCGCACAACATCTCGTGGAGTAAAGTACTCACCAGCCTCTTCATTGGAGGCCTCCATGGCTCTTCCAATCAAATCTTCGAAGATATGTCCCATTTGCGTGTTGTTTACTTTTTCTGGGTGCAAATCAACTTTGAGAAACTCTTTAGTGACTATTAGCAGCAGATCTGCCTCATCCAGTTTTGTTAAATGCGTATTAAAGTCATACTTATCAAAAATTTCACGTATATTCGGCGAAAATCCATCAACATAAGCACGAAGATTCTGCTTCAAATTTGTTGGATCTCCTATAGCTTTTTGAAGGTCATACTTCGAGGTGTTATAGAAGGCATAACCTGACACTTTTTGAAGTTCGAAGTCTTTAGCGACCGTGTCAGATTTAAGAGTCTTGGCTTTCTCTAATACTTTTTCCTTATTCGCCTCTAGGGCACAATCAAGCCTTCTCAAGACCACAAAGGGCAGAATCACCTTTCCGTTATCAGCTCGGCGATAGGTGCCGCGTAGCTTCTCTGCAACGTTCCAAATAAAGCTTGCATAGTTAAAATCGCTCAAGAACGTAGCCCCTTTATTTACCCGCTGCCAAATTATCCTGTGCATAAACTACTTGGTGCCACTGACAGAAAGGTGCGTTTTGGGCCGGATTTGATTAGTCAGCCCGACAATTCTTCCCGTTTTTGCGTATTACTCGTTTGATAGGGTTTTTCTGGTTTTTAAATTAATTGCCCTTGCCTTAGCTTCCATAAGATCGCGTTCTTCCTGGCTTTTTGGGACAGGTAGAAATTTATATCCGCCTGAACCTCTGCCGCTTGCGTTCCTAGGTGCTTTTGCTTTCTTCGGATTAAACTTTCCAAATTGTTGTTCATTTAACATGACGGCTACTGTCTTTCTTTAGAAGTTGGTTTCCACGTGCGTGACCGGGTGTACACGTCACTTTTGTTTAACTATCAGGTATTTCTGTTCATGGAAGTTCAATAGAGTACAAGTCAGATGCCCTCTTATGCGCATAACAACGCAACTTTCCGCTTTTAGCCATT
>JBBAKF010000087.1:0-8051 GCA_040403635.1 Polynucleobacter sp.
CGTTACACCTGGGAGAACCACTTAACGCCGATTTATGGTGCGCTACAATCGTATGTGCTGCTCGCCTTGGTGCAATTACACCACACATCCTGAATGACATCGGAGTCGCTCCTAAGGAAAGATTGGCTGTATATCAAAACTCTATAAAAACGCACACTGCGTTACCTCAAAATATTAAACGCACCCTTTTAAATGCCGCCAAGAATCTGGATAGCGTTTCAATAGAAAAAACTGAAAGCTCATCCGAGTGGGTTGCACATCTGGCTGCCTCACCCAGGGCGGGTGCAACCTGTCCAGGTAAGCCCCGCATTGCTCTTGAACCGGCAGAAATGCACAGTGATCATTGCATCTTAGTTGCAACTAATGCATACATACTCTCAGGTATATTTGGAGCAAAAAAAGAAGATGCTTGGCTCATTGGCCTCTGCCATCATTTACACAACGCATATCTTCCGGATGCTGGATTTACAGGTGAAGTTCTATTAGATACACAGCTGCAATGGATAATCGATTCACTGCGAAATCGTGTATTAAAAAAATTTACTAAAGACTACCAAGAACGGATCATCGAACTTTTTAGTGAAATTGGTGATTTGGAATCGCCGCTAGCACAAACCTTTCATGCCGCAGACACGATTGATCGGGTCATTCAAATGGAACACTATGAACGCGCAGCTAACTTTAAAGTTATTAATGCCCTAGAAGACTTTAATCTTGTACATGAAGGCTCCGCCCAACGATTTCAGTACGAATTACTCAATTCGATTGGAATTACGTATAGGATAGCTTCTTAACGATGCGCTTTTTTGAACTACTAGACCCTTTTTCCAGAGGTCCGCTACTTTTTACACAGATTGGAGAAGATCCTAGTTTTGGTGTGTTAAGTTGCGATCTCACGGCGAATGAGTGGCCTGTCGTATGTGGTATCAGTTACTTGCGATCTGACCGATTTGAGTTAGCAAAAACAGTTGTTGCATTGCTTAAGGAGTCCAAGTTTGAGCATGCAATTACTCTGCTTCTTCAAGATACAGACGACTTTGCGCCCCAAAAACCGCACGCGGTTGAATGTCAGCATATTGCTGCACGAATACTAGAAAATGATGATTTGTTGCTTGCTTCCGAACTAATGGATGCATGCCGATTTGGACCCGTTGCTGATTACTTTTCGATACGTGGATCGACGCCAACGTTCCTATCTGGAATAAATCTTCTAAAGCTGGGAATGCTGCCATCACATCCCTTAGTAGAAATCGGCTGCGGTGTAGGTCACTTTTTGTATTGGCTAAAAAGAAGAAACGTAAACATACTGGGTATAGATAGCGTTTTTAGTAAGCTATATATCGCGCATCGTTATATGAATATACCGACAAGCAACCTCATATGCTCAGTAGTAGGCGTTGATACACAGCTACCCTTCCAAATATTCCAAGTTTCCACTGTTTTCTGTCACGATGTTTTTTATTTCATAAAAGATAAAGTGAAAGCAATCAGTGACTTTAGGCGTATTGCAGGTAACGATGGAAATATAGTGGTCGGACATGCCCATTTATCGACTACAGATCATGGCATTGTGTCTGGATACCCGTTATTAGTGAGCGAATACCGAAAAATAGCATCAAAAAATGCCCATTTTTTTGATGATTCAGCTTTAATCAACTACGATCCTGCGCTTAAATTTATAAACAGCCCCATTTTGGATCAAGCAGAGGCCATATCATTTGTCGAAGGCGTCTTGAATAAAAGGAATACCAATTGGTGGGAATGTACCGATGAAATCTTGTATGCGCCACTTCAGGTAACGTACTCACAGCAAAGTACTACTAGTAAGATGCATTGGCCAAGCGCTGCGTTTGAGAGTGAGTATAGAACAGCGCATTATTTAAATTCACAACATAACCCGTTTGAATACCTCCCTTATCGTGGGGATGAGACATCCATTCCGATTAATAGTGGCCTTGCGATACCTAAGCCCTTTTTCAATCTCGGTATCAAGCCATTGCGTTGGGGGATTATCGGTGGCGGTTGGATTGCAAAAGATTATTTTGAGCCTGCATTTGAGTTTTCTCCACATGCAAAGCTTGTTGCGATCTGTGATACGAGTCCTGAACGACTTGCGTCTTTTTCTGAAAATAAGCATTTACAGCTATTTAGTGATCCACAAGATATGTTAGCTAAATGTCAATTAGACGCAGTATATATATCGACTCCGAATTACCATCATGCAGCCATATTTGAACTCGTTGCAAAAAATAATATACGAGTGCTTTGTGAAAAACCACTAGCTACTAATTATGCCGATATTGCACTCATTGACGAATCAACACGTATTCATCCAAATTATTTTCAAACTGCATTTGATCAACGCTACCATCCCGCTCATATGCAGCTGGCACGTAAAATTGCGGATGGAATAATCGGAAAAGTCACTCAAATACGTATTCACTATGCATGTTGGGTTGACGATAAATGGAATAAAGTATTGGCAACTGAAAATTGGCGAACGAATTTCAAACAGGCTGGTGGTGGCGCAGGTTTTGACTTACTTCCGCATTGCTTAGATTTAGTATTAATGCTGCTAGATGATTCTGTTGATGACGCCCATTTAATGTATCAATACCACATTCATGACTACTCTTTAAATTACGATGTTGACGACGGTGCACTACTGGTAATTAAAACCACTAAAGGAATTTTAGCAAGTATGCATGTCGGATATAACTGCCCTGAAAATCAGCCGCGGCGACGGATTGAGATCATCGGAACAAATGGTCGTGTAGAAGCAATTAATACAATGGGTCAAGATCCTGGTGGTGAACTAGTGTGGTTACTGGATGGGATTGAAAAACGGGAAACCTTTCCTCACAATATAGAGGCAGGTCCATTTGTGCGTCAACTTGATGCTGTAACGCGACTATGGCTCCGTGATGATTTGGCTACATTTCCAATTGAAAATGATCTTCAATTGGCAAAACTGTTAGTGCGCTGCGATATAAAAGCGAAAAATATAAAACGAGTGGAGGTAGATGCTTTATGAGGATTTGTTTCATTTCACGCCGCTATTTTCCAGCCATTAGTGGTATGAGTATTTATGCTCAAAATTACTTACGCGAAATGGTGAAATTGGGTCATGATGTTGTCATGATTTCCCAGTACCGTAATGACCATGCTGGCACGCAAATTTATGGTGGCGGTCCACCTGGTCTAATTAGTGACGTCGATGTTGTCGGTCTTGAATCCCATGGAGAGCAGCTCGTCAACCTCGGGCAAGCTGCTGATTTCGAGGCGGATATAAATGTAATGGTTGAGGTAGCCTTGGCTAAACATGCCTTAAAACCATTTGATGTAGTACATGCTCAATATGCATACCCCAATGGATTAGCCGCGATCGAAATATCAAGACGGACAGGAATTTCTAATATGGTCAGCATTCAAGGCGGTGATGGGCACTGGGTTGGCCTGTGCTGTGCAACCCATCGGCATGCAATCAGAGCAGTGTTTAATCATGCAAACGAACTTATTATTGGCAGCGCATCATTTGCCCAAGAGGTGCATGAAAATCATAACATACCGCTCGACCGATTTACGATTATTCCGGGTGCTATTAATGCAGAATACTTTTCACCCCGACTAGATAGAAAACTCGGAGAAATAGAATCGTCCCCTAAACTGCTTTATCACGGGCGAGTCGATCGACGCAAAGGTGTTCTTGAATTAATTGAAGCATTTAATCTTTTAAAATTAGCTGGTCGTACTCTTCGCCTTTGTATCAGCGGCATCGGCCCTGATCTATCTGCAGCCAAAGCGCTGGTGGAGACTCTTAATTTAAATAAGGAAATCGAATTTCCTGGCTACGTATCCTACGAGGATGTTCCTAACGTTTATCGGTCTGCTGATATTTTCGTTTCTCCAACGTGGTCTGAGGGTTTTTCAAACACTCTATTGGAAGCTATGGCGAGTGGTTTACCAATAGTTGCGGCGAGGGCTATAGGCGTTGTCGATTGCCTTACTCATCAAGAAAATGCGCTGCTTCATGAAGTGCACGATATCGCTGATCTAAGCTCCAAGATAACTCAGTTACTCGATGATCCAGCGTTAAGATATCGACTCGCAACAGCTGCAATGGAAGAGATTGAGTCAAAGTATAAGTGGTCAGCGATTGCATTAAGTATTAACAACATATTGAAAAATAACCTGCAAAAAATACCTGACAATCGGTGGGTCGAAACCTATAAACCAACGACAACGAAGGCCGATGCAGATCTTACGTGTCGATTCAGACAATCGCCCCATCTTTTATGAACCCAGTCCTAATCTTGTCGCCCCACTTGGATGATGCTGCATTCTCACTTGGGCCATTGCTAGCTCAGTATTCAAAAAGCTGTCACTTTATCGTCGCTACCGCCTTTAGCAAATCTGTGAATTCACCTTCTAGTTTCGCACTTGCCTGCCAATTGGATAAGGGCTTAACTGTCAATGATGACTATATGGCTATCAGAAAGAAAGAAGACGCAGGTTGGGCAAAGGTAATAGGAGTGGAGGTAACTTATGGAGAATTACCTGAGGCTCCTCATCGGGGATACAACTCGGCTACTGAATTATTTGGCACACTACTCTCAGAAATAGATGTTCGAAAGCAGTTATTTTCGTGGATTACGTATTTATTACGCCTTCATAAACCCCTTGCTCTATTAAGTCCTTTAGGTATCGGTAATCATGTCGACCATATCTTAATAAGGGAAACTGCCGAGCGCTTCAATAACGCTGAAGTGCCAGTGTAT
Source organism: Polynucleobacter sp. (assembly GCA_040403635.1). GTDB lineage: Bacteria > Pseudomonadota > Gammaproteobacteria > Burkholderiales > Burkholderiaceae > Polynucleobacter. The sequence goes on from JBBAKF010000087.1 coordinate 4,779, forward strand.
TTTTATAAAGATATGCCATACGCTGGGGATAGCGAAAACAACTTAGCTCAACACTATTTTCACGGCAATGAAGAAATGCATGAGTATTTTTTTGGGCTTCATCATGAATCAATCGAAGTGGCTCACCTTGCAACTAGTGCATACAAAACACAGATTCCATTTCAATTTGGTGATTCAGACCAAATGAGAATTAAACTGGACAGTATATGGAGGGGTGGTATGTCTCTTTATTCTTTAAATACCCATTCAATATACTTCTGATAACAACAAAAGACAGTTGTATCTTATGCCCGGATTAAAAATATTCCTTCCCTCCTTAGAGCTACCCACTTTTGTTTGTAGAAACTGTGGTTTTTGGCAACGTGCCCACCATACACCTGCCAGCTGTCCTGTTTGTTTAGACTACAGGCATATATTACCCCCAACATCGTGGCAATTCTTTGATTTAGATGAGGCATTAGAGGCATATCCAATGCACTGGGAGGAGCTTTTACCCGGGCTTTGGCATTTTTGGAATGATCCCGTCGAGGGTATTGGCAGCCACTCTTATCTCATTCAGTGCGTTGATGGAAATATCCTATTTGAAGGTGCAACGGTTTACTCTGAATCTGCACTAATACAAATCGCCAAGCTTGGCGGCACACGCATCGCGTCCGCATCGCATCCCCATACCTATGGTGCCTTATGGCAATTACAAGATTATTTTGATGCCTCAATAGCAATGCATACAGGTGACCTTAATTGGACAAATGCATTCAGGGTGACAGACCCTTTTGAAAGCGATATGGGATTAAGCAATGGTATTCGACTTGTGCATGCCGGAGTTCATTTTCCAGGACAGTCATTTATGACATATGATGCGCACGAAATCGTGTTTTGTGGAGATGCTATGAAATTTGATTTGGTGCAAGGTGATTTACGGACTGCTGTGGGAATTTCGTCACACAAATCGTTTGTGCGAAGTATTCCCTTAACGCGAAACGAAATAACGAGATACCTAGATGCGTTTGACAAGATAAACTTTTCCAAAGCCTACAGCCCTTTTGAACAGGTTCACAATGTCAGTTCTCTAACAGTAAAAAACTACTTTGAGAAGTTAACTGATAGATTTCCTTATGTAGATTTTATCAGCATCAGATAACGCAACATATTTGTTTAAAAATTGACAATCAAACCACTTTATAAATACAAAAATAATACAAATGAATATCGATAATAAACAACTCAGTCAAGCAATAGTGACCTATCAAAAATACCTTTGTGATGCAAATTTAGAGTTTTTTGATATTTCTAGCTTAGACCGAATTGGTATTCCAATTCAGTTTGCATCGTTTCGCACAAAAGATGGGTATCAAAACGATGGATTCGGCTATGGGCATAATGCAGAAGAGTCACTAGTTGGTGCATTAGGGGAGCTATCTGAAACTTTACATACATTTAATACCCTCAAAACCATACCGACTTGCGAAGGTACAACCTACTCAGAAATGATACGATTTTTTGGTGAAGAATTTGTTATAGATCCTCTCACACTCTGTTTATCTGCTGGATTCCCCTATCACCAGCAACTACCATTGAGGTGGGTTCAAGTAAAACGATTCCATGATGGGGCAACATGCTGGATTCCAAAGGAATCTGTAGCTTTCAGTAAATATAGCTACGAGATGCACTCAAGCAATCTAGTGATTCAAAATAATGTAGCATCTGCAAGGTTATTTCCATCAATAACATGTGGTTTTGGAGCTGGTCTAACCATCGAACAGGCGCTGTCACATGGAATCCTCGAATTAATCCAGCGCGATGGTAATTGCACACGTTTTCGTGCACTTGATAAGGGAATTGATATCAATCTTGATAGTATCCAGAGTGAAGAAATCAAAGCCACCATAAATCACTTAGCAAGTGTGGGTCTAAAAATAAGGGCAAAGTTAGCCTCGACTGAATTTGGGCTAACAAATTTATACGTCATTGCAGACCAAGTAGATATAAATTACCTAGAAAAATTTCCAATTATTACAACCGCATGCGGAGAAGCAGCTCACCCTAATCGTGAGCGCGCCTTACGCAAGGCACTTCATGAATTTATTTCATCCAGAGCACGTAAAACATTTAGTCATGGTCCAGTTAGTGATGTGATTGCTTTGGCTTCAGTAGACTATTTAAATCAATCGCTTAAACTTACCCAGCCCCATCAAGAGGAGCCTAAAACCCTTTTTGAAATGGTGCGATGGCTATCAAAATCACAGCATGATTTGTTAGCCCCTTTAAAAAACACTATGTTTTCCTCGAAGAGTACAGTTGATTTTTCATCACTGCCCAGCGTAGCAGATGCCTCAGTTCAACATCCAGTAGATCGACTAGCAGATATTGTTACTAGATTAGACGATGAAAATCTCACAATTTACTATTTAGATAGTTCCCCTATTGACTCTGATGCACCAAAAGTAATCAAAGCAATTGTTCCAAAATTAGAAGGTGAAACTATCAGCTATTGGCGAATTGGCTACCGAGGTGCTAAACGACTTTTAGCCGAAGGATCGGATCTCGTTACCCAAGGGCCTCCGCAAAGTCAGTATCTACTTATACCGATGCGACAAAGCGATCAAGATACTTTGGGTGGACCAGTATTCTTGAATATTCCTGAGTTAGAAAAAAAAGTTAACGAGCATTACCCCTTATATCGTGAACCGGCTTCTCACACTGCCCAAAAATATCTACAAAAAATGGGCGGAGTAGATTAGTAAATGAAAAAAATCCTTATTACGGGCGGTACTGGGTTTATTGGATCACACACTGCATTAGCTTTTTTAGAAGCAGGTACAGATGTAGTAATTCTTGATAATTTAAGTAATAGCCATAAAACCACTTTAGGAAACATGTCAGCAATATCTGGGAAAAAATTGACTTTATTAAGGGTGATGTGCTCGACTATGATCTAATAATGAATATTTTTGAGGCGAATAAGATAGATGCGGTTATTCATTTTGCAGGGTTAAAGTCAGTAAATGAGAGCATTGCATTCCCATTACACTATTTTGAAAATAATGTCAGTGGAACCGTTGTTTTATTAAAAGCAATGCAAGAAGCTAATATCTTTAATCTCGTATTTAGCTCTTCAGCAACCGCTTATGGCGCACAAAATACAATGCCAATACGAGAAGATTGCATCCTTAATGCTCCACGCAATCCATATGGTCGAACTAAATTAATAATTGAGCAAGTATTGCATGACTTAGCTGCCTCAGATAACCGATGGCATGTTGCTATACTGCG
>JBBAKF010000088.1:0-8004 GCA_040403635.1 Polynucleobacter sp.
AATCCGAATCTTCTGAACTTACCAAAAATCTTGTAAAAGAATTAAGTGAATCAACAACTGCTTTAGTACGCAGTCTCCAAGATCAAACAAACAATGCTCAACTTGCACACAATGACAGGCAGAAAGATCGCGATGAACAAATGAACCAACTTTTGGTTCATCTAAAAGAAAGCGTAACAAATACACAAGAAGCATCTACAACTGCCACAGCAGAATTGTTAGGTAAGCTAGGAGAGTCAACTGAAAAACTTGTAAAACAACTTGAAGATCAGACCGAGAAAGCAAGACAGGAACAAACTAATCGTAGTGCCCAACAAGACGCAACTACTTCAGACTTACTAGAAAAACTTAAAACTCACTTCCAAAACGCACAAGCCGAAACAACTTCCACAACAACTACACTTCTCACACAGCTCAGTGATGCCACACAAAACTTAGTCCAAAGTCTTCGAGATCAAGGCAACCAGGCGCAGCTTGATCACACACAACGTATGACTGATTTGGTCGACAAAATTACTACAGTTCTTGGTCAAAACCAAGCACAAGTATCTCGACTGACAGAGGTTGTAACTGAATCAAGCAATGCCATGCGAGACTCAATTAATAAACTTCAAACCAGCACAAACACAAATATTGAGAAAATGGGAAGTGGAGCTGAAATGCTCCTTGGCGCATCTACAAAGCTTACAGATAATTTATCAGAGGTTAAGGCAACCACTGATGGATTGGGAACTAACGCAAAACAACTTGCTGACGCTTCCGTTACTTTGTCAGGTGCTTTAGCAGTAATACAGCAAGCTCTTGACGATCAAAAATCAGTCCGGGACGCTATCGGTTTAATGTTGGTTGATTTGAAAAATACATTTGAAAATGCCAAAAAAGATGCAACTTTCACTACAGAGTTAGTTTCAAACCTTGAACGAGCTAGCGAGCATCTCCAAAAAGCTCAGAATGACGCAGGAAAGTATTTGAGTGGGATTTCAGAGGTTCTGGCAAAGGTCCATTCAGAATTTGCAACTCAGCTGAAAGCCACATTAAATGAAGGCAATAAAGCTTTTCAGTCTGAGTTAGCTCAGGCTACCAGTCACTTAAAGGGTGCTATTCAAGATCTTGGCGACGTGCTAGATTCCCTGCCCTCAAATTCCAAATAAGCGATAGAGAATGCTAGGAATTACAAAAAACTCTAACGCACAAAAAAAGCGTGAAGATGGAGAGAAACCATTTTGGATTTCTTTTTCCGACTTGATGTCTTCGCTAATGGTTTTGTTTTTAATCTCAATGACCGTAGCATTACTTGCTGTAACAAACGAGCCAGATGTTGCTGCCAAAGAAGAGGCACAGCGTAAAAAAGCGATTGTCGACTTCATGAGCGAGATTGAGCAAATACTGACTGAAAAAGAATTCGAGGGCGTAAAAGTCAACGAGACTACTATTGATTTTGGAGTTCGTGGAACCTTTGAAAAAGAAGGACAAAACACACTTACCCCTGAACAAAGTCAAATGCTACGAAGCTTTACTCCCAAATTGCTAGAAAAGCTTCGCATTTCTGAAGCTGGAAAGGTTTGGTTCAATCGAGCAGTTGTTGAAGGTTACGCAAGTAAAACTGGAACTTACCTCTTTAACTTGAACTTAAGTCTAGAGCGAAGTCAAAGGGTTTTATGTGAATTATTAAGAGAACCAGCAACTTCGAATGAAAATCCTTTTTCATCGGAAGATAGAAAAATGATTGCAAAGAGCTTCTTTGTTGGTGGCGCTTCTTTTAACTCACTTAGATCTGGAGGTGGCGCTCAAAGCAGAAGAATTGAATTCAAACTTGAATTCAAAACTAGACAAGAAAAATTAACTGAAAAAAGTACAGCTCCGCCTAGACTAGATGATTCTGAATTAACCAGTGCATTGGATTCAAAAGTTAGATGTCCGATTATCGATCGCTAAATGAGCTAGAGCATCTTTTAAAGGCGCAGTTCGACCCTCGCCTGATTCTCCATGGAGTAACTTTTGGAGATCCTAGGGCAATGTCCAAAGTTCTCAAAGAGATCAAACGTGACCTAGGGGTCACTGAAGGAAGACCGATGGAAGATTTATTAATCAAGGCCATCCAGAAATTTAAATTTAAAGGCGACACAGATACATTTACTGAATTGAAGTACGTTTGCTATGGAGCAGAAACACCAGTTGGCCCTGAGAGATACAGAGTAATTGAAGACATAAACACTTTCGGTCTGCTACTCAAATCGGTTGATGAGCGAAATAGTAAGCAACTTCGACGCTGCTATCAAGGCCTTTTGTCTAGCTATTTCAGATTTGACCCTAAAGAACCTACCAATAAGAAAGGTTCCGAGAATTGGGGACAACTCAAAGTTTTTTTAAAAAATAAACTCTCCCCTATATATAAAGCCTCAAGCGAGAGAGGCATAACTCCTGAGTGGCTTTCAACTCTATATGAGCACAAAAATCTTCTAGATGAAAATCCATGCAAGCGATATGCAGATTCTTTGGCAAAAGGAAATACTCAAGATCTTCAAGAAGTATGCGATGGATTAGGTATCGAATCATCTTCATGGGTATGGAATGAAGCCTTTCTAGCCTACGTTCAAACTGTTTGTGACATGAATGATGAGTCATTTATTAAACACTTAAGTGGTGTACTTGAGCTAGTTAATGGGAAGGGAGAAATCCACCTGCCAGAGGCCATTGCTATTGAAGCAACTGCATTTTGCATAATTCGATATTCGAAATCTTCCAACACAGCGGAGCACTCATCTCTGCGCGATACATGCGTCAGAAAAATTGGAAATCCCATGTTGGAACAAACCAAATGGGATGCGCTTGTTAACCACGAGCCAGCCAGGCAACTAGTCACTAGCTGGCTTAAACAACAGTTAATCAAAGATTTTTTCGAGCTATTAGCTCAAGATGGTGCTGCAGACGTTCGAAGGCTGAACTATTGGCTAAAGTGGGAAAAGCATATTTCAGAAATGTGGTTCTATTTAGGTGATATGGCCTTTAAAGATCAGAGAACAGCTTTTGCAGACGTTCGAGAACGAATGGGCGGATCTATAAGACAACTTGTAGAGCCAAGTCGCCCTGAAAACAATGCCTTTGTAATGAGAATTGGTAGTTATTTAGTAATTGAATTTTCTACAAAAAACAATGCAATGTTCATATATCAGACAGATGAAGCTTTGCCTGATATGAAGTACAACTATCGGACAACGTATCGATTAAAAAATCTTAAAGGCTCACTAGGAAAATATTCGCACCAAAGCTATTGGGAAGGTACTTTTGATCAGGTTTTACGACGCAGACTTAATCAATCTGTACCAGTATCAAAGAATGAAACGCCTATTTATCGGACATCTGCACCAACCTCAACACAGACATCCATACCGTTAACAAGAGTTTTACCGCTCGACATGGGGGAGCTACAAAGTGTTGTATCCGTATCTAACGCAGGAATTGAAGACTATAGAGGTATTCAAGGAAATCTTTGGGTCACTTTGGCAGATAAATCCAAAGATCCAACATTGGCAATCTATTTAGAAAGTCGAGGTTTCAAATATATTCCAGGCAGAGGGTATTGGATTAAATAAAAACTCATGAGCATTTTCGACAAACTAATTAAATTGAGCAATACAAAGGTGAGCTCACCAGATGATCCAATTTCAGTTCAAATGAAATTTGACAACGACGGAATTCATTATGAATTTCATGAAGGATCTGCTTGTGCTGCATCATTTTCACCAAAACCTACACTTATTCTGATTCGGGAATCTTCTTTGTTCTTTTTTCCTTTACAGGAAATACATCTATTGCATGTCTGGCAGAAGTAACAATCGCGGCTACAGCATCTGTAAGGTCGGCTTGGGAGATATCCTTGACAAGGAGGGCAGATAGTCGGAGATAAGGTCGGTTAGGCCCGTCCTCTAGGCTTGCCGTTATCCCATGCTCTGACCTACCAGTATTTATGACATCCACAAGTTTCTCTATATCTCGCTTCGCCGACTTCAACTCAACACCGGCAGTTAATTCATTCAAGTAAATACGGGGAAATATCGGAAGCGTTGCATCTGACAGAGCAAAGGTAATCAAATTTTTTTCACCTTCGAATCTACCTGATAATTCCCCGGACTCCTGCAAAAAGCGAGCATCTATTCCGACCGTGCGAATGATTGCGGCCAACTCAGCGAGACGTGGATCACTTGGCATCCTTGCGCTTGCGAGTACAAGCCCATCAAAGAGAAGATTTTCCGCTGGGGCTCCATTGTTCGGATCCCAATTACGCACTAACTTCAGCGATGCTTCGCCCTTCGTGAGCCAAGTGTGCACGAATGCCGCCGCCGTTAAGAATTTCTCCGTATCTTCCTTTGTTTCTTTTCCCATGCGGGTTAGGCCAGCCCTTAGACCAACTAACAGTCCAGCAATGAAATGGACGCGAGAACCAAGGCTGGGATTCCTAATGAGTGCTGCCTGCAACTGTTCAGGTTCTGGATTTAGAAGAAAGAACAGCGTTCCACGCGCCAGCGGCGAACCGCCGATATCAGACCATGCGCCTTCAGGAACATCTCGACGTAAAGCTAGCACATCACTGGTGAACGACCACATCAACTCTATTGCCTTAAGGTTCTTAGAGTCCGCTTCTAGGCCTGAAGTACTTTCTGGCTGGGCTAGCTTCTGTAATTCAGAGGCACTGAAGCCTGCATCCATAAATCCTGAACACAAAACGGCTGCAACCGAGCCAAAGATTGGAGCGTACAGATTGGCATCCGGACCTCCGTCAGCAATAACGGCTAACTTGGTAGCGAAGCTGGAGGCGGCTTGCGCATCAGGTATGGGCAAACTAATGCCCGCGATGCCTTTCAAGATGTCACTAGCCTGTCCTACCTCTCTTGTAGTTCCCAATGCTGCTAACAAGGACCCAGCACTCCGATCGATGGTACGCATCAGATTTGTAGAGGTAGTCGCATCTGAAGCATCAACCTTCAAAGTTACCGCAGGATCTTGCCCAGCTAAGGCCACCAAAAGGCTAGGTTGGGCTTGCTCAGCCGCGCCAGAAAATAACTCCGGGGCAACAGCTAATGGGACAGACATTAAAGGGATATCGCCAAAACCTGAAAAACGCGCAAGGAATTGCTCCTCGGCATCCCTTGTCCTGAAAATCAACCTTCTAGCATCAATGAGCGGTAACGAAGGCAGTATGCACGCCCCCTGTGGAGGCATCAAAACCTCAAGAATAACTACCTCGCCATACCCTAGCCCACCCATAGCTCCTGACAATGCTTCCTTGGAAAGGCTGTTGGCCTCAATAACCAGCCCACCGGCAGAAAAGTGATGGTCTCGCGCTGCGCCCTCCTCAAATCGGGGACCTATCATGCCTCCAGCCATACACATGGCCACGTTTATCTCGTGCATAGCGATATAGCCAAGTCGAACGTGCTCCGCCTTTTCGACCTTAGTCGATCTTAGACGTCGAGGGCCGTTACGCTTTGCAATTGGTGGCTCAGCATGTGTCATAAGTTTTCTTTCTCATAAATTGCATCGGGAACGTCTTTCATTAGTTTCTTGGAGTTTGCGTCCTCTACTAGCATCACGTTAAGGAAACGACGCGGCCGTGAGCTAAGGACATACATGGCCATCTTTGCCTCTAATTCCCCTGAACCTATGGAAGCTAACGATCCTGGATCGATAAGGAAAACAGTATCGAACTCGAGGCCCTTAGCACTGGCGGAGTTAATGACGGTAACCCTACCAGGCATGTCAAATTCCAAGTTGGTTGCCTTCAAGTCCTCGTCTTTACTCGAATAAGACTGGACTTTTATGTTCTTCTCCTCGAGTCTGGCGGTTAGTCTGTTAAACATAGAGCTCCTGACCTTATCCCTGATCGTAAGGACGCCTATCTCTTCAGTACGTCTACTGTCAGCATACCGAGCAATCTTGGTTACACAAGCATCCAAAAACTTACCCTCCGTTTCCCGCTTTATCCAACTCACTATCGGTAATTCCCCGATGCTACTTGGCACGGCGGGTTTTCCAGAGCGAAGCCCAACGTAGAAACAAGACGCAAACTCCGCTATCTGCTTAGTACTCCTATAGTTTTTCTTCAGGTGGAAGAAACTTTGTGGACCCAATAACAGATTTTGTCTGATCTCCTCGATATTGGAGTTTCGCCCTGGGCGTAGTCGTTGGTTTTCGTCCGCAAGCACAGTTACGGCTAATTTAGGCGAAATACCGTTAGCATTTGCTACGGTCATAACGTTCGTAAGGCAAGCGTACATCGATGGGGGGAAATCCTGCCCTTCGTCGATAATAAGATGCCCCCAATTGATACGTTTAGCCCCTGAGGCATCACTTGCGTTTTTGATGGCCGTTTCCTGAATAGCATTCCAGTCATGGTCGAACCTCTCCCCGTCGACGCATGGAGGATCACCTGAACCACGTATTGACTTCTTCCACCAGTCATACGCCCACTTGTGGAGCGTCTGTACCTCCACATCTTGTGCTACCGACCCGCGGCTGCTCGTGTACTGAGACAAGACCTTGTTGTACATGATGACACGAGGATTGCGTTTCAGACGACTTAGCATCTGGGCACGGTGAAACGCGATGACCGTCTTACCCGTGCCTGGGGGACCAATAATCAGCACGGTCCCCTCGGGAGGAGCTCCGTTGTAAATTTCATTCTGGTCTTTGTCGAGCTCGGTAAGCTTTGGAAATCTCATACCTAGGAAGCCTCCGATGTGAGTCCGCCAAAAAGGCCGGGTATCCTCCCGTCAATTGATCCAACCAGCAATCGCCTGTCAAGCAGGCTGTTGTTAAACGCGCAACTTGTCTCCCCCACCAGTGCGCATGCGTGGCAAGCAGCAGCATTCATTCCGTCAACACCCTGATGTTCCATTTCGCCGCAAACCGGGTCAGCCGAGCACCAAGATAGGTCAGCCAGCGCCCTCTGAAGCGTACCAAGGAACCGACTAAGGTCTCCCTGACGGACAAGACCGCCCAAAGAACCCTCGGAATCACCCTCCGATGTGTACAAGAGGATCCCTGCGGCCCGGTCTCCCCCTAAGCTGCAATATATGCGCTCACGAATCGACGTCGACGAGTAGCCTGCGTCAAAAGCCAACCGTCGCAAAAGCCCGTGGGCCAGAGTGTGTAGTGCGATGAATCGTGGCGAGGCGTATACATCAGCGGGGTCCCTTCCCCATCGAATACAGGCCTCCCGCAATTGAGACATACGTTCTGCAAGCAGCAGTTGCACCCGCCCCTCCCAGGACGAGACGTAGCTTTCGGAAAGCTTGACAAAAATCCCCTCGCCAAAGGTGTCTATGCCGGGCAGCCAATCAAGCCCTTGACCCAAGTCAACTTCCACCTCTGTTGCGCTGTTATCTGGTCTCATACGGCGAAACCCAACCAGAGCCCTGACTTCACGGAGACGGTCGATCAAGGTAATTTGCTCGAATGGCTGGCAATAAGACTCGGGCCACACGCCCTTGGTCAAGAACGGGCGCGTTTGGAGGAATGCAGACTTGATGCTACGTTTGCTAGACAAGACGGGCCACTCTGAAATCAAGATCTCATGCTGGGAATTACCGCCAGATCTGTAGCTATTTGCTTCACGGTCAGACCCGTTAGCTTTGATAGCCTCAATGACCGCATTGCGTGTAACGTCCTCCGGCAACCCAAATTGTCGGACAGCCTCCTCGACGAGATTTTGATAAATCTCAGTTCTTTTCTCCCAGTCAGGTATCAACTTAGCTACGCTGCGTAAACCCTGCAGATTAGGGTGAGGATTGAGCCAATTGATAAGCGCGTCCTGCCGACCGGCTTGCTCTTTACCTCCATCCCTGATGTCGAGTGCACTACGGGTTTGCGAATAGTAAACGTTACTTGCTGCTCTGGGAAACACCCTCGGATCAGATTCGCAATTCGACTCGCGATAACGTTCCCATGGTTGCCTTCCCTGGCACTTGAAAGGGTAGGGACGGCTGGTGAGCCCCTCGAAGGTAT
>JBBAKF010000089.1:0-7986 GCA_040403635.1 Polynucleobacter sp.
CTCTGATGTCGGAAAGGCTAATTTTTTGGCCACTATTTTCTACCTAATTTATGATTTTCATTTTTAATTATTACCCGAAGAACTCATTTACGTGTGGAATTTTAAAACATAACTTGTTAAAAAAACACAAAAAAAAGTTTAAGTAATTGTTTTATAACAGATAAAAGCTACTTAAAAAAGGTATATAAGAACAACTTGCATGTTACTTTGAAGAATAGACTTCGTTTAAAATTAGATATATATCATTTCGGAACAAGAAAGTTATGGCACTCCTAGAAATCCTTTGTTACCCAGATCCTCGATTGCACAAAGTGGCCAAAAAAGTGCATCAATTTGATGCAGGTTTACAAGAAAAAATAGCGAATATGGCGCAAACGATGTACGCAGCCCCAGGGATTGGGCTAGCAGCGACACAGGTGCATATTTTAGAAAATATTATTGTCATCGATATATCCGATGGACGAGATGAGCTTATGGTACTGATAAACCCTGAAATTGTATGGGCAAGTGAAGAGAAAAAAAGCTGGCGTGAAGGATGTTTATCTGTACCAGAGTATTACGATGAAGTAAGTCGACCTGATTGTGTACGAGTTCGTGCACAAAACCCTCAAGGTGAGTATTTTGAAATCGAAGCTGAGGGCATATTATCTGTCTGTATACAGCATGAAATGGATCATTTGATTGGAAAAGTTTTCGTAGAATATTTATCTCCCTTAAAGCGAGCACGTATCAGAGGTAAAATGAAAAAACGGACTCAGCAATAAAAGTGAGCAAATACTTCGGCGCTTAAATCAAACAATGCTCCAAGTTGTATAGTAAATACTAAAAGCAGATGATGAAGCAAACACCTTCCTTAATTTAATGGACCTTGGTACCTAAGGTATCACTTTGTACAATGAAAATTGTTTTTGCCGGAACTCCTGAGTTTGCCGCAGTTATCTTAGAGGCGCTAAAGCAATCTAACCATCAGGTGATTGCAGTGATGACACAACCCGACCGACCAGCTGGAAGAGGTTTAAAACTTTTACCGAGTTTGGTTAAACAAAAAGCTTTAGAGCTTGAAATCACAGTATTACAGCCGAGCTCATTGAAACTTGATGGAAAGTTTCCTCTTGAAGCCAAAGAGGCAAAAAAGCAGTTAGAAAAGTTAGATTTTGATGTGCTAGTTGTCGCCGCTTATGGGCTAATTCTGCCTCAATGGCTTTTAGATTTGGCCGATTCTAAGGGATCACTAGGTTGCATTAATGTACATGCTTCACTTTTGCCGCATTGGCGGGGTGCTGCGCCAATACATCGCGCCATATGGGCGGGTGATGAGGTCACTGGCACGTGTATTATGAAAATGGCAATCGGATTAGATACTGGACCGATAATTGCACAAGAGACAATGCCCATACAAAGCTTAGACACAACGGGCACCCTGCATGACCGTTTGGCAGCACAAGGGGCAAGAGTACTCATCGAAGTCTTGAATCAATTAGCGCAGGATTTACCAATGCCACTGCAAGAGCAAAGCCAAAGTGGCATTAATTATGCACAAAAGATCCAAAAAGAAGAGGCAAAAATTGTTTGGGATCAAACGGCTAAACAAATTGATCGTCAAATTAGAGCCTTAAATCCAACGCCTGGAGCAACCACAACGCTTAATGATGAAATTGTAAAAATATGGTTATCGGAAAACATCTCACATCAATGGCAACAGGTGGATAACATCACGCCAGGACAGGTTATTACCGTAGATGAGTTTGGCATTACGGTGGCTGGTTGTGAAGGAGTTGTACGCTTGTTAGAGGTCCAAAAAGCAGGTGCGAAGAGAACAAGCGCAACACAATTTGTTAAAAGTGTTCAACTAAAGCCAGGACAAATTTTTAAATGATTAAAAATTTTACATTTTGTCTATATGATAAAAACATGGAAAAACTTGGCGGAGAGAAATCATGTTTAATTTAACCAAAACAGCAATTTTAATGGCGGCCATTACGGCATTATTTGTCTATGTTGGTGGTGCTTTGGGTGGGCCTCAAGGAATGATGCTCGCTTTTTTAATGGCAATAGGGATGAATTTTTATAGTTATTGGAACTCAGACAAAATGGTTTTAAAAATGTTTGGGGCAAGGCAAGTCGATGAGCAAAGTTTTCCCGCCTATTACAATTTAATTAAAGAGCTTTCACAAAAAGCTGGATTGCCGATGCCCAAAGTGTATTTAATTGATGAAAATGCACCTAATGCATTTGCCACGGGAAGAAACCCTGAAAATGCGGCGGTAGCTGCAACTTCAGGCATTATGAATATATTGAATGAGAGAGAGCTACGAGGTGTTATGGCGCATGAATTAGCGCATGTAAAAAACCGTGATATTTTGATTTCTACTATCGCCGCTACGATGGCAGGAGCAATATCAAGTATTGCTACTTTTGCAATGTTTTCGGGGGGAAGAGATCGCGAGGGTGGCGCTCATCCTTTGAGCTTTTTACTCGTTTTTTTGGCGCCACTAGCGGCTAGTTTGATACAGATGACAATCTCGAGGGCAAGAGAGTATGAAGCAGATCGTATTGGTTCAGAAATTTCAGGCGATCCTTTAGCTCTTGCATCTGCCTTAAAGAAAATAGAAAGTACGGTTCAGGGAGTGCCCTTTGATCGCGTAGAAACACATCCAGCCGTAGCACAAATGATGATTATGAATCCTTTATCAGGTGGCGGCTTGCGTGGATTATTTTCAACCCACCCAGCAACCGAACTCAGGGTTAATAAGTTAGTCGAAATGTCGAAGACAGGAACATACCCCGTATAGTGAGATTGGATAATCCGGAACCAAACCATCAAAATCAACAGAAGAGCGCAGGAAGTAATCTTTGTGAAACGATACTTTTAGCGGCGCATTTACTCAGTGAAGTGAGAGATGGCGTTTCGCTCACGCAAGCATTATCGAAAGTTCAAATTGAAAATAGAGCTGCAGCTCAAAGTTTGTCATATGATGCATTGCGATTTAAGCCGAAAATTTTAGAGGCTTTAAAACCTTTTTTACGAAAAGAGTTAGAGCCGGAAGTCGAGGATTTATTTTTACTTGCCCTTTGCACGCAATTTTCAGAATCGCAGAATCAATATACCGCATATACACTAGTGAACGAAACGGTCAATGCCGCGCAAAAATCATTACGCACCAGACATGCTAAGGGCCTAATTAATGCGGTACTACGAAGAGTTCTAGAAAAACCTGAAGTTTTAATGATTGACGTTTTAGAGGCTCAGTACCCATCTTGGTGGGTAAAGATTTTAAAAAAAGCCTATCCGCAAAATCTGGCGCCCATTTTGGAGGCGAATCTCAGACCCGCTAAAATGTTTTTACGGGTTAATTGTCAAAAAATATCTAAGCAACATTATGAAACCCAATTACAAAATGCGGGTATACCTACCCAAGAGATACCTATTGAGTGGCAAATTAGGGCGCCAGAAGCTATTGCATTACAAGACTCTATGCCAGTACATCTTTTACCGGGCTTTAGTGAGGGATTATTTAGTGTACAAGACTTAGGTGCGCAAATTGCAGCACATCTGATTGCACCTAAAGATAAGGAATATATTCTTGATGCTTGCAGTGCACCTGGTGGTAAAGCGACACATCTTCTTGAGCTTGCAGATATTGATTTAGATGTTCTTGAAGTAAGTGAGTCGCGCATGGAGAAAGTAAAAGAGAATTTATTGCGCCTAGATCTCTATGGCAATTTATTAGTTGGCGATGCTTCTCAACCCAATACTTGGTGGTCTAATCATCTCTATGATGCAATTTTGGCAGATGTGCCTTGTTCGGCCACTGGAATTATGCGGCGCCACCCCGATATTTTGTATTTAAGGCGGAGTGCAGATATCATTGAATTACAAAAGTTACAACGTAAAATCATTTTTGAGTTATGGCAATTATTAAAACCTGGCGGCAGAATGTTATTTATTACATGTTCCATTTTGCCGGAGGAAGGTGAGCTCCAACTTGAATGGTTTTTAAAAAATCTTCAAGATGCGTTACGATTAGAATGTCTAGGTCAAATCCTGCCAGATAAATGGCATGATGGCTTTTTTTATGGAATGTTACAAAAGAAAAGATGAGTCAATTTAAAAAACTCTTCATCATTTGTATGATGCTTCTAGGAAGTGTTTTTTCTAGTATTGCATATTCGCAAGGCATCAAACTGAGACAAATTCAGTTAGAGCCTGTAGAACAAAAATGGACGATTAATGCCTCTTACCAAATAGAGCTTCCACCAGAGTTAAGCGATGCTGTTAAAAAAGGAATAACCTTCCAGTTTTTGACAGAGCTCAATGTCACACGTGGACGTTGGTACTGGTTTGAAGAAAAACCGATAACGGCTGTCAAAATAATAAAGCTTTCTTTTCAGCCATTAACGCAATTGTATAGAGTCAACGTTGGTGCCTTAACCCTATCAGCAAACACCTTAGAAGAGGCATTAATTCAGGTTGGTGCGATTGCTGGATGGCAAGTTGCAGAGTTATCTGCACTTGATAATGGTCGGCAATATGACGGGGTTATTCGTATGCGATTGGATTTAAGTCAATTACCTAAGCCCTTTCAAATTAATGCATTAAATGCACGTGAGTGGAATTTATCCAGTGATTGGCATCAGTTTGTGATTACACCTAAATCTAAATTAGGGGGTAAATGATGAGAGAACCGATCGATAACTACACTGAACGTGTTATTGATGTTCAATATGGATTTAAAAAAGAGCTTACAGTATTTTTAATGGTTGTCTTTGTACTAGCTGTTTTACTTATTGGTCTTTTAACAGGCATTAGTTCAGACGCAAAATTTTTGAGTCAATATTTTGTTTGGCTATACACCGCGAATATTGTTGTTGGTGCATTACTCTTTCTTTTTATTGTTGCTTTGATAGTGAAGTTGACGATACGTTGGCGCCAAGGCTTTTTTGGTACAAAACTGATTGCTAAATTAGCAATGATATTTGCATTGGTTGGTGTGTTACCTGGCGCAATTCTATATTCAGTGTCATTACAATTTGTTGGCAGAAGTATTGAGAGTTGGTTTGATATTAATGTCGAGTCTGCATTGGCTTCTGGATTAAAACTGGGACAAACTTCTTTTGTAATCTCTCAGGAGGCTTTTTTAGCAGAGGGTAATCAATTATTTGCTCAACCTGGATTAAAACTAATTAAAACCAATCAAGAACTCAAGTCCTACTGCACAATTGTTCAAGCAGATCAGATTACGATCATGGATGACACCGGCCGTGAAATTAATAAGGTGTCTTGTACCTCTCAGCAGATAGTGGATATTGCGCTCACTCCAGAGACAATCTTGGAGTTGAAAAAAACTAACAAGATAAGTTCTATCGAAGGTGTGACAGATTTGCAAGAGATGGAAGCTTATCAACTAAACGCTTTATATTTATTGAGCGACAAACGAATTTTAAAGATTTCCAAGCGTTTAGATTCAAGACTAGTCGATAGTGCCAATCTAGTTCAAAAAGCATATAGCGATTACCAAGAAAAAGCCTTAAGTCGATTGGGGCTTAAAAAAATGTATATTGGCTCACTCACATTAACGATGTTTATGGCTCTTTTCATAGCCATACTACTGGCTTTAATTTTGGGTCGACAATTAGCAAGGCCACTATTGATGTTGCTAAGAGGAACTCAGGCAGTTGCAAGAGGTGACTTATCTCCTAAGCCGCAAATGGACAGCCCAGACGAATTGGGGCTGCTAACTCGACAATTTAATAATATGACGAAGCAGTTATCTGACGCTCGAATGTCTTTGCAGCAATCGAAGGACTTCTCAGAATCGGTACTCGCCAATTTAACAGCAGGAGTTTGTGTTTTAGACGCAAATTTTAGTCTTTTGGTCGCTAATGAAGGGGCAAAAAGAATTTTAGAAAAAGACTTGACCCTACTGATTGGGAAGCCGTTGAGTACCCACCCAGAACTACTACATTTTGAAACAACCATTAAGGAATCATTCAAAGCTAATCAAGTCTCAATTGGGTCTGATGAGGCAAGCCCATTAGAACTAGAAAGTGAATCTGAGAATGAAAAGTCATGGCAACGACAAATTCATTTGTATGCTAATTTACAAGAGCAAGAAAATATATCGCCGATTTTATTAGCTCGAGGAACGGAGTTAACGGGAAAACAATACATTATTGTTTTCGATGATATTACTGAAGTTATTGCGGCTCAACGATCAATCGCATGGGGTGAGGTAGCACAACGCCTTGCACATGAAATTAAAAATCCACTTACACCGATTCAACTCTCTGCTGAAAGAATGTATCAAAAACTTTCTGGAAAAATGTCCGAAGAACAGGAAGAGGTAGTTGTTAAGGGTACAAAGACGATTATCACGCAAGTCCAAGCCATGAAAACAATGGTGAATAACTTTCGAGATTTTGGAAAAAAACCTTCGCCCAATATGGTGCCGATAAATTTAAACCAATTAATTACTGAAATTTTAGGTCTTTATGAGGATATGGAAATTGAATTAAAACTTGATCTAGAAGCGCCAGATATTCTTGGTGATCCGACACAATTGCGCCAAGTGATTCATAACATCGTCCAAAATGCCATTGATGCCGCTACTGAAATACACTCTGAGCCAGAAATTCAGATTCGGACTGAGACCGTTAACTACGCAGGCCTTATCAACCAAACAGAAAAATTAGTACGCTTATCTGTAGCAGACAATGGGCCTGGGTTTTCTCCAAGGATTTTATCTCGAGCATTTGAGCCCTATGTCACCTCTAAATCAAAAGGTACAGGACTTGGATTAGCTGTCGTCAAGAAAATTGTTGATGAGCACGGAGCAAGGATTGAGTTAAAAAATCGTATGAGAGATACCGTGATACGTGGCGCAAGGATTTCAATATTATTTGAGCGATTAGCATAATAAGCAGTGAATTAAATTAGATATTAAAATTTGTAAATATAGGACAATGAAGCATGGCAAATATATTAGTTGTTGATGATGAAATGGGCATCCGAGAATTACTCAATGAAATCTTGAGTGATGAGGGCCATGTTGTTTATTCGGCTGAGAATGCGCAACAAGCACGAACTGTTCGAGATCAATTATTGCCAGATTTGGTTTTATTAGATATCTGGATGCCTGACACGGATGGCGTTACTCTTCTGAAAGAATGGGCTAAGGATGATAAGTTAACGATGCCGGTCATTATGATGTCTGGTCATGCAACCATTGACACCGCGGTTGAGGCAACACGTATTGGCGCATGTAATTTCCTTGAAAAGCCAATTGCATTACAAAAACTTTTGAAAACAGTTAGCCAGGCTTTAGAGAAAGTATTACCAAAAGATGCATTAGAGGGTCTTGGAGCGGGCGCAAAAGAATATAGTGCTTTACCCGGAGGAGGTAATGCCGGATTAAGCAAGCTTCTAGACACGCAAAATAATATTGGTGCAGATTTTAATGGTCAACGTCAGACTACTAATGTGTCCACTGATTTTAAAGAGTTGGTTCAGGGGCACTTTGACTTACCATTAAGAGAGGCTAGGGATATTTTCGAAAAAGCATACTTTGAATATCATTTAAAGCAAACTGGTGGCAGCATGACGAGAGTTTCTGAACATACTGGTTTAGAAAGAACGCACCTTTATCGAAAACTAAAAGCTTTGGGCATTGATGTTCGAAAAATCGGAAGTAGTAGTACTTAAAAAATTAATCAAGTAAAAAAGTCAAAAAATAGCCCCATACAGGGGAGCTAGTGTTATCAAATCAGCTTTATTGATAATAGGTGTCAGGTTAAACCCCAAAAGATTCTAGTTTGTCAGTTTTGATTAGGTTATAATTACTGTCTTTGGCCTGGTAGCTCAGTCGGTAGAGCAGAGGATTGAAAATCCTTGTGTCGGTGGTTCGATTCCGCCCCGGGCCACCAAGAATCTCAATAGCCCACTTGTTGGGCTATTTTTCTAAGGCTTTCAGTTTTGCTTGAAGATCG
>JBBAKF010000090.1:0-7980 GCA_040403635.1 Polynucleobacter sp.
AACCAGCAGTCCAGTAACATTCTCTTCAATTGCATCCACAATGCCATAAACTCGGGTTGCAATTGAGGGTATTCCCATACTAGCCGCCTCTATGATTGCCACACCAAATCCTTCACGGTAACTCGGCATGCAGTGAAAATCAGCGCATGCAAGTAGTCTTTCCGGGGATAGGGTGTAAGGAAAGATTGTCAATCTCGTACTAGCAACGGGACCCAGTATCGACCGTATCTCGTATTCCAAGGCATCTTCATCCGGCCCCACTAACAGCAAGCGCAGTTTGCCGTGCACCTGAAGAGATTTTTTGAACGCACGCGCTAGCTCGTAAATGCCCTTTTCGGCTGCTAGTCTGCCCAAAAATACACAAACTATGTCGCTGGCTTTAAACCCGAATTCGGTACGTACATCTTGTCTTGCCTGCTCATCCGGCTTAAAGCGGTCGGAGTCCACGCCACAGATGGATCCTTTTTTAATTACTTGAATACGGCCACTGCGCACAACACCTTCCTGTTCTAGGAAATTTCGTTCGCTGGGACTTACGGCCAATAGATTTGTAGCGAGCCGCGCTGTAAAGACGTCACAAAATCTCAGAAAAGCACGCAAAAAGCCGCCCCGCGAAGCCCAAACTTCACCTTGGAAAATATGAACGCGAATACGGACGTTCAAAAAAAACGCTGCCAGCATCCCTAGAATTCCTGCCTTGGGGACGAGCGTGATGACCATATCGAACTGCGCTCGCCGCATGAATAAACATAGCTGGATAAGGGCTACAAGATCCTTGTAGGGCGAAATTTTCCGCTCGATTTGAACGGATTTTTTATTTATGGGTAACCCCAAAGGCGGCAGATATCTATCACTGAATGTGTTGTACACCACAGTGACATCGTAGTCCTTGCACCAGCATGAGATGTGCTGCTTGAAAAAGAAGTGAATTGTCAGCGGCGTTGCGGCCACTATGCACAGGCGACGCTTGGAAGTGCTCATCTTTTGCACCGCGTGAGTGCGTATCTACGCATGAACTTGGCGATAGACCATATGGAGGCCAGCAAGATTAATCCAGGCCGAAGGCGCACCGTGCTTGCGAGGTGCGTCAGCGCGGCTAGTTCTCGTTTTTGGTGCGCCCACAGTTGGCCGCTGTAACCGCCAGGGCTGAAATCTGGTCGAATGGAGAAAGCTAGGCACACATCCAAACGGTAGGCGACGTACCCGTGTGCGATTGCTTCCAGCCAGAGCAAATAGTCTTCAGTTACTCTTTTGTCGGCAAAGCGCATCACGATATCTCGCCTGAGCATGACCGAACGTGTTGGCAATCGATTGGAAATAAGCATGTTGATCAAGCTCAAATGAGATGCCGAAAAGGTATTGGGGGCTGGATTCTGTGATTCGGCAGAGATTAGCTGTGTACTGTGACCGCAAAGATCTACCTCAGGATGGGCCTGAAGCCATAACCACTGGAGCTCTAACTTCTGGGGGTGCCAGATGTCGTCGGCATCCAAAAATGCTAACCACGGCTGGCTGGCAACTGCCCAACCCGCATTACGTGCTAGTCCTGGGCCAACGTTGATGGGCATGGAGATAACGCGAAGGATTGACCCGTGACGCTTTGACAGTTCATGCAACAGCGCTAATGTACCGTCTTTGCTGGCATCGTCAATCAGCAGGACTTCAGCGGGCAGCGCGCTTTGCAGCATTACCGAGCTAAGCGCTCGTTCAATGGTATCCATGCACCTGAAGCAAGGTATGACTACCGAAACTGGGATAGTTTGTGTCATTCAATATTGGGAAATATCCGACTAGGCCACCCTTTTGAGCTGAAAGCTTTGATGCCTTGTAGGCGCCAGCTCAGCTCGAAAATCAACCGCTTCGCTGCCCTTTTTCCCTTAATTCGGCCGAAAAGCAAATAGCCTGAAAAAACAGTCAAGTGCCGAATGAAATGCAGCGGGATGAGTTGCCGCGCACTGAAGGTCAGGTCGGTGCGCACTAACGGAACTGTACTGCAAGGTGAAAAATTCAACAATGTTGCCAATCTAGCGTCATAGGTATGGTCTCTAACCACTCGGGAAAAGCCTTTCGCCGCAACTCGATCACGAGCATCTAAATTAGCTAAATAAAATCCAATTTTTTTTGCAAGGTCTACAATATCCTTGAAACAGACAATTTCTTCATCCAGTTCGAAAAACTTCTCGATTCCAGGCGCGGCGTCTGTGAGAAGAAAGCCGCCAGCACCCGAAACTTCAAAGGCTCTTGCTTTTATCTGGTTCCTTCCCCTTGAGTTGGCAAAATTAAGGCTGATGGCGGAGGAATTGAATATGGTGTACATATCGTCGGCTGTCACGGGTCCATGCTCCCACCCGTGACCAAAACACTCAACTCGAATTCCCATCGTCAGTAGAGTTTCTATGTAACGCCGGCGCCCGCCGTGTGCCGAACCCACAAACGTAACTCCATATCGATATTTTCCATTGGTTACCGGTGCCTGCAGGCGCTCCCTAGATGCAGCCCATTGAGATAGGTGGACATGTCCATTCCCATCTCTTATATACTGCGCAATCATATAATCATACGTCGTGGCGATGCGATCATAAAACGGAGCATAAAACCGCGAACTTTGAAAATATTTCCAAGAGTCGTCCGTTGTCCAGCAAACCATCTTGATGGTAGGTATATTTCTCACAGCGGTTAAAGTTTCGGTCCAGATCTCGCATTGCAAATGTACACAAAAAAATAAATCCGGTTTAAAATCTAAAATGGTATTTAGAAGTGCTACATTTAAATCAAGATACGATTGGTGGAGCCCTCGATCAAGTGAGTCAAATAATTCAACCGTGTACCCTAGGGACTCAATTGCAGGGACAAAGGCCACATACTCAGGACTCAGACCGCGAGAGGGCTCCCCGTAACTATGTCGACCGAAGCAACAAAGCGCTTTCATACTCTAGGTTTCCGCCCATCTATTTGTAGTCATAACGCCGTGAACGATTGTTTTCGCAAAGGTAGCAGGGTAAAATGGAGTGGCTTTTCGACTGAGAAGAAAGTTTGAAATCGCAAGCTGATAGCGATTAAGTTGCTCATCCGATACCGAGCATATATATTCGTAACATTTGGCAAATGAGCCGAAATTTCGGTAATCGATGAAGCAGTCGTCCGGAATAAGCTCGGAAACATTACTCGCACCGAGATAAATTGGAACACACCCAGCGGCAAAACAGTCAAATATCTTTTCCGTGACGTAGCCTTTGAAGTCCTTTGCGTTCTCAAAGCAAATTGCAAACTTATATAGTCTCAGGACTTCACCTTTAGTAATAGTAGGCCCACGGTAGCACTTAAGGGGCTTATAACCGACGAAACGGTAGCTCTTTCCGATTAGTAAGGCCAGTCCTCTACCCAACCGCCCAACTGAGGGAGGTGGCTGATCCCACCGGTGGCCATAAAGATCAAAATGCTCCGGTGCATGATCCTGAAACCAGCGAATCACTTTAATGCGTTCCGAATATAACTCTCGAGGGTCATTAACGTTAGCGGACTTATTGCTGGCTATCATGCAACACAGTCCTTCGCGCTTTTGAGCGGGATCGAGAGGTAATGTCTTCGCATACTGAGGGTAACGCAATACAGTTCCCCCATTGGATTCGGCGACGTCGTCATCCCAGGTGAAAATATGCCGATAATTAGCGTACAAGTTCAAACTGGCATTTTTTGGCCAAGTAAGCGGTGTTTCGTATACAACCAGAAAGCACGGCGGATCCCCGCTTTTTACGGCGCGGACGTCAACATGAATTAAAAAGTCAAGACTCGATTCGTCACATAGGTCTGCCGTATTTAACACTACTCCATTTTCGTAAAAGCAGTCCCTCAACAGACGCCACTGGAGAAGGCAATCATCTCGGTTATGCGGGCTCGAAGCATCAAACAAATCGTTGTTCCGAAAACCGGATACAACGATCCCTCCAGATTTCATTTCACGATTCATGACAATGGTCAACTGGGCTCTCTTAAAAACTAAATCTATTTATGCCAAAGAGGGCTGTAAAACAATCTTTGCCGAACGGATTCCTTGATCATATAAGCAATTAATGCAATCCAAGGCTGACGACGGTCACTGATCTGCCTAAGGTTTTCATATGAAATATGGCGAAAACCCATGAGCCTTACAGCTTTAGCTTGTCGCTCGCTCAACAAACCTGTAAAACCTCCTCTCAAATATCTCAGTACGACTTGGCTTCGGGGTCGATACATAAGGCTAGCAATTCCCACTAGCTCTTGTTCACTGAACAACGCACCCTCGAGTGTTTTATGCGTAGAAATAGCACTTGATAAAATCGCTCTAGCAACCCAGCGGGGCTCATTTTCACACTCGAACTGAACACAAGCTTTACGTAATTTTTTAATCAAATACAGACTTTCGGGATAAGAACAGGCGAAAAATTGAAGCGTGAATGCGAGATAAGACTTGGGCAAACAACCTAAAAGACTATTTAGTGTTATAAAATAGGGCGTATGAAACTCTACTTTTGAGCCGTAAAGTATAGCTCCATTGCTGTCAAAAAACTCAATGTGATCCAGCGGAATCGTATCCGCATCCCACATTACAAGGTTTACGCTGGGCGTGTGTGATCTAAATAAAAATGCTATTTTAAGTGCCTGCTGATAATACCAAGACAATCTTGCGATTGATTCTAGGGATAATCCATCGATAATCGATACATTGGCAGCAATGTCGCGGAACTCGTCAAACGCGAGCAACAGGTTTTCGCTCTCAACTCTTACATTCTTGAAATTTCTAAAAGCCACCTCGAACTGTGCTACTTCTTTTTCAGGGCACACTATTGTGAATGGCGGATTATTGCTAAATTGGTTGATATTAGAGATCGCAATCGTCAGCGTGGGAATATTGACTGCTAAACTAACTGAGAAAAAAGCTATACGCCTTCCATTGAATGCGGTAGGCATTTTCTCAGATTCTGGCTTTAGGTACATTACACTAGCTTGTAAAAATTTACTGCGAATCGGCGAATGGTATCATGAAAGCCATTATCTTATGGCAGCCATTATCTTATGGCAGCTCTTATTCTCGTGTACTGCAAGTTACTACTAGTAAACTAACCGAAAGTGGTCGATGAAGTATGTGTAAAAAATCTCACCACTCAATTTATTTAAAAACTAATGTGATTACTTTACGTCACTCATGATGTCATGTTAAAAAGGAATGTCATCTCGAATTTTATGGGGCAAGGGTGGACTGCTCTCATGAATTTTATTTTCATTCCGATATATGTTCATTATTTGGGCATCGAGTCGTATGGAATAATCGGTTTTTATGCGACGATGCTCGCGGCTATGACGCTTTTTGACTTCGGGTTGATTTCCACTGTTGTTAAGGAAATTGCGGTAGTTAAGTCAAGGCCTGATGCTTCCGCACGTTGCCGAGACGTGGTCAGAACTTTTGAGTGCTTGATATTCGGATTCGCACTCTTACTTGCCTTGATAGTTTATCTAGCAGCCCCTTGGTTAGGTGTCGAATGGTTTACCGCAAAAACACTTTCTGGAGAACAAATAACGAGCGCAATTTATTTTATGGGACTTCTGGGAACAATCAGATTTATTGAGCTATTTTATCGGGGTATTGTTATTGCGCTCGAGCAGCAGGTTATCTTAAATATTTTAGAGTCTATATCTGCTCCCGCAAAGGGTATCGGTGCGTGGATTATTTTTGAGTTTGTTTCACCTTCTTTGCAGCTATTTTTTTTATGGCAAAGCCTGGTTTCTCTGCTGATGATCGTTGCGCTCATAGTGTTGGTATATCTGCGACTTCCTCGGGCGGAGAGGTCTCCTAAAATCGATATGCACATCGTCTGGTCTACAAAACTCTTTGCTGGGGGGATGTTTGGCACAGCAGTTTTCGGGTTTCTTTTTGGGCAAGTAGATAAACTTATTTTGTCGAAGTTGTTAACGCTAGAGGATTTTGGGATTTATTCTCTGGCCTCAACGGTTGCTGGTGCGATTTTCATTTTTGTGAACCCGGTAGCGCAGGCGATTCAACCAAGACTAATGAACCAGTTCGCAATGGGTGACGTTACTGGATTTACCAAGAATTTCAGACTTAGCTCGGCACTGCTCAGCGCTTTAACCGGTGCTTTCGCCGCTATTATGGTGACTTCTGGATTCCAGGTAATGTTGATATGGACGAATAGTCCCACATTAGCAAGCCAGATTGCATTTCTGGTTGCGCTAATTACGCTTGGAAACCTATTCAGCGTCTACGTGAGAATACTCAGCTTAGCCCAGTATGCTACCGGCTGGACAAGTTTAAGTGTGTACTCGGGCATGGCTGGGTTCTTAATAATTTCGCCCTTACTTTTTGTTTTCACGCCCAAATATGGAGTTATCGGCGCCGCTTGGGTGTGGTTTTTGCTTAATCTTATTTATTTTTTTACCTATCATTATTTGGTATTCCGGCGTATTTTAATTGGTCAGGGCGTTATCTGGCTTTCAAGAGACATTTTTGTCCCTGCGATCACTGCGCTTGGCGTCACTTGGCTTCTCAGCGATTTACCGAGTTTTTCTCAGGGGGCAGTTTTCCAAGGGGCAACATTGCTGGCAATAAGCGCTTTGTCATGCTTCGCTGCACTTCTAACGATAGATGAAACTAGGCGTTGGCTCGTTAGGCAATGGCAGCGTTGGCAAATTAACTGAAACAAGAAAACTCAAGGCATAAGCCGTTCGTTAAAGTAATCGATCGTTTGCTGCAACCCCGCCTCGAGTTGCACCTTCGGGTCCCACCCTCCCAACATCTCCCGCGCCCGCCCGATATCCGGTTTCCTCTGCATCGGATCATCCGACGGCAGCGGCTTGAACACCAGTTTGGATGAAGCGCCCGTCAGCTTGATAACCATCTCCGCCAACTGCCGGATGGTGAATTCGTGCGGGTTACCCAGGTTGATGGGCCCTGGGAACCCATGATTCGCGCCGCCAACGTCCCAAGGCACATCCATGAAGCGGATGAAGCCTTCAATCAAGTCGTCCACATAGCAGAAACTGCGCGTCTGCAAGCCGTCGCCGTACAAAGTGATGTCTTCGCCTTTGAGCGCCTGGACGATGAAATTGCTCACCACCCGCCCGTCGTTCGGGTGCATGCGCGGGCCGTAGGTGTTGAATATGCGGGCTACGCGGATGTCCACCTTGTGCTGGCGGTAGTAATCAAAAAACAGAGTTTCCGCGCAGCGCTTGCCTTCGTCGTAGCAGCTGCGGATGCCGATGGGGTTCACGTTGCCCCAATAATCTTCGGTCTGCGGATGCACCGCCGGGTCGCCATAGACCTCTGAGGTGCTGGCCTGAAAAATCCGTGCGCGCACCCGCTTGGCCAGGCCCAGCATATTGATGGCCCCGTGCACACTGGTTTTGGTGGTTTGAACCGGGTCGTGCTGGTAGTGAGTGGGCGAGGCCGGGCAGGCCAGGTTGTAAATCTGGTCCACCTCCAAATACAGCGGAAAGGTCACATCATGGCGTATGAACTCAAAGCGCTTGTGATCCAGCACATGTTCGATGTTCTGTTTGGTGCCGGTGAACAGGTTGTCGACACAAATCACCTCGTCACCACGCGCCAGCAGCCTGTCGATCAGGTGTGATCCCAAAAAGCCGGCACCGCCGGTCACCAAAATGCGTTTGCTGGGGCTGTAGTTGCGCATCGGCGTAGCTTAGGCGATTTAGAGGGGATTCGACTGCACAAAATCTGCATAGGCTGCCCGCAAGCCCACACCCAGATCGACCTGCGCCTGCCAGCCCAGCGCGTAGAGCCGGCTGCTGTCCATCCACTTGCGCGGCGCGCCGTCGGGCTTGCTGGTGTCAAAGGTGATGGTGCCGGTGTAACCCACGGCCTGACCCACAGCGCGCGCCAGTTCGGCAATGGTGACATCCTCGCCAGAACCCACGTTGAGATGGCTTTGCATCGGCGATGTCTGCGCCTGATAAGCCTGCAGCGGTAGA
>JBBAKF010000091.1:0-7960 GCA_040403635.1 Polynucleobacter sp.
GACATTATTCTTCCAAGAATTTCTCATCATACCAGGAGTGAAACTGAAATTAGCTATGGGATTTATTTTATATCCATAAAATTGTTCTGCTTCTGCTACCGCCTGCTCTAAAGAAATATGATCCGGATCATATATATAACCGTTACCTGATCGATGACGGAGATTGATGTTCCATGACCATCCGTATTCCATGGCATTGGCATTGGTAGTAACACAGGCATGCGGTTCATCCCACCATGCCACAACTGCCCTAGCAGGAAAGAAATTAGTGTAATCGATTATAGGCTCGTGTAATACTTTGTCTAGTAATAATCTTGCAAATCCAGAACAATCAAAAAATAGATCACCTTCTATTGATCTTCCCTGATCAAACAATATTGTAGTTATGTCGCCGTTGATAGATTGAGACACTGCCTTGTACTCATCCTCAATCAATGCAATGCCTCTAGATAATGCGATATCTTTGAAATATTTTGCAGCTGCCCTACTTTCAAAATGCCACATGGGCGCTATGGGAATTTCACTGCTTGCTCCCAACGGTACTTTATTTTGCTGGATAAAATAATAGGAATAAACTGCTTCGGCTAAAGGAATATCATGAGCTAAACATGCAATTTCATACAGATCTTTTTCGCGGTGGATTAACATATCCTTCATTGACCCACCGAGTGAGGGTATTATATTAGGTAGTTCGTCAATGTGGTGAATGAAGTTTTCAAACCACGGAGCATGATCAGTTACTAATGCATGATAGAATTCAGTTCCAACACCATTCCAATTTTTTAATCTTCCGCCTAGTTTTGGTGTTGCATTGGTCTGCTTTATAAAATCTTCGTTATCGATTCCCAACGCTTTTAAAAAACTAACAAATGTTGTAGTGCCACTTTCCCCAGCGATGATAGGTGGTCTCTTGGGATCTTCGATCACAGTGACATGCCAATCCGGATGTAGTTTATTGACATACAATGCAGTGAGCCAACCTGCAGATCCTCCTCCGAGGACCACCGCTTTAAAAACTGTGTTTTTGTTCACGGAATCGTTCCTTTAGAATTTCTAATGCTTCTCTATGAGTATATGTTTCTAGCCTTTCACATGCCGCAGCACATTCCTCAATGACTCTAATAGACTCTGCACTATAATGACCGAAATGATGATCATATGTTGATTTTATTTTTTCAGTGTCAAACATGCGCAGTCCGTGCATGACCTGCGCAAAATTTAAATATGAAAACAGTTTCATGGGGTGAGATGAAAATACTGTTAAATTTGAAAAATTTTCTTTGAAGTAATTCAAATATTGTGCATTGAAGTCAGTTAATGATATTCCATGTTGGCACCACTTCCAAAATTCAGTGTCATTTCGTTGGCCCATGTAATGAAGTTGTATAAAGTCTATAATATTCTCACTGACAACTCGCATGTAATCATTATAGATGTTAGCAGTGCGAGCATCATTTTTTTGATAAGACACCAAGTTAGGACACAGCAAAAATATCTGTTGTATGGTTGTTCCTATACTAGAGGCTTCTAAGGGTTCAACAAAGATACCGCTGAGGCCAATCATGACACAATTTTTCAACCAAAACTTTTCAACATATCCAGCACTAAACTTTATTTTTTTCCCTATTTCTAGAGGTTGAACGATTTTTAAATTTTTTTTATAGTACTGTTCAACTTCGTCAAACGCCTGAGTTTCATTGATAAAAGCATCGCAAAATACATACCCATTGCCGTAGCGTTGTTGGGTAGGGATACGCCAACACCATCCGCTGCCTAAAGCAGTGGCTTCGGTATAAGATGGTATTTCTTTGGTGTAGTCAGTGGGAAATGCAATGGCCGAATTCATGGGCAATTGGTGCTGACAATCAATCCATTTAGCACCTAGATTGCCGCCTATAACTCGAGTAAATCCACTACAGTCGATAAAGAAATCGCTGGTAAAAGAGTTGTTTGAAATATCTATTAATTTAGAAACATTGCCTTGATCATCTAGTACAACCTGTTCTACTTCTGTATCTACAATCTTTATGCCTCTCTCAACACACAGTTTGTGTAAGAATTTGTTTAGTTTATTGGTATCAAAATGATATTGTGCAACTATGTCATGCAGCGGCTCTACGTGTCGACTCTGCATGGACAAAGACCATGCGGTGTCTAAAGGATCACAATTGTCACCAATCATTCTCAGCCATGTTGTCGGCCATCCGCTGGAATCTGAATGTACGCCAAACTGCTCGGAGAGACTATGGAAATAATGAGTGCCGTCACCGTGCCAATTGGTAAACTTGATGCCTATCTTAAACGTAGCATCGCATTCTCTCACTAGGTCAGGTACAGTGACCCCTATGTGTTGAATAAATTTTTTCCAATGTTCAGTAGACCCTTCTCCTACACCAATTATTCCAATACGGCTTGATTCTAACAGAGTAATATCCATATTCGGATACGCTTGTTTGATCATCAGTGCAGAAATACATCCGCTGGTTCCACCTCCTACAATACAGATACTTTTTATCATGATTTTATCTCAATATGAACTTTTGAATCGTTGGCTAGATTGAAATTTATCTCACCAGCAGGCAAGGAATTAAAGCTAACAATTACCCTATCAAAGTTTTCAACATGCGGCAACGAATAATGATAGACCCAACTAGGAAAAATGATTAACTTGCCCGGTGTGGGGAAAAATTCTCTAGTTGGTCTGTAATCATGTTTTAATACTTCGATTTGTGCCTGCGTCCGATGTATCACAGGGTCTTCAAATACCGTAGGAGCACCGTGTGTGACATAGTACACACCGCTGAAGAAACTCATGGAATGTCTGTGATAATTCATAGCCATGTTAGATTCTGCCCGTGATACATTAAACCAACTATTGGTAATTTCAAATCGGTCGCAATCATATTTTTCTTTGTCTCTCACAGACTCCAAGCACGAAGAAATCCAAGAAAACAAATCAGAGAATTCTGATTTGTTATGCAACACATGCAGAGAACTTATCACATGTCCGTGTTTTACTCGATCACTGTATTTCTCTAGTTTAGATAACAACTGTTGATTATCTATATCCGGGTTTTCAAACACATAAAACTGTGTGGGAAATAATTCTACTATATCCATTAAAATTCAATCCATCCTGTTAGCAGATACTTTTCACCGGATAAGGGAGGATTGCCTCTATGCGTGTGGGTAAACCCAGCTGGCCAAATTGCTAATGTGCCTTGTGTTGCCGGAATTCTCAACTGCTGATATAGAAATTCAGTTTCGCCACCGGTTTCGACTGTGTTTAAAAATACCGACCATGCACAAATTCTAGATGATCTTTCAATGGAGTCTGATTCAAAA
The DNA here is from genome assembly GCA_040403635.1 of Polynucleobacter sp. Taxonomy (GTDB): domain Bacteria; phylum Pseudomonadota; class Gammaproteobacteria; order Burkholderiales; family Burkholderiaceae; genus Polynucleobacter. Next base: position 3,346 of record JBBAKF010000091.1, read on the forward strand.
TGCCATATGTGGTAGCCTTCACCTGGCAGAGTCTTCTGCAGTTTCATGGAATGTATGTGATGTTTGCCCGTTTCTTTCAGTACACTGTATTTTTCAGTATAGTCTTCGTAGCAGTACCAGAACTTTTTAAGAAAATCAGTGATCACTGATTGGTCTGGGGTAACTTTTAAACAGTTTTGATCAAGCATAAAAATCGCATTATCTGCTTTTTTATGAAACAATGCATCATTGAGTAGCTGTCTAGAAAAACTGAGATTCATTGAGGACAGCGTTTCGTAGTGCTGTATCAATGCGTGGCATTCCTGCGGAGTCAACAGTTGTTCCCAGATTCCTATGTCTTTTTCTATTTTCATATGGTATTTATATGCTACTAGAATGACTAAAAATATATTAACAACTCGGATAAATACATGCAATAGGAGCATACCTGTATGGCAACCACTCGTACACCTGTTTTTGATAGTATAAGAATACTAGGAAAACAAGACGATTTTTTAGATAGAAAGATAGGTCAGCGCGGCGAAATTTATTTTGACGATTTAATCGGCAGCCTGCGAGTGTTTAATGGGCAAGTCGGTGGAATCACACTGCTCAAAGATGATCTTTCTAATATTTCAACAGCAGCTCTTAATAAAAATGTAAATTTTGGCACAGGTACTATCACTGCTACCCAATTTATTGGAGCAGGTATCGGTGCTGTGTTGGGAGATGTCCCCCCAGTGGCACCAGTGGCACAGACTGGAACCCTTTGGTTCAACACCAGCACAGGTAAATTGTATATCTATTACAACGATGGTACTAGCCTGCAGTGGGTTCAGCCTATGACTCCCAGTGTTGGCGGCGGGTCTGGCGGAGGCAGTGGAAGCGGCACAGTAAACAATGGTTTGACAGGTAAACTTGCCTACTACCCTAGTAATGGAACCACAGTGGATGATCTAGCAGAAGTGTACTGGCACACACATGATGGTGCAAGCATGTTGCATATCGACGGTCAACTGCAAGTTTCAGCACAAAAAAATTATGTGAGATTTCATTGGGAAACATTATCAGATTTAAATACCGAAGCACCCCCAGGCACATGGCATGGTATGATTGCTCACGTACATGAAACTGGTCGCGTTTACTTTGCACATTCGGGTGTTTGGACTCCTTTGGCATTGCAGTCAGACATATCCGGCGGTGTTGCAAACATCCTAGCAGGAGACAATATAACAATCTCCAACAGTTCTGGTGCATACACAATAAATGCTGTAGTAGGGGGAGGGGGAGGGGGTATCAGTCTTGAAGAGGCACAAGACGGCGCAGCAACTTTATTTTCGAATGGTTCACATACTGGTATCACATTTAACTATGTAGACGGCAGTAATGCATTGAATGCTGTTGTGACAGATATTCCTTTGGGCACTCGCACTACAGGAAATTATGTGGCTAGTATTACTACAACTAGCGGTATTACAGGAGGTACAGCTGGATCAGAGAGTGCTGTGCTCACCTTAGGCATTGATTCGTCTGTGGTAGTCCTTGTTACAGAAGCCCAGACACTGACAAACAAGACTATAAATGGCTCCAGCAACACAATCACTGGTATTGCCAACGCATCTCTAACTAACAGCAGCATTACTATTAATGGTACCACAGTGAGTCTTGGAGGAACTATCACAGTTTCAAGCGGCGGAGCTGTAACTACTTTGGATTCGTTGACCGATGTTGTAATTACTAGTGCCACTGACGGACAAGTTTTAAAATACAACGGAGCAATTTGGGTCAATGGCGCTGATGCTGTTGGTGCTGGTGGCAGCGGTAATTCATTTACAACCATCGCTGTAGCAGGACAAAGTTCTGTGGCTGCAGATTCTGCAACAGATACGTTAACCTTTGTTGCTGGAACTGGTATTACTATAACCACTGACTCTAACGCAGATACTGTTACTATTACCAACAACGGGGCTGCGCTCAACACTTTTTCAACTATTGCTGTTACCGGACAAAGCAACGTAGTGGCAGACTCTACCACAGACACATTGACTCTAACAGCCGGTACAGGAATACAAATAACCACCGATGCAAACACAGATGCCGTAACAATTACCAGCACAGTTTCTGCAGGAGCAACTACATTTTCTGCATTAACTGATAACGCAGGACTCACTGCGGATCAATTTTATCTACCAGCAATCACAAAATTGACGGTTACTGCAAACGGATCATCAGCATATTTGTTTGATCAATATTCAGGTAATAATCCAACTATATACGCCATCGGCGGAACTACTATAGCATTTGATTTGGGCACTAGTGCGCTGAGTAGTCATCCATTCTTGATCAGATTTTCAGGCGCAAATTACAGCACTGGACTGGTACATGTCAGCACTACTGGTACAGTGACCACAGGAGCAAGTGCGCAGGGCAAGACTTCGGGCACACTATACTGGAAAATTCCAGCCAGCGTCAGCGGCACCTACGGCTACCTTTGTCAGAGTCACGGCACTATGATTGGCTCGATCATTGTTAAAGACATCACTGTAATATAACTAAATATGGTATATAGGATAATAATATGGCAATAAATTTTCCAAGCAGCCCGGCAGTAAATGACACCCTGGCTGTGGGAGCTGATACATGGAAATGGAACGGGATAACATGGGAAGTACAACCAGTTGTATCTCCTAGTTTTAACAATATCACGGCTTCTGGAACCATCACAGGTGCATTACTTGGCCCAGTCACTGGCAACGTCACTGGCAACGTCACTGGCAACGTCACTGGCAATGTCACTGGTAATGTCACTGGTAATGTCACTGGTAATGTCACTGGTACTGCATTGCTTTTACAGACTGGCCGCCTTATAAATGGAGTCAGTTTCAACGGTAGTCAAAATATAAATGTACCTGCTGCTGCAGGAACATTAACTGGACAGGCGTTACCTGCAACAGTGACTCAATCAAGTTTGACAAGCATAGGCACATTAAACACGCTAACAGTGACTAATACCATCACTGCTAATTCAAATATTGTTGTTGCCGCAGCACCATCAGTTGCCACACATGCAACCAACAAAAGATATGTAGACTCAAGATCGATAGCGTTTGCTGTTGCAATGGGTTAATCGAGGAAAATTAAATGGCAAAAAAACAGATCTCTAATTATAAATTCTTTCCAGGCGTGGTTCCGCCGCTGTATAATCAGTTTGCGAGGACCGTGGCGCTGATCGCGGCCAACAAGGATTTTATAATTGAGGAAATGAGTCAGTACATCAAGAATCAAATCATAGCAAATAGTGCAAACGCCAGCAGTCCCTTTTTCAATTATGCTTATACAAATACTAGAGAGATCAAATGTAAAAGAGACGTAGGGTATGTGATTGATGGCTATCTTTATGATTTATCGTATGGTGGTAATTCGCTGACATATGCCAACGCTTCGAGATATTATATCAATGGTGTTTTGCAAGTTGTATCGGGCGATGTGGAAATAGCTGTTCATACTTTTATTAGAACTTTAATAACCACAAAAATATTATTAAATATTCCAGCCACGAAACTAAATTTAGTCAATGAAGACCAAATTTTTATTGCTGGAAACAATGGAGAAGCAGGTGGTGTCAGCCAAGTAACAGCATTGAATACTGTGTTGATCAATGTGATTGATACTGGCATAAGTGCTCTCCCAGCTGCGATAGCACCTGATAGTCAAAATGGGGGATTACTGCCTAACGCTGTGTTTTTACTTGAACAAAACAAACGTTTTATCCAAGAAGAAACCATTGCTTATATTCAATACAACGTGGATAACAACATTGCTCCATATGTAGATTACACATACAATGCAGAAAAGTGTAGACGTGATGTGAGTTATGTTCTAGAAGGATACCTCAGCGATCTAAAGAAAGGTGGAAATAGACAGACCTATTTCAACGCAGACAAATACTGGGAAAATGGAGTTGCACAGGTAGACGGTGATCGCCAACCTGAAATTTACGCACACACATTTATTAGAGATCTAATTGATAACTTTATATGGACCAACACAGCATTTGCATTTAGACAAATTTTAGTAAGTCAAATAATTAATTTTGATTATGCAGCAGAAGAATTTGCACAGACACGCCTGAAAGAACTCAGTAATATAGTGCTTGATGTAATCCAATACGGAACAAGCCGGCTGCCCACCAAGATAACCAACAGAGGTTTTGTAAAGATGCCTGGGTTCTTTAAACTCAAGGATCTACTATTAATTACAAATGCTTCACGTAATACCATAATGTATAATTTTGCTGATAGCAGTCTAGCAGCAGAAATAACATACACAGAAAATTTTGATTCAAGTTTTCCCGGTGCATTATATGCTGTAGATAAAATTACCACTGTGACGTTTGACATAGACACCAGTGATATGATGATCACTGACAATATACAGATTTTTGTCGAAGGCAAGGAACAGGCAGTGCGTATGAACTCCATAGCCACTGACGCCATGGAACGACAAAAAGTGGGTATTCCGCAAAGCATGTTGGATGCTGACTTTGAGTATGGACTTCAACCTACCAAGTGGCAGGCCATTGCATTGATGCGTAATTACCCTAGTATCTATGAAATACCAGGCAGTGATATTCCTG
>JBBAKF010000092.1:0-7740 GCA_040403635.1 Polynucleobacter sp.
AAGATAGAATTGTTGAATCCTGTCTTGCTGTTATCGCTGCTGGTTTTGGATCGGAGGCGATTGGAATGGAAAGCACGGAAATGTACGGAGTTGCGGGCAGTCCCATTCTATTTTATGTGCTGGACAGAGACCGGTTTCAGTATCCAAAGTTAGGTCAGTCAAACCCACTGTCTGAGAAACACTTTGTTGACATGCATGCTGATAATGGACCTGAGGTGATGCCTGCAGGCGTAGCTCGTGGATGCAAAGTCTTTTTGCCGACTGAGGAGTTGGTAGACATTCAGATGGAATTAAAACTAACAGATTACATGCAATATGCAGATGTTGACTAGTGAAGTGACATGTTTTATTGGCCGAGATATGGACATGTTTGATCGTTACACCAAACATTTGGCTGAATGGCTGGCAATTTATTGCTTAAAGCATAAATTTGAAAAAGTGTTCAGCATTGTATTAATTAAAATTATATTTACGTTTCATGGCCTGTCTGTGTTGTTGAACATCTGGGTTTCGAAAGTCCCATTTTTTTGAGATCTGTCTTTTCGAGGTAATACGCTCTACCTTAGTATGTTCAGCCAGTGATCGTTGAATGTCACCATGACCAGAATTGAATGAAAGGTCCTCATTGAAAAGATCCTGCGTCACATCCGGCAATGGAGCTGTATCGAGACTCTTAGTTTGATGCAGAGGCGTATTTTCTGTGGATGTCGCACCATCTTGAGATTCAGAATCAACTGTCCTTATAACGGATGTTAAAATTGTTTTATTGTCCGTATCAGATGCTTTAGGAAATAAGCCCCTCATAAATTTGAAAACAGAGTCAATAACTGCCGATAGTTGAAATGGAGCCTTAATTACCACCGGAAGCCCCGCTTTCTTGTTAAGATCCAGAATATCAGCTTGCGAAACATACAAATGATTTGAACATCTACAAGACAAATTCCTAGGGCTAATGTAAGGGTCACGATGAACAACTGTGGAGGTGCAACTGTTTACAGCGCATCTGTCATCAAAATCTATGAATACTGTCCTCACAACTGAAGAAGAAGCAGTTTTTGTAGTAAGCAATGATGCACTTAACAGCCCCCTTTTTTTGCCCACCGAATAGCAAACTTTGCATCGGCAGATAAACAACGAAGATTCTGACTTGGGTATGATTTTGGGTTCGATAACAGAATCCTGGTCGTAAGCGATTAAAAATTCTTCTCCACGGACCAGTTCTTTTGTATCGCGTGTTTTCGCTAAATCCAGTATATTTTCTGATACATCCAGATTACTTGTAACGCCACATACCGTTGTCTTAATCGAAAGTCCACTGTTCTCCATGACTGTAAGGGACTGCATGATAGCGTTATTCGTAGATAGACAAAAACGACTCTGGCATTCATGATTTACCAACGAAATAGGACCATAAAGCAGGTTAAAAGCACCATCGCTTTCGATGATTGAATCAAATCCAATGTCAGGTCCAGATAACTCTGCATAGCATGGTCTTGTGATACAACAACAGAATCCAATCAAAAATGGCTTCAGATCTGTGAAAGATCTGCATTTGGGAAAAACACCCAAGCCACCGTACTCACTCTGTCGTACCTCAAATGGTAACGATGGATCCATTGTTAATGCCCAACATATAGGCATATGTGAATCAAAAATTTCCTTTGCAACCTTCTTGTCTGCACATATATAAGAGGGCAAATTTTCAGAAATAGTTTCCCAAAACTTTGGCACAGGATTCAAACCGATATAGTTGTCAATAAAAAAAAACCAAGACACCACGAAATTGGGTACAATTATACCATGCTTTTGCATACAGCGAAGAATAAGGTCTCCATGAACACCCATAGTGTAATCTTTATTTAATATGAACAGAAAGATAATTAAAGAAATGGCTTTACTTTGATGCATTGTACGTAACAAGACTTTATCGATACCGCTAAAGTGTTACATTAGTAGCTAGCCAGCCGATTCGAAGTGTGGAGTCGAGTATTAGTGCGGTGTAATAATGATGAGTCGTACAGTACACGTCATGCAGAAAGTACAGCAGTAACCATTGCCTGCTGCCTGCAGAGCGGAGTAGCCACCGGGACCTTAATCGTTTAGAGGCTAAATCGTAATCTAGTATCCAAGTGTGTACGTTTAGGCTTCAAAACCGTATAGACAATATTTAAGGAAAATATAAGTATTTTACACTACCAGGGGACTACGTTGGAATAATTTAATACTTGTTAAATTTGAGTTGTTTTTAATGTGTAACGTAGAAGAAATAATAATACGCAAACGAAAAATTTATTTAGAAAAAAATGTTCTCTAAATTTTTAAAACCAGGTGGGGCATCCATGTCCCGAAAAGAAAGAGAGGCAGCATCGCCCACCTACGATGCCATCCCTCGTAAACACAGGAGAATTGAAGTAACTCCGTCTCCCGATTTGAAAAGAATGAGGGAAGGCGTGGTAGTCAGATACCAAGATACCACCAAGGCCGATTTCTGCGTCGATCTGACAAATACACGTCAATTCATTGTACAAAAGGATTTGTACGTTAGAATAGACAATATTCTATACAAGATCGACGTCGAAGCCGATTCTGAAAGGTGCTCGCTCTATGGTTATTTTCTTGCATTCGATATTATTATAAGATTCTGCCTAGTACTAATGTAACTTATTTCGGCTACAGATGCCTCAATTTTGATCCAAAAACATCGATCTCCGATGTTTTTGAGAACCGAGGACCGATGCTTAAAGCTAACTTCTATCTCGCTAATAAGGTAAGTGTTAATCGGATGATTGTTTCCTAAACAGACGAGCTTTGATGGAAAAACAATTTTAATATTACTATAAAGGATCGTCCACACTTGAAAAAAGTAGGCGACTGGACGGATTTACGTCTGAAGTTCGAAGTCTTGGACGAAAAGTCTGAGTGGCAAATTTCTCAATTCCACTTTGAAGGGCCGCATGCCGAGGCTAACATGGAGGCCCATGCCCACAATTTTTTACTCGCTTTCGTGGAATTTCTGGAGTCGGTCTACGTATGCACCGGATGGCCGACTCCAGAGATCTTAACTTGGAATCTCAACACGAGAGCCAAGGGGCCGGACAAAAGACAGACTGATCGGGTGGAGGAGTACTCCAAAAATAGAGCCATGAAGACATTCGTATTAATGGTCCTGCCATATAGGTCGGAGAATGGTGGTTTGCGAAAAACGCTAAAAATAAGATCGTTCTAAATTGGCTTGCGTAGCCCGCGTTGATTCAATTTCATGCCTGCCTGCAATTGTTTTCAGAATGTTATACGGCGTATTGTCAAGCAAGAGTCTTGCTTGAATACTTACTATGGCTTGCTTGTCGTTGCAGCCAGGTTGTAGTGTTTCTCTTAGTTATCATAGCAGAGTTCCAGTTTTCAAAAATTGCATTGGGTGATCATCGTATTTAAAAAGAAGTTGTTTATTCATGCAAGCAACCAAGCAGGCAAGCAAGTACTTTTGTCACATAGCCTGCAGCAAACAAGCAAATTGATTTCTTAGGTAGTTTAACACGCTTCGATGTAGTCATAGGCTTCTGCTGCTGTAGGAAACTTATGCCAATCGGCTCCACGAAACGGTTTTTTGGTTTGTTTATCTTTGACGACAGATTCACAAACACTCCAGCAGTTTGTCACAAGCTTACAGCCATTAAGACCTGTTTTTACACCATACCAAGCGCCTTCAGGGTTCGGGGTTCCATATGGAACATCAGCTGGTTTCGGTGAAGCTCCTCCAGATTGAATCGAGCGGTGAAGCTCTACGAGTGGCGACATCGGAGCTGTTTTAGCCGGTGGTAAAGTAGAATCTTTGACAGGCGTGAATGGTGCTGCACTAGTCGCATTCCAACAAGGAGACTCAAGCCTTTCCGATATGCGATCTACTTGATGAGTCAAGTCTTGAAAAAGTGTGTGCGTCATGCTTACATCAGTTTTTAGTAACTCAGATATCCCGCTCTGATGCGCCAGCAACTCCTCAATGCGATCTAATCTACTCATGAAGACACCATATGTGTAGTGCTGAGACGACTGCTTATCAGAGGCTGCGTCAAGGGCTGCATCATCAGTATTTATTGTATTTGACATCTTATACTCTTATAAACATAAAGTGTAGCCTAGTATCAGTATAATAAATTGAAATCAGACAAAGCAATCGTATTGATGTATATGAGATGTCATAGGTAGGCTAGCTAGCTTTATTGGTTGCTGGCTGGCTACCGGGACCTAGCTAAACGTCTGATCTGTTTAAGCCTACGACTAAGCAAGTAAAGATGTCATAGCCGTTGATGGCTACCGGGACCTAAACGTCGGATCTGTTTAGGCTTACGATTAAGTAATAATGCTGAAACTTTTAAGCACATACCGATTCTAAGGTTGATAAGAACGGTACGTTTAAATATATTAATTATTTAAACGTACGCTTCGAATTCGTTAAACGCACGCGTCGGACTTAAACAGTCCCCCGACCTCCCTAAACCGTATTAGAATGATTGGTTAACAATAATCGATTGATTCCTAACAAGTTTGAATTAATCGTTGGCAACTCTGTACAGGCCCTACAGCCGCGGAATGAACCCAAAAAGACATAAGCTGACTATTACACGCATATGGTGATATCAGGCTGATATCGTGTAGCTAGCTAGTCGTACCTGCGTTATGAACAAAAAAGTAGTTTGGTAAATAATTAGAACCATCTTGATATAGTGATTCGTTAGCTAACACAAGGATTCATTAGCCAATCAAATTATCCTCAATCATTGTCTTCTCAGCAGCCATTGTCTTATCAACAGCCCACCAAATTCTATATTTGTGCTAATGAAAGCAACTGATTGTAGTTAAATGATATTACATAGTTTGAAACTGGCTGTAAAGAATATCGTTGGCTAATTACCTTGTTCTATTTACTATTATCGAACAACTATTTCAATTTCGATGGATGACGATAGTGAACATTTGTCTGTTTTGACGAGGCGTACTTCCAGTAGTCAGATGTCAAGTGGTGGCATAAGAGTAGGTATGAGTCAACACACTTCTGGTTCTAATTCGTCTCAACCATTGACAATTCAACGGAAAGCCATTTTATTTGAGGAAAAATTTGAAGAATTGTTGTATTCCGTTAGATACCCTGATCTAAATGTAGAAACTCGCGTAGATAGTGAGGAGAGTAAAGCTTACGACGCCGAAATGGCACGACCGGATTCTTCCTTATTCATCGTTTTCGCAAGATCAAAACTTATACCTTTGATTTACAACAATATTACTTTGGATGCGGATGGACTTTGGACGGAATTCCGCCAACTATGTATCGACGACTGTATTTGTAATGAAGCATGGTTAGATAAGCATCAAAAATTTAGTTATCGGAAACATTCTTTGAGGGACACTGGTGTAAACGCGGGTACAAAATCTATGGTGTCTAAATTTAAAGACTCTGCAAATGAGAATAGAAGAGAGTTGATCCTGCTATGGTTTAACATTTGGAGGTATAGGTTGAGGGACTATATTCATAATTCTCTGTGGCATTTTTACGCAGATCATGTCGAGTCTGACGGTAACATGTATTCATCTTTCAAGTGTTGCAAAGACGCTGACATTATGAGAACTTATGATATGTATGATCCTTGTTTCCAATGGGACTATATCATAGGACAGAAACAAATTGTTCTTGGAATGAATGGATTTGTTGTAGACGATGAATCTGGGACACAACGAGTTCAAGGATGGAATGTCCCAGAGGATCCTAGGTTCATCGGTCACCCAAATTATTTAATTGCGCCTTTCATATTTCTGGCGTGGTGGATGAAATCTGTTCGTGGATGTTTAGAATCATTGGGAAGCATCTTGAGCGCCAAACACTTAATTTTTCAAATGAATGGCGTTGATCATATATTGGAGGTGGGACGATTCGCCTTAGATAGTTTGTATGATCCGGCTTTTGAAGATCACAGTTTCTTGAGAAATACAGCTGTACACGACCTCGACTATCTCAGGCGAGTCTTGTTTCACTTACGCCTTTGGTTCTCACAACAACGCACTGCATTGCGTGAATGTGAAGCTCAGTTCCTAGGAGAGTTGTATGACTTGGATTGGTTGATCAAGAATGTCCGAGACTTCAGACACAGGGCTGAAATCCACCAGTTTTTCGGTTTCTTCAAAGGGTTAGGTACAAACGGAGATTATTTCTTCAAAATGTTTCTTACTTGGAGATGGGATAAGCCTGTGGAAGGAGGAGGAGGCCCGGTTCGAACAGACTCGTTCACCCTTAGGGACCCGGAAGATGTTTCCCTTTTCTTTACTTGGCTCTCTTTTGCCTACTATGCGAAGGTATCTACTCAAATCAGCCAGACATATAACTGTTTAAATTTAGAACTAATCCAATATGATTTCGTTTATGATACCAGATCGCCCTCATGACGCTGCAGTCTCACCCTTCTAAACGAGTGAAGACATTAAGGACTGAAACTTCAGTTCTTGTTGACTGCGTTAAGAAGTCGGCAGGGGCTTCAATCGATTCTGTCAGAGTCTTTCAAGAAAATCTATGGAACAGCGCCTTCAATGTAACCGCAGAAGCCTCCTACAAACACTGGCATGCTATTCTGTATCTATTCTATGACATGGTAACATTCCCGTGGGAGCGAGAGCAGCAGTTTTTACTACGCCCTAATATTTTTGTCAGCTGTCGACAGTCTGGTAAGAGCTGTCTAGTACTTTATACAGCTACTTGTATCTGCACATCCTTGTCTTTACTGCACTAAGGCGTCTAAAACCCGTTTGTAGAGACGCAGGTAACGGATGAAGAAAAAAGTGGTCAGCCTCTAGAAGACGCCAGAGAACGACAAGACCGCAGTAAGCTACGACGCTCGGGTATTCCCGCTCGTTTCAGAAATACGGTGGGAGCGTCCTCGTCTTCAAGTGGACAGATTTCTGTCGACATCCATGATGCTGCAGACGGACACATGGTTATTTCACCTATTCACCGCTCTTGATTGACATTTAAGTTACTGTCAAATTCATTGGCAAATCAATTTCTATTGCTTCCCTGTTACCATCAGGTTTCTACTCCATCTAGCGATTCGGAAAATAGCGCGGAAAATCAAGAGGAAGGCACGGGAGGGGGGGGAGGAGCGCTGGCTCCCGCAACGCAACCAGTGGTAAGTTGATTCATTCGTGCAATTTTCTTCCTCCCTCCCTCTCTCTCTCCCTCCCTCCTACCCTCCGTGACCTGTTTGCTTACATACATGTTTTGCGATGTAACTGAACCGAAGCGATCACGTGCCGCTGAACCACTTGGCCCTGCGCAAGGAGGAGCAGAAGGAAGACGAAGAGGAGCGCACCAGTCTGTCTCAGCACAAGGGGTGGGAAATTCATCGAATGTATGTTGACATCAAAAGCGCCCTCGTCCCACCCTCCCTCCATCCCTCCGTGACCTGTTTGCTTACATACATGTTTTGCGATGTAACTGAACCGAAGCGATCACGTGCCGCTGAACCACTTGGCCCTGCGCAAGGAGGAGCAGAAGGAAGACGAAGAGGAGCGCACCAGTCTGTCTCAGCACAAGAGGTGGTAAATTCATCGCTCGGAAATTTACATTCGTAGCGCTGTCAGTTGATTCCTCCCTCCCTTTCTTTCTCACTCCCTTTCTTTCTTTCTTTCTTTTTTCTTCCCTTCATTCCTTTCTCCCTTCATGTTTTCGTCATGTCATCAATGAACCGAAGCGATCAC
>JBBAKF010000093.1:0-7735 GCA_040403635.1 Polynucleobacter sp.
AGCCTTTGCTAATAGCTACAAGCTGTAGCTTGGTCCAAGCACTGGCAAAGTTCATCAAGGTGCTGGCTCGGGGCAACTTGTTCATCTGCCTATTTCGCCAAACTTCAAACTCATGCACGTCTGTATAGGTTATTTCTTCTAGTCTTTTGTCCTGAAAGTAAGGTAGAAAATATTTCTCGATACAGGTGATGTAGCTACCGTAGACACTCTTGCCTATACCCACATCCAAGTCTTGCCGCATGGAGTAGAGCGTGGCGTGTGCAATTTCTGCAAACGTGGGCGACTTTTGTGCAAGCCCCAGTCTTTGGCGAAATCTGGTTTCATCGTAAAGATCGCAAGCCATTCGTACTGCGTGCTCAATACTGGCTTGGCGGGTGGTCTGACGATGCCATGAGCCATCTTGAAGTCTAAAGCGACAATGCCAAAGTGGGCTTCCGGGTCTGCGGTGGATAACTACTTCGCCATCACGTAAGTAAAGCTCTGTGGGCTCGGCGTACTTTAGCTGGCTTAAGGCTGTGGGTTGGGATTCTTGCTGGGGTGAGGAGATTACTTCTAGGTGACTTTCAGGTACCTTGATTACCTTAGTCACTTCGTGGGTGCGTTGCTGTTGTCATACAGATATTTTATTTTCAGAGTTTTGCTTGGACAACCTGAATGAGAAACGTCCTTTAAAAGGACGTTTCTATAGCTAAGCGTAGTCTTGATTTAGTTTATTATTCAACTTTTTCGGCATATGTCTCTCTATAAATAGGCTTTAAGACTTTCAATAAATTATCAACATCCATTGCGGCTAAATTAGACCTACCACCAATAATGTTAACTTCTTTAATGAAGTTTCTAAAACTTTCTCTTTTGAATTTAATGCCCTCACCATAAGCTTCGTCGGTAATCTTCAAAATTGCAGTGGTTACATTAATAGCATTTGCCGTACTATTTCGCTCCAATAAAGAGGACCTATAGTCACTGTTAAAAAATAAGATTTCAAATACTTTATCTACAGAAAAGGCGGTAATATGCTTAGCCGTATGGCCCATCCACCACAATCTAGATATAGCGTTGTCCCTCATGCGGCCACGAACACCATTTGCAAACCAGTGGTTAGAAATGTCTGCCAATTTATCTTCTGCAGACTCTCTAAGTGGCCACCTTTCTTTTGCGTAATCCTTAAACTGTGAGAAACATAAAGTTACCCACAATCTTTCATCCGTTGCATTGGCCGGGGTTAGCTTGGGCAAAACATCTAGAATAATTTTGCAGTTTGCGGCATCTGCATTTAATTCTTGTGTCGTACCCTTAGGTTTTTCAAGCATCACATCTAAGTTGACTACGTAACTCGTGGTTACCAAAGATAGATCCAATAAATCGCATAGCTCATCAAAGGATAAGTCTAGATGATGGGGATTAGCCAATAGGTCTGATTTAAGCCTTTTAACGCTTTCAGTATTTAATACACTATAGAAATTATTCGACATTTCTTAACATCCTTTGTACGCCATATTTAGACACTAATTGTTGGGCATGTATGCAAAGATCATTGAAATCACTTTCTGGGCTAATAACTTTTCCCAGCGAATTTAGCTTTAAACGAAGTGCTCTCACCCACTTAAGACTCTCAGAATCCTCGTTATGGATCATGAAATCCAGTGCGGCTTGTATACAGTCTTTGTAAACAGACATCGCAAGCATCGGCGCTTTATCTTTTTCCTCTCTGCAAACATCCCAGATATGACGGAATTTTTTTCCCATATAGATAGTAATCATGTCTTCTTCAAGGCTGAATCTATACGTTTCTTCCGGAATCTCAAGCGATGTCTCCACACGCACTAACGATTCAAATTGTAGTTTATTGAATTCGATGTACTTTACCTGCGGATCGTCATATGCCAATATGTCGCCAGGGCTAATAGCAAATGGATCATCACCAAACTCTTCATTTAAGTCTTCTGAAAAATAGTTTTTAATTTCTGTCTTTGCCACAATCATTGGACTAATAAGAACTTTTCCATAAAGCTCTCCATCCCTAAACTCAATAGCTCCAGACTGCCCAACAAGAAATACTCTCCTGTATAGCGTATCAGTACAAGCAACATCTATGGCATAAGACACCTTATTTTCTGCAATAAGATCTGTCAATGAGTCACTAGACAATAGAAATGAATATTCAAGGAAAATATTGTTGGTTTCTGGACTTGCATCTTTTCGAACATCGATGGTTGTCTGAAATTCTGAATTTAGATAATCATCGCCACGACCAAGGACCGGGTATGGGAATGCCTTAATTATCGATTTCATATGCTTCCGCCTCTACTGAAAAATCAATCTTGCGCTCAGAAAACTTAACTAATACACATTCTCTTTCGCCCTTTACCAACTTAACATCAACGGCATTTACAGTTTTTCCATCTAACGTCAAGTTAAGCGCCTCATTTCCAACTTCGCCTGATTTCTTAAAGCTTATCGAGACGTTGCCTGTTATAGGTGCATCAAAATATATATAAGCTTCACTATCATTTTTAGCCCTCATCCTGATATTTTCTAGCTTCATATAATTTTTAGGCCTAGACCCGGGAGCAGGTTTAGAGGGGCCAATGATTTTAGTTTTGCCATCCTTATCCGGTTTTTCGCCACCCTCTTTTCTTTTCTTTTTTTCACCGCCTCTTTGACCTCTTCCCTTCAAATCATCGGGGCTGCCGTCACCTGGCAATGACGAGTCACTTGGAGGCCTAGGTTTCAATCCATAGCTACCATCAGCTATTTGTATAGTTGCCCCGCGCTCTGTGTGACCCTTTCCCTCTTCTGGAATTTCAGAAATCTCAGAAAATAGATCCTCTAGCTCATCAACTGTTACTCGATCATCAGAGGTGTACTGCGCAAATCTTTTTAAGAGTTCTCTAATGCTAGATGCAAAAATTTCATATTTCTTTTTTGCATCTTTTCTTTTTGTAAGGTTATCTATTCGGTCAAATGCAAAATTATTATGTTCTGGGTTCTCTATGTTTTTTAGTGTTTCTGATCCTTCGCCAGTTACACAAACGAAAAAGTCAAACGGCTTTAGATTTTGAAACCTCTGAAGTGAGGGAGCAGACCTAGTGATTAGCATTCCATTTTCTCTTGCAATAGCCACTGATCTTGTATCAACATCTTCGCCCATTCGGATATACCAATCTATACGCCCGAATTTAGATATCTGCTGCTCACCCTTATCTGTGTAATTAACAATTGTTTCTATTGCTTTAAAGCATTCGGAAATATATTCGTTATCTACTTCATCAAATGTTTTATCTAATTCATTTTTGTAGTTATTGTATTTTTCCTCAATATTGTCAGAGGTTAGCGTTTCAAAATCTCCAACCTGAACTATTAAGTAGCCCTTTTTAATGGCATAGAAAAAGTTTGCTATTGCAGTGATTGCTATAGATTTATATGAACCAAGGTTAAAAATAGTATGGGGCACAAAAATACTGGTTCCAGTATTTTTTGAAAAATCTTCTCTTGTTTTAATTGCCCATTTGGGTATTTCATCATTCTCAAGTGGCAAGCAACCATCTAATTTTCCATAGAAGCCTGTACCTTGAGACATTTCTGTGGCTGATTTAGCGTGCGACTGCAGGATACTTTTCCCTTGAAACCTATATTTGTGCCCAGAGTCTTGCTTAATCTTTGTAAGGTAAAACAATGATCTAACATTGCTATTTGCAAACGGGGCTTTAGATCCATGTCCAAATGACCCCAATGATGATGTAGAAGTTTTCTGACTAAGCCCAGCACCCTTTGTTAATGCAAACCAAGCTCCATTCGGCCCGGTTACTGGCCCAGTTAATCCAGTTGTATTGCTGTCATGAATACATAGAAAATTTATTTTCTCAACTTCTTTGATCATCTTGATTGCAGCATCATAAAAATCAACAGCAAAATCTAAATCCTGTTTTTTTGCAGTTTCTTTTGCTAAGCTCAGATGCTCCTCTAACGACGAAACCTCTGGCGCTTCTTTTTTATCAATAGAGACAATACTGAAATTGACAGTGACAGGCTGATTTTTATCTATTGAAGCATCTAAACTATTTTGCACAATCTCCCGAACAAGAGCTGAGAGTCGTTGCCCTTTGAATGTATCTATTCCAGAGTCATTAAAGCCGGCAGCAAGTCCGCCTCCGTTATTAGGAAAGTACCATTGTGTCTTTGACATTTTCTACCTCGAACATTGTTTCAATAATATTTTTAAATATTGCATCAGCCACATCTATACAGATTGCATTGCCAATCATTGATAGCCTTGTATTTTCTGATACACCCTCTGGAAACTCAAATTCATTTTTTCTAATGCATTGAAGAGCCATTAACTCTGAAACATTTAACCGCCTAATACCAACCTCATCTATTACAAACGGGACATTATGTCCGCCACCACCCATGTTTGCTGTTAATGTTGGGCATACATTTTCAGGGCACGATCTTGCATCTACTCGTCGTATTTGAAATAAACGATTTATTCCATCGGCCTCAGCATTTCTTCTTATCATCCTCGCATATTTGTTTTCTTCATCCAGATATAGCCTGTTTTCTTGCTGATTTTTACGATCTACATATTTCCACAAATCTTTTTTTATCTTCTTTGGCTTTGGAAATATAAATTTGTTTTTCTTAAAATACTTTGAATGTGCCGCTACGATAAAAAGTCTTTCTCTTCTTTGGGCGGTATTGCCAATTGCATAACTATCTAGAATTTCAGCATTCTCCATACTTACCCAATAGCCGATTTTTCTGAGCTGATTTATTACAACCCTTAGTCTTGCTCCGCCGTCGAATAACTTGAGATTAGGTACGTTTTCGAGTAATAAGACCTTAGGGGGGCTTTTCATCTCCATACATAACCTTGGAATTTCGAAAAAGAGCTTTCCTCTTTCGTCTTCAAAGCCCAAGTTATCCCCAGCCACTGAAAATGACTGACATGGAAATCCTGCGGAAAGGATGTCAATCTGACCGTTAAGCTCCTCATGATTCTTTGCTAAAACGTCTCTAACATCCTCAGGGCTGATTTTTATATCCTTAAAGTTATGCTTTAAAGTAATGCAACAAGCCTCATCAACCTCGTTGATGAAAACAGTTTTAATTCCATTTCTCTCGGCGGCAAGGACAAAACCCCCCAATCCAGAAAAAAGAGCTGCGTGATAAAGCATTGGAAACCTTTTATTTCTTCTTATTTTTAAATGTAAAAGCTGCCTGACTCTCTGCTGTGCCAGATTTATATCTCTGCTTTGCATTTCTCATCTCAGACTCTAAAGCATCAAACATCTCTTTTACATGCTCCTCGCTATAAGAGTAGTTCCGCGTATCGCTCAAATTTCCTATTAGCCGAATACGATTCATTGCCTCAGATACTCGTTTTTGAGCCAGACGCTCAAATTTCTCGTATTTTTCTGAATCTTTGATCATTTTTTCTCCTTGCAGTTGCTACAAATTTGATATATGTTGATAATATATCACATAAATTGCATTTTATTACGAAATATTTTAGCTATATTTTTGACATATAACAAGGATAAAACCATGAAATTATTATACTTTTTTCTAATTGCATTGCCTATATGTAGCGCCTATGGGCAGGCATATAACCTAAATAATTCTCCCTACAACATGCAAAACAGCCCATACAACATGGATAACTCGCCCTATAACATGCGTAATAGCCCATACAACATGGATAACAGCGCCTATAACGCCAGCGCAACAAATGGTGTTTATGACAACTCAGGCAATCGAATTGGCTATGAGGTTAAAGCGCCAAGTGGCGTAACCAACTACTTTGACAACAGCGGCAATCGCATTGGCTATACCCCATCAAAAAAGTAAATTTTTGGCCGTATAAGAAAGGAATCTCATGCGTGACTACACCTATATAGAAGGCTATCGTTTCAGCATTTGGAATGTCTACCGTAGTAAGAGGTTTGATGTTGATAGGTTAGATATCAACTGGGCAGATAAAGATAAGCCTGAATTTATTCGGGGATTAAGGATAGTTGATCACAACGAATCGGAAACTTACATAGTGCATGGTGATGAGGCTGATAACTTAGCTTACAGCATGTGTTTTCTCAATGGCGAGAATAAAGATAACAAGCCGGATCACTTTGATAATTATCTAATGCTCGCAACAAGCAAGAAAGAGTATTTGGTTCATAAGTTATTTGAAGATGAAAAGCCTGCTGAAGAAGCTGTTCATTAATTGAAATGAAGAGATCATAAAATGAAAAAAGCTACCTACCTTATTTTGGTGCTAACTTTAGTGGCCTGTACGCCAATCCCAATTAAACACTATAAAACCGATGTGGTGAATCAAACGCCTTGTTATCAGACGAATGACTGTCCTATGCAAAATCCACCAGCATTTTTGTTCTACAACAACTTTAATAATTCATGGAAAAGATAAATTTAGATTAATTAACCTTAAGCTCACGAAATGAGCCCGTAATCACCTATAGTTATAAAAACTGTGTTTATTTCAGGGATTGAGCTATGAGTGACCTAGAACGCCTTCACCGCATCAAATACATGATCCAAGCACGAAAATGCGTGCCGATTGAAGACTTCCTAGAAGAACTAGAAATCTCCAAGGCCACCTTTAAGCGTGATTTAGAGTATCTAAGAGACAGGATGAATGCCTCAATCATCTTTGATCGTTCCGAAGGTGGTTATCGCTTTGATAAACCTAATTCGGGAGAAAAGATTGAACTACCAGGATTATGGTTCTCGGAAAAAGAAGTAACCGCCCTTGTACTAATGCAACATCTTCTATCAGGCTTAGATAAAGGGGGGTTGATTGAACCACACATTGCTCCACTCACCTCAATCATCGATGGCATTCTTGGGCAAAGTAACACTCCAGCAAAAGAACTGCGTAAGAGACTAAAAGTATTTGGAATGTCGTCACGTAAAAGTTCTATCGAAAGTTTTGAAGAAGTTGGTAATGCTCTCCTAACTCGCAAAAGGCTTCACATTACTTACTACGCACGCGGCAAAGATGAGACTACTGAGCGTGAAATATCTCCACAACGATTAATCTTTTATAGAGATAACTGGTATCTAGATGCCTACTGTCACCTACGGAATGATTTACGTAGCTTTGCCGTGGACTGTATTGGCAAGGTAATCATTACTAATATAAAGGCAGATGAAATTTCAGAAAAACAATTACACGAACACTTTGCAGAAAGCTATGGAATTTTCTCAGGCAAAGCTATTCAACGTGCCAAGTTAAAGTTCACGCCTGAAAAGGCTAGATGGGTAAGTGCCGAGACTTGGCATGGTCAACAGGTTGGCACTTTCGACAAAGAAGGCAACTACCTTCTAGAGTTTGATTACAACCAAGATCCAGAGTTGGTGATGGATATTTTGAAGTATGGATCGGGTGTTGAGGTTCTAGCACCAATTAGTCTTCGCAAACGGGTTAAAGACGAACTTTTAAAAGCATTAAGTAACTATTAAGCGTCCTTTTAAAGGACAGTTTCTGCGAGGGGTACCCCGAGCACGACCACTTGAATAGCAGAGACGGTCAATCAGGATTTGGCATCCTGAACCTAGATTTAGAGCTCTCAGAATGATAGCCACGCTGGGCTAAGGTAGTCGCACCATCTGCTACTTTGGTGCCACTATGGATTCTTGGTGGCCCGGGGCGGAATCGAACAGGACCTAGGATTGCTATCCCAGTTGGTGATACAGTAAATCTTGATCAAACCAC
>JBBAKF010000094.1:0-7734 GCA_040403635.1 Polynucleobacter sp.
ATCTAGCGATATAGGTCAAATTTTTAGTCATTAAGAGATTCTTAAGTAGCTCTATTTCAAGGAGCTATGCGGTCAGAATTCACTGAAATTGTTGAGGATCTCATGATTGCTAAAGAGGTAATCAATCTACTAACATCAACAGCTTAGGAAGTTTTTTTAGATTTTGCTCGCCCTGAGCTCTCGCGAATACATAGCTCGGGTTGAATATTGATTGATTTCATGGTTTCGCCATTCAATAGCCGATAAATAGAATCCGCCGCATCAATACCAACATCACGCTGTTTCAAATCAACAGAAGTAATAGACGGAATGGTAAACGCAGCAAAATCATTGTTATTAAAAGAGACTACAGAAATATCAGCAGGTACTCGCTTGCCAATTTCATGAAGGCCACGAAGAACACCAAGCGCATGGTAGTCGCTAGTGCAGATGATGGCAGTAGTTTTAGGGTGCTTAGTTAGTACAGCCTCTACGGCTGCTCGGCCAGAGCTAAACCGGTGATCCTCTTCAATAATGGCAGTTGGAGCTATAGTAATCCCTGCACTTTTCAATTCCTTTTTTACTCCTGCCAGCCTGGCTGCTGCTCGCGCATTATGAAGGAGGGGGACACCAATATAAGCGAACGATTGATGTCCTAGGTCAAGCAAATGCCTGGCAGCTAATTGCCCCGCCTTACTCTGATTGACGGTGACGTAATGCCTCCCCTTGGGATCTGTGGTCGTCCATAAAAGTAAGTGAGGAATATTTCGATGATCGAGAGTGTCAAATAGATCTTGATCATGATCTTCCCCGAGTAGAATCAAAGCATCGGCTCCCTGTTCTAGAAGTCGATAAGCTGCAGACCCTGAACTTGCAGAGGAGTACTCAGGTTGAGAAACAATGAGAGTAATTTTTTGTAGCTCAAGAGCATCGTTGAGATCTGAGATTGTCTGAGCAAAAGTAGAGATGCCATTTTTCGGAATGACTGCACCAACCACGATGGGTTTATTTGCCCTCAGGTTTCTGCCGGCGGGGTCTGGTAGGTAATGTAGTTTTTTAACGTACTTTAGTATCCGCTCCCGGGTCTTTTCCGCTACCAAATCAGGACGAGTTAACGCCCTAGAGACCGTTCCTGGAGAAACGGCTGCTGCTTTAGCAACATCATGCAAAGTAGGGATATTTTTTTTGCTCATATTGGGGTCTGATGCCCAATTACACCATGGCGACCTGCTTTTTTGCAAACGTTTGCATAAATCTTTTGTGGGTGATAGGATACTGCAATCGTTTGCATAAATACTGATTTAATTGAATTAATCAAAGGGATTTGGAGAAATGACCACAACAAAGCATGAAATAGTCAAAACACTCGTGGAATGCGGTGCAAAACACGCTTTTACCTTACCTGGCTTAGGCATTACTTGGATGCTCGATGACTTTTATAAGGCTCGCGCAGACATCAAATTAGTCCTATCACGCAGTGAGCAACATGCTTCCATCATGGCTCAGGCCTACGGAAAGGTAACAGGCACACCAGCAGTGCTGATGGGTATGGGACCATTTTTGACCACCACTGGAGCCTTTGGAATTTTAGAGGCTTACTTTGCTGGGTCGCCAATGGTGGTTCTCACTGACACATCTTGCTATGACGGTTTTGCTATGCGTGGTGTCTATCAAACAATGACCGGTGATTATGGTGCTGCCGATGCTGTAACTGTTTTGAGGACCATGACCAAGTTTTGTGCTTATGCAACTGAAATTGATGAGGCCGTTTATGGCGTTCAAATGGCGTTTAAGCATGCGACTTTACCACGCTACGGGCCAGCAGCTGTGGTGCTGAAGTCCAGCATTATTCGGCGCGATTTTGAAATTAATCCAAGAGTGAGTCTTTATCCTTCAGCTGGACATTTGCGATACACGCCAGCTCGGCCAGATGCAAAAGCCGTAAACGAGTTAGCAGCAATGATTAAAAAAGCTGCGCGTCCACTATTGATTGTGGGGCAGGGCGCACAAAATGATCGTACAAGAGATTTATTGGCAAAAGTGGCTGGTAAGGGGGCTCTTGCGGTTGCGACGAGCTATAACGGCAAAGGTGTTGTAGATGAATCTTCGCCTATTAGCGTTGGCATGTTGGGTACCTGGGGATGTAAGGCTGCCAACAATGCATTACGAGATGCCGATTTAGTCATAGCATTAGGAGCTAGTCTAGGACCAGATTACATGCGCTTTTGCGAGGCAGGATTTCTAAATCCAGAGAATCAAACACTCGTTCAAATTGATATTGATCCACGTAATAGTGGTTGGGTATATCCCGTTAAATTATCCATTACTGGTGATGCAGGTGATGCATTAGAGATGCTACAGGGCTCTGACCTTGGTGAATCCAAACGACTTGAGCGCTTAAAGTGGATTGCAGAAAATAATCTTAAGAGTCGTTATGGTGTGATTGATGAGTACAAGACAGCAGAGGGAACAGTGCATAACGTTGATATCGTTAGAGCACTTGATCAGCATTTGACCCCCGATCATTTACTAACGCTTGATGCTGGTAATAATCGCATCTGGGTTACGGGAACATTAAAAATTCGGACTCCTGGTCAGTTGCTGGTGCCTGGTGGTATTGGTGGAATGGGGTGGTCCATTCCAGCTGGAGTGGGTGCAAAAATTGGTAGACCTGATAAGCGCGTGATTTCTTTAACGGGCGATGGTGGTGCTGGCATGTCTGTAGCTGCTTTATCTACTGCTATTTCTGAGAATGCACCGATTACTGTCGTTGTAGCTAACAATTGTGGATTAGGAATGGTGCGGGACAATATGAAAGGCGAGGCCTACGGTGTCAATTACCCTCCAACTAATTTTGCTACGATTGCTAAAGGAATGGGATGTCATGCTATCGAGGTAACGCGATCGCAGGATATGTTGGAGGCTTTGAAAGAAGCAGAAAAAATGAATGGTCCATGCCTGATTGATGTAGCAATTGATCCAGCAGCAAGTCATCATCCTGCTTCAGATTATTAAGCGAATGCTATCAAGATGAAACCAGTCGCAGTCATTACTGGAGCTGCCAATAATATTGGGCTTGCCATTGCCAATCAATTTAGCCAGCACTACCAGGTGGTTGGACTGGATCGCACGTTTCAATCTGAAGAAAAGAGCTTTGGTAGTACAGATAGTTCGTTTAAGCGGGTGGCATGCGATATTACAAATCCTGCAGAGGTGGAGAATGCCCTGCAGCTAGCAAGAACATTCGGCCCTATTAAGGCGGTAGTAAACAGTGCCGCTATTACGGAGTCACGAGCCTCCATTAAAGATACATCCATTGAATCCTGGCGCAGAATGATGGATATTAATTTAACGGGGGCATTTATTGTGATGAAGACCTCAATACCCTTCCTTCAAGAATCTCAAGGTGCTGGTCTACTAATCACTTCACGAGCAGGTAAAGTGGGTTATGCAGGTTTTGATCCAAATCCAGCAGGCACAAAGGCTCATTATTGCGCCTCAAAAGCTGGTGTGATCTCCCTCATTAAATCACTTGCTATAGAGCTTGCGCCATTTGGTGTTCGCATTAATGGTCTTGCACCTGGCTCGATTGAGGGTACGATGATTCCAAAAGAGCTTTGGGTGGGATTAGCAGAAAGAATTCCATTAAAAAGATTGGGTTTACCTGCAGAAATTGCAGAAGCAGCCTACTTTCTTTGTTCGGATTCCGCTTCTTATATTACTGGACACATTTTGGATGTTAATGGCGGAACCTTAATGGATTAGTGACATGACCAATACCAATAGTTTTGATCAACAAGTAGTTTTAATTACTGCGGCAGCCAGCGGTTTAGGCCGTGGCATTGCGATTGATCTGGCTAGACGCGGTGCAACAGTGCATGTATGGGATCGAGATGCTCAAGCTTTAGCAGAGCTCTCGAGTGATGCAAAATCTGAAAATTTAGCGATTCAGACGAGAGCTGTTGACTTGGTCAATGAGCTGGAGGTAGAGCAAGCGTTTATCAATACCATCGAACAATCGTCAAAGATTGATGTCCTTATTAATAATGCAGGCGGTTCTTTGCATACACCATTTAACTTTCTCAAACAGAGTAAAGAAGATTGGGAGAGGGTATTTAATCTGAATTTAATGCTGACAGTCAAACTTTCTCAGTTAGTGATTCCATTGATGATTGATCGGCAATATGGACGAATTATTAATATAGGATCTAAGGCTGGTCGCTATGGCAGCTTATTTGCAGGCGCAAACTATGTTGCAGTTAAAGGAGCGATTCATGCGCTTACTTTGCAGTTAGCACAAGAGTTTGGGCCACAAGGTATTACTTGTAATGCCATTTGCCCTGGTGCAGTAATGACGCCAAGAGTGCAAGGTCTATTGAAAGAGCGCCAATCAGATGAACTGCGCCAAAAAATCTTAAATGAAATTCCCGTACGAAGGCATGGTGAGGTAGATGACATAGCAAATACTATTGCGTTTTTGGCCTCCCCTCAAAGTGGTTTTATTACGGGCGTATTGTTAGATGTCAATGGTGGTCAAGCAATGAGTACTTAGTTGTTTTTATTAATTAATGGAGAGATGAGATGAGAAAAACTTTCATAGTCACTTTACTGGGCGCAATATTATTCACTTTTGGTGGTCAAGTATTAGCCCAAAGCTATCCTAATAAGCCAGTCAAAGTCATTATTCCGTTTCCACCAGGCGGCGCTACTGATATCGTGGGTAGGGCAATAGCTGAGAGGCTTCAAAATGCCTTAGGACAAACCTTTATCGTCGAAAATAAGCCAGGGGCTAGCGGCAATATCGGTATTGGTGAGGCCACTAGGGCAGCTCCAGATGGTTATACCTTGGTGATTGGTTCGCCACAGACCTTAACGATTAATCATCAAATTATTAAAAGCACTCCATTTAATCCGCAAAAGGATTTAGCGCCAATTATTGTGTTTGCTTCTGTGCCGAATGTCTTATTGGTGAATAGTAAATTGCCTGTAAAAAATGTACAAGAATTGATTGCCTATGCCAAGGCAAACCCAGGCAAACTGAGTGGTGGATCATCAAGTATAGGTGGCAGCCCCCATTTAGCATTAGAGTCTATGAAAGCTACTTACGGCCTTGACATTATTCATGTGCCCTATAAAGGTAGTGCGCCCGCCCTGCAAGATTTGATTGGTGGCCAGATAAGTATGATGTTTGATAATCTGCCTGCTGCATTGCCGTTAATTAATGGTGGTCAAATCAAAGCGCTTGGAGTAACGACTCTGAAGAGAACCGCCTCGGCACCAGAGATCCCGACTTTAGATGAGTCTGGAATGAAAGGCTTTGATTCGCAAGGATGGTTTGCTTTATTGGCTCCTGCTGGAACTCCAACACCTATCTTGGACAGGATTAATGCAGAGGCAAACAAGATTATTAGCACCCCAGAATTTCGTGAGCGTATGACTAAGGTAGGCGCAGATACAGTTGGGGGCTCTATTGATGAATTTAAAGCAAGAATTAAATCAGAAACAGAGCGATGGGGTAAGGTGATTCAGGCAGCTGACATTAAAGCGGAATAAGTATTCATCTCGCAAACTAAAAAGGCATCCAATGGATGCCTTTTTAATGTCTACTCAATCAGCTTAGCATTCAAATTTAGAAACCAATTCCTTGAGCTTAGCAGAAACTCTTGCCAATTCAGCAGAGGAGTTTTGAATTTCAGATGAGCCTGAAGAGATCCCGCGTGAGGCGAGAGCTACAGCTTCAACGGTTTCAGTAATTTTAGCTGAGCTACCTGCCGATGTAGAAATATTGCGAGAGATCTCACTAACAGTAGCAGCCTGCTCTTCAACCGCAGTCGCAATAATGCTGGAGATATCATCGATCTTATTGATGATCTGCGTGATTTCTGCAATCGATTCAATGGCTCCTTTAGCATCTGCTTGGATAGCATCAATGGATTGACCAATTTCATTAGTAGCCTTGGCGGTAGAGCGAGCTAACTCTTTTACCTCATTTGCGACTACGGCAAAGCCTTTACCAAGCTCGCCAGCACGTGCCGCCTCGATGGTAGCATTCAGAGCCAATAAATTCGTTTGCTCAGCAATATCAGCAATCACGGCAACTACTTCACCGATTTGAATGCTGCTATTACTCAACTTAGACATTTGTTGATTGGTGCTATTGGCAATAGTCACGGCCTGATTAGCAACGCGTGAGGCTTCCATCGCATTAATTGAAATCTCACGAATACTAGTGCTAAATTCCTCAGCAGAGGTAGCAACAGACTGTGTATTTTGACTGACGATATCAGAGGATTGCGCTACTTCATTTGCTTGAGAGGAAGTCTCTTCAGCATTGGCATTCAGTTGAGCGCTAACTGCAGCGAGTTCTTCTGAGGAAGCACTGATCATTAGGGCATTACTACTAATTTCTTGAATGGCACCACGAAGATTATTTTGCAATATTTGAGCTGACTAGCAATCTGACCCACCACGCCAACATAATCCAAACCTTGAATAGTGGTGTTGAGACGAGACCCAGCCAAAGCATTCAGAGCTTCTTTTGTTTTATGGAGTGGATCAATAATGGAATGCCTGAAGCGAATACCAATCAGAATGCTAAATAAAATTGCGATGATAATGGTAATAATCGTAGAGAGGATTGCATATTGCTGGGCTATTTCCGATTCTTGATGGAACAGCTTAGCGCTTTCTAATTTGGCGTCTACAAAATCCTGTAAGTCTTTATTGATACGGGGTTTAAAGCCTTGAAACTTATCACTAAAATACATCGAGGTTGCTATAGCTGGTGAACCCCTTTCAAGCAAAATAATCTGCTCGATTGCAATTAAGTAAATATCAAAGTCTTCAACTAGCTCATTAAACTCAACTCTTGTTTTAGAACGAATAATGTTGCCTTCAATAACTTTAAGCGATTTTTCTAGGTTCGTTCTGAGCTTTTCAATATTTGCTATTGACTGTTCCCGTAATGCTTGACCCTCAGCCTTATTTGAAAGAGTGGAGGATAGTAGTAGGTGATTTACTTCGATGTCAAAGGCCGCAGCTTCAATTTGTAATTGCTTAGACTCTTCAATTCCTTTAGCGCCTTGCACATAAAGCCAGTCAGCACTTTTACCCATGACATAGTAGCCGTAGATCGAAATACCACCAACGATGATCGTGAAAAATAGAATCAGACCAAAGCTCACTATAAGCTTAGTTTTGACGGTTGATTGTCTGTCAAATTTATTTAAAAAGGTACGAAACATTCAGTCGGGCTTCCTGTAGAAGGTTCATGCGTAAGTCAGCCTATTGTATGGGGCTAACTGTGGGATTATTGCCTAATATAAGCTAATATCTCGTAAACCCCCATTCTATCCGCCTGTCCAAATAAACGTCCATTACTATTAGACTACATGGAAAACCACGACGAAATCCTTGCTGAATTTATCCTAGAAGCTCGGGAAATCATCGATCAACTAGATGGGGATTTTGTTCGCTTAGAGGAAAATCCGAGCGATCAAGCTTTAGTAGGAAATATATTTCGGGGTTTGCATACCCTCAAAGGAAGCAGCGGCTTTTTTTCCTTGAAGCGATTGGAAAAACTCTCTCATGCTGAAGAGAGTCTGTTGGGCAAAATTCGTGCTGGACAAGCCCAGTTAGATTTTGACAAATCAACTCGCTTGCTAGAGATGAATGATATTCTGCGCAGCATTATTGAGGGGGTAGAGACTAATCATCTTGAACCAGCCGGAGATGATCAAGAGCTGATTACTTTTT
>JBBAKF010000095.1:0-7729 GCA_040403635.1 Polynucleobacter sp.
TTGCGACGCCACCTAGATACGGCACTGGCTCTGCCTGTGTTTTACGGGCCATATTCGGCGCATCCATTGCACCTAAACGAATTGCTAAAGCCCTCACAGGCCAAGTTAATAAACCTGTTAACGCAAACGCAGCAAATCCTAAAATCACAAACTGGCTAGCGCTAATGCTCACCTGCGGATACTAGCAATTTCACTATGAATTAAGGGGTAAAAGGTATGCTTCAACAATTGGGGGAGAGATGAAAATTGGAATTACTGGTGCTGCTGGTTTCATTGGCATGCATTTAACAGATTCCCTCCTTTTGGATGGTCATGAAGTTGTAGGAATCGACTCCTTAAATCCAGCTTATGGCGGGGACTTAAGCGCTCATAGAGCAAAATACTTAATGGATCTTCATAACTTTAAAGTTCAACAAATCGATGTTTCTGAAACTGAAGCCAGTGAATTAATCACAATATTCCAAGACTGTGATGTTGTAATTCACCTGGCTGCATGGCCAGGTGTAAGGCAAGGTCAACTAATGCCAAAACTTTATGCAAAAAATAATGTTGCAGCCTTTTCAAATATCCTTGAAGCGGTGCGAGAGATAAATCCAAAGCACTTCATGTATGCATCGTCCTCTAGCGTTTACGGTGATTTGGCTAAAGATGGGCCTGTTCGGGAGCCAGATGCTACGGGATTGAATCTAAAAAGTTACTACGCAGCAACTAAATGGATGAATGAAACTGAGGCACGTGCATCTCAAGTATTAGTGAAGTTTCCAATAACCGCACTTAGATTCTTCACCGTTTATGGTCCATGGGGTCGCCCTG
Source organism: Polynucleobacter sp. (assembly GCA_040403635.1). Taxonomy (GTDB): domain Bacteria; phylum Pseudomonadota; class Gammaproteobacteria; order Burkholderiales; family Burkholderiaceae; genus Polynucleobacter. Next base: position 814 of record JBBAKF010000095.1, read on the forward strand.
ATATGGCTTATTGGAGTTTCTTGGAAAAGATTAAAAATAATCAAGAAATTTCCTTATATGGCAAAACCGGGGGCTCTAGAAATTTCACTTACATCGACGATTCGATAAAGATTCTGAAGAGCATAATCGAAACAGACCTAACTCCCGAGCACAGAGCTATCAATATTGCTTGCGGTAATCCCGAAGAAACTATTCAATTCTTAAACACAATTGCCAAGTTCGCAAAGAGTGAACCTATAGTTCGAGTTGTTGAAAGACCTAAGGTAGACGTAGAGAAAACGTGGGCCGATCTAGGAAATGTCTCGAAATTAATCACGCTTCCCGAGCAAACCCCTATGGCTTCGGGTGTAAGTAAGTTCGTTTCTTGGTATGAAAGTTACGTGAAGTAATGTGCGGAATTGCAGGGTACATCCACAAAAATAATTGTACGGACTTGTGCGAGAATCTAGGTAAAAGGGTTCAAGAATTACAGGCCTGCCGCGGCCCCGACAATCACACGACAACCACATTTGCGAATCAAGCCTGGACTGCTCACTTCTACCATCAACATTTAAGAGTCGCCGACTTGAATCCATTAGCTAACCAACCAATGCGATCTAACATAGACAAGGCACTTTCAATCATTTTAAATGGCGAGATTTACAACCATGGAGATCTAAGGTCAGAAATTGGGCGTGGGCTACTTACGCATTCAGACACTGAAGTACTAGTCGAACTCTTGGCCCTAAAGGGAACTTCGGATACTTTGAAGAAAATTCGGGGAATGTTCGCATGGGCAACGCTCAACGAACGAACTTCGGAAATTGAACTCGTTCGTGATCGATTTGGTGAAAAGCCGTTGCACCTAGTGAAGAGATCTAATGCAATTTTCTTTAGTTCGCAATATGACTCGGCTACCTATTTCATTAAAAAGATAAATTCACTTGAGATAGATCAGGTGGCCTTAGGCAGTTACCTCACCCTCGGTTACGTCCCTTACCGTCAGTCACTTTATAAGGGGATTGAGAAGATAAGTCCTGGTGGCAAGTTTTCTCTAAACTTAACAAAGCAAGACTGGGCTGAGGAGCGACAATCAAGATGGGTAGCACCCTTTGAAATTCAGAACGAGCGTAAGCACACATCTGATGAGCTTGAAGAAGTTTTGCGTAAATCCGTAAAGGAGCAACTTGAGGCTGATGTGCCCGTTGGGCTTTTCCTGTCCGGTGGCGTCGACTCATCCCTTATTTCGGCATTAGCTCAACAAGAACATAGTCAAAGCATGCATTCATTCTCAATTGGTTTTGAGCAAAAAGATTTTGATGAATCAGAATTTGCACTGGGCATTTCGCACGCTCTTGGCACTACACATCATGAACATACTATGACGGCGAAGAACGCCAGCTCCATTCTTGAGAAAGTTACGAGTGCCTACTCCGAGCCACTTGGTGATCCATCAGTGTTTCCAACTACTTTTGTTTCACAATTTGCTCGGGAACACGTGACTGTTTGTCTTACCGGTGATGGTGCCGACGAACTCTTTTTCGGTTATGGGCGGTATTCAAGATTTCAATTCCTGGAAGAAAATTTAGAAGGAAACGCTCCCGCTTCATCACTTGTATTCAGAGTGGCTAGAAGCTATCCACAGCTACTCCGTCTTTTTGGACCCAAGGGTGCAAGGCTTAAAGGGATTCTTGAATCTGATTCACCCTTACAAGCTTATCTGCCACTTGTTGGATTTAGCCACATAAGTAAAACCTATGCCAATTTTGAACTAGATCTAAACAATGCAATTGATAGTTTGTATCTGAGCAAGAAATTCGTAAGGCCATCTCTAAATTGGATGCGTGAGTTCGATGTCGATACTTATTTAACTGACGATATTTTAGTAAAGGTTGACCGAGCAGCAATGGCTAGCAGTTTAGAAACTCGCGCCCCATTCCTAGATCCTCGAGTTGTGTCTATCGCACAATCCTTAGGGCCATTCGGAACATCCCAGCCATCTCAAAAATTCATCCTTAAAAACATTATTAACAAATACGTCCCTGCCGGACAGTTTGATCGAAAAAAACAAGGGTTTGGTGCACCTTTGGGAGACTGGTTTAGAACCACACTAAAGGAATGGGGAACTGCGATTATTCATGAGACAGACTGGAATTCACTGGAGTTAGAATCTTTAGAAATCAAAAAGATGTGGGCTGAACTACAAAGAAGTGATCGAAAAGATGCCACTTTTGAGTGGTTGATTCTCTCACTGGGATCCTCAATTAAAAGGGCGCAAAGTCTTTGAGTACAGTACGCCGCCCGAAAGTTACTTTTGTAACTGCAAGCATGAATCTTGGCGGCGCAGAACGCCAACTACTACTTCTTTGTAATCTGTTAAAAGAGGAAGTTGCGATTGAGATAATTTCTTTGGATGCCGACGGTCCATTACTTGAGAAGTATCAAAGAGATTTTCCAAACATTAGTGTTATTGATTCCACTAAATATTCAAAATTTACAGTAGTTGCAAGACTTCGAAAATTGATTAAAAAGAACCGTCCTGATGTTGTCATCACGTGGCTATACAATGCAGATATTTTGGGTGGGATGGCCACAAAACTTGCTGGAAAAACCCCTGTGATCTGGAGTGCTCGGAATTCTACAATTCCAAGCTTTAGTTACTTGAAGAGATTCATTTTGGTTCTACTTTCTAGGGTAATTCCTTCCTATATTGTGGCGAATGGTCAACCGGCATCTAAATTCCATGAGTCTATCGGATATCAGATAAAGAAGATCAAACTCATTCCGAATTTGCTTTCGTCTTGGGCTTCAAAAGCTGAGAGTAAATCAAAACTGTTAATAGCCAAGAGGCCAATTTCAAAACTCCGAATCGGAATAGCTGCCCGACAGGTGTCAGGTAAAGGAATCTTGGAGACATTCAAGAATATTTCTATGCTTCCACCAGACTTTGTAAAAATTGAACTATCCCTAATTGGTCAACAATCTTCAGAATCGGAAACCTGGAAATTATCTGGAATCTATAGCCACTATCAAGTTGAAGCTAAAATCTCTGACTCGGAAATAGCCGAGTGGTTTGAGGGTTTGGACATTTACCTCATGCCTTCAACGTCTTGGGAGAGTCAGCCGAATTCACTTTTCGAAGCCATCGCTATTGGTTGTCCCATTCTTTTTTCAAATATGTTTGAGCTGGACCAACAACTTTCCACTGCACACTCATTCGATCCACTGAATCCTGTAGATTTCCAAAGAGCTATTCAGGAAAAGCTTGACCAGTCCTCTGAGAATATAATCGAATCATCAGAAGGGCTAAGAAAGTATATTTTGAATTTATCAGACGCAAGACATGTTGGGTCAGCATGGATGGATTTAATTAAAAATTTGGATCGTAAAGGAAATTTTGTAAATGAGTCGGATGGGTCGCTATGAGTACCTCATTAAACAATCTCTCTGTAGATGTTTTCAATCTTGGAATTCTCACATGAGCCGGTTCGGTAGGTACGAATACAACCTCAAGCGAATCTTTAGACGAATCTTTATGAACGCAAGTTCGCTAATACACTTGAGAGATAAAACAATTGACATAATTGCCGGAAAACACCCTGACACTAATGTCTTTCATCATCAATGGGCTATGAATCGTCAGTTAATGCGTTTTGCAAAAAACTATTTATCAAAAATTCCTAAGGGTTCACTAGTCTTAGACGTTGGAGTTGGGGATGCGCCTTATTGGCACATACGTCCAGACCTTGATTGGAAGGGACTTGATGTAAGTCAAGGTGAAAATGTTAATTTCTTGATCACTAAAGGTGCGGCATGGCCAATACAATCAAACTCCTTTGATGTGGTGTTATGTACACAAGTCATTGAACATATTGAAGAGCCAGCATTCTTAATTTCGGAGATAAACAGGGTGCTAAAGCCTGGTGGACAAATCATCCTAAATGCACCCTTCTTATATCCTTTTCATGGCATGCCAGAAGATCACATGCGATACACAACAACACAACTTGAATACTTTTTTAAAGATTTTGATATTTCCGAATGTGGGGTTCTCGGTGGGGTGGGTTCATCCTTGGCAACTATCTATCTGAATTTTATCAACTATACAATTAGTTCAAATCTATTCTTACAAATGCTTAAAGTAATCTTTTTGCCAGTATGGTTGCTTGGAAATGCTGTTTCAAATATGATGCTAGTCGGATTAGATAGATTTGATAAGACTAAATCTTTTCCTCTTAACACTTACTTAATAGCTACATCTCGCCAGAAAGCATAAAATCAAAGCTTGAATCTACTTTGTTTGGATTTCTACTCAAAGTTATATTCTTTAAATTCGATTTTTCAAGAATTCTTCTTAGCGCATCTGGCGAAAATCCGATTGTATGGTGGGGGGGCCAAGCTAGAGGTGAACTTAATAGGTTTTGAACCGTCGCATCAGGCGTTGTGACAAAAATTTTTCCACCAGGGCTTAAGAAAGGAATTAAAGAATTTACTAATCCAATTGGGTCGTCTATATGCTCGATTGTGTGTGAAAGGTTGATGTGGTCAAATGTAATCCCAGCAGGAATTTGAGAAAGTTGAGAGTAAGCAGTCACTTGAAGCTTTCGTAATTCTTCATGAACTTTTAAGGATAAATCAATTATCGTAACTTCTATCTCAGGTGATTGTAGTTTTGCAAAAGGTGATACTCCTCCACCAAAATCTAAAACTTTTAAGCTTTTTTCTTTAGAAATAATTTCTGTTATCTGCAACTGATAGTCCCATGGCAATGAGCGGGAGTATCTCTCGCTTTTGTAGCACGCCTCATAAAACGAAGTGTTACCTTGAGAGCCCGAGAAATTCATAGACTTACACTTCTTGCATTTGCTCGCAAAAACTAAGGGATTTGAACCCATGTCACGCACATCAACTTCTATCTCCCACAATGTAAGTAATTCACGCTTTAGGCCTGATCTGGTCCGACTGGCAATTTTTCTCTCCAGCTTTCCCCCGCAAGCTCGACATTTCGAGAGCATAGATTCACGGCCAGCTAGTGCCCAATTGATTAGCTCTAACCATTCACTCAAAGTATTTGAGTCTTTAAAGTAGAACGAAACAAGCTTGCCTGCAGAACTCAATTTTTTTAGTTCTGTTGAATTTCGGAGCAAGAATTCAATGTTTTTCGATATTTCTTGGGATGAAGGTCCGGAAAGCCTTGCGAGCTTTCCATCAAGCGTTAAATCCTTAATCGCAGAGGGGACATCTGTCACTAGGCTAGGTATTCCACGACCCATAGATTCTGCCAACGCGTTTGGGAACCCCTCAAAACGACTTGGCATGAGATAGAGCAGGCAATCACCCAATTCTTGCTTAACGTTTGCGGTTGCACTATTTAATTTAACGCTTTGCCCTATCTTAAGTTTCGTGACTAAATTCTCATACTCAGAACGATCTCCATCACCAAAGATTTCAAGAGTAAACTCACTCTGTAACTCTGGGGGCAAAAGGCTCCATGCAATTAAAGCTAAATCTATTCCTTTTTGATGCGTATAACGACTAAATATTTTGATCTTCTTAGAATTTTCATTCCAGCTGTCGTTTGTCTGTTCCCCTAAAAAATTTGGTATCACAAAAATATTTTTTTGATACTTTTCATTCATCCAAGTGGCAATTGAATTACCTTGGCAATGCAGGATTGTCTTCTTCGATTTATAGACGCATGGTCTAAGTATACGAGCCCACCTTGGAATCTTGTGGAATTCAGGATGCACGCGCTCTGAAATGATTTGTGGGCTCAAATTATAATTTGCAAAGTAGGTTAGTACAGATGTTGAAGCTTCAAAGGAAATTACCAAATCAGGCCGAAATCCAGCAAAAAACTTACGTAAATTCCTAAAATCCTTAATTCTATTCAGGATTCTCTGAACCCTAATACTCAATCGGTTTCCATCTTTTAATCTTTCTCTATCCTGAAATGGATAAATGAATCGTTCGACGTGAACCCCGCTGGGAATTTTGAAAAAATCAGTTTCTTCAGGGTAAAAAGTGAGTATGTAAACTTCATGTTCGGCTTGATACAACTCCTGCGCCAACAAAAGTGCAGATTTTTGCGCACCACCTTGGATAAGGCTGTTTATTACGATGCAAACACGCTTTTTCACGACTCCATACTACTTCGCTGCTCTATTATGCGAACCTCGCTTTAACCGGTCACGGATAGCAATGGCAATCCCATCGCCCTCTGGCTGGTGCACAACAACAGTTGCTAACCCCTGCTCATCTGCTGCACGCAGAGATGAATACAAAACCCGTGCAAACTCATCATGAGTTAGTGGCGCAGCCAATCGCACGACCCCATCAGGTGTTGCCACATCTGCCATTGCAATAAATCCTTGACCTGCCGTGGGGGAATGATCCAATACAACTGTTGCTAGTGGTGAGTAGTGACTATCTAACGAACCACTGACACGAATCTGATTTCTTCCCACAGCTTTGTCCTCTGCAACAACTAATCCTGTTGACTCTTCAATCATTGCAACTGTGACTGCCCCGGGGCGCAAAATCCTTGGAGCATCTGCTGTGCAATCAATAATTGTGGACTCAACGCCAACATCGCATGCCCCACCATCAAGGATCACATCGCTATCTGCCATGTAATCACTGAGTTCATCACTTACAGCTTGGGCAGTAGTTGGTGAAACATTGCCAAAGCGATTGGCACTAGGTGCTGCCACACCCTTGCCACCCACACCTGCAAAGGCTTCTAGTAACCCCAGCGCCACAGGATGTGCTGGCACGCGAACACCAACAGTGTCTTGCCCGCCTGTGACAAAATCTGCAGCTAACCCGGAGCGCTTCATAATCAAAGTTATTGGCCCTGGCCAAAAATCACGAGCAAGTGCAATTGCATACTCCGGCACATCGCTAGCCCAATCACCCAACGCATCCATAGATGCAA
>JBBAKF010000096.1:0-7693 GCA_040403635.1 Polynucleobacter sp.
CGCAGGTGCGGCAGGGGTTGGGAGCGTCTTTGGCATGGCCAGAGTCTATCGGGGGAGGCTGTTGAGGCTAGAAAGGGCATTTCTTGACCGGAAAGTAACCAATTATCCCTTTACTAACTCTAGGCGGACTAGTAGAAAAGGGGCACTAACTACTGAGAGTTGAGCAATTTCAATGGAGATACGTGCTGAACTAAATGAACTACTAGATGCCTATTATCCTGGTCAGAAAATACCGAGTGAGCGTGTTTTATCTGAACGCTTTGGCATAGCACGTATGACCTTGCGTCATGCAATTGAAACTTACATTTTAGAAGGCAAACTCGAACGTCGACCTGGGTCTGGTACCTATATATCAAATCAGTGTTATTCATTATCGGCTCGCTGCCGCTCATTCTCTTCAGAAATGCAATCTCGTGGATTAGAACCTGGAAACAAACTATTAGTTTCTAAAATTGTCGCAGCCGACAAGGTCAGCTCGAGTAGATTGCGCATTCCCTTAAATTCAAAGATTTTGAAGTTTTCCCGTTTGCGTTTTGGTAATGAAATCCCTATGGCCTACCAAACAACATCTATTCCAATTGCTTATATTGGCCAAATAGAAGATAGCGAGCTAGAAGGATCACTTGAAGATCTTTTACAAAATAAATTTGGGATTTCCATAACTACCTCACAAACAGAAATCGCTGGAGATTTTGTGGATCAGAAGATCTCAAAATTACTTGAAATTACAACACTGACACCTTGCCTGGTTAAAGAGACAATAGACATGGATCAGCGTTCACGAAGCATTATGTGGAACAAAACTTGGTACAACGCAGAGCGATTTAAGATTAAATTTGAAGCAGCATGTAATGTGCGTGAATCCAAAAACTCATCTGCATCGTAATTTAACTTGGTAAGCGCTCCATCGCAGCCCAAAAATCTTTCATAATTGCGACTTCATCAACATCCATGCAGACCGAAATCTTTGCAATTGGGCGATCCCAATACATTGAACCTGCAGCATCAACTTCAGGAATTGGCATCTCCCGAGTAATAACTGCCTCAGGAACGGTGTAGTAAGCGATATTAACTATGTCCCACAATACTTTTGTAGGTCTAGTTGAATCCATGTCCATTTTTATACGACCATGGCCCCATTTTTCTAAAATATCAGCTAAGAAGTTGAGTATTGCCTTGTTTTTTGAGCGTAATTCCGGCAAAAATAATGAATTTTCTACTGCGACTTTAACTACTCCTGGCCACCCAGGCAGAACAACTAGATTCTCATGATTTTGATACAGCACTCTCCACGATGCAATATCTGCACGGGCATTTAACTCGCCATACTTATATTTCTTCCAGGTTTCTTCATCCGGAAATGATCCCGCCCAAATAATGGGCACCTTTTTTGCTAGATCGGGGTATCCCAATTTAAATGCGGCTAAATCAGTTGCAGGTCCTGTTCCCAAGATTGAAAAATCCACGCCTTGCTTAGCCAGATTAACAATGAAATCTAATCCCTCACTTGGCAATACTTCTTTGATGTTTTCCATCGGGCGTGATGCACCTTGTAAACAAGGGACATCACTCCTTTGACAAAGGTCAATTACTCTTTGTGCTTCGTCCCGATACATATTTACAGAATCATGGCCATGTACCAATGTGTTGTGAGATGAGATCACCGCCAATACCTCAAGCTTTGGACTTCCGAGTGCATAAGCAATGGCAAATTGATCGTCGATTTCGTTCATGGTGTCACACACCATGACGACTTTGCGCTTAACGTCGTTGGCCAATTTTTTCTCCGTTCAACATTTTGGTTGCGTATTCAATGACATTGTCAACAGATGGTAAGTAATGATCTTCAAGTGGTGGCGAGAATGGAACGGGCGTATGCAGGCCCGTCAATGTCTTGATTGGGCCCTTTAGTGAAGAGAAAGCTCTATCGGCAACCATTCCAGCAATATCTGTTGCTATAGAACAGCGGGGATGAGACTCATCAACAACTAATAGATGGCCCGTTTTTGCCACAGACTCACAGATTAAATCAATATCAATCGGCGAATAACTACGGGGATCAATGACTTCGGCATCTTTTCCCTGCTTAGCAAGCTCATCTGCTGCATCTAGTGCTGTTAAAACCATCTTTTGAACACCAACGATTGTGATGTCCTTTCCTTTTCGCTTGATGTCTCCAACACCGATTGGAATTGTGTAAGAGCCTTCAGGCACATTGCTTTGCTTCATATAAAGACGCTTGTGCTCCATAAAAATCACTGGGTTTTGATCCCGAATCGCTGAAATTAAAAGACCTTTTGCATCATAAGCATTAGAAGGGGCGATCACCTTTATGCCAGGAATATGGCTATAAATTGAAAGCAACATCTGAGAGTGTTCTGAACCGGCTCTAAAACCAGCACCCGTGACAGTTCTTACAACCATTGGGATACTGACTTTGCCACCATAAGTAAATCTGAGCTTTGCAGCATGGTTGAGAATTTGATCAAAAGAGGTTCCAATGAAGTCTGAATACATAATTTCAGCAATTGGACGCATGCCGGCAAAAGTTGCACCAATGCAAGCTCCGATAAATCCCGTTTCTGCCAGTAAAGAGTCAATTACACGTTCACGACCAAACTCTGTAACCAAATCTTTTGTTACTCCAAATGGTCCACCCCAAGCATCTAGCGCTCCAGGAATGTGATCATTTCCTGCACCACCTGCAACATCTTCGCCAATTAATATAACCGATGGGTCATTTCGCATTTCTAAGCGAATTGCCTCGTTAACGGCATCTTTGTATGTGAGTTGACGTGTCATGCGCTTGCTCCTTCTTCAAAATAAACTGCGTCATGCATGTCATCAATTGTTGGGAAAGGATCCTTTGCAGCCCTACTGAAGGCATCAGCTATTTGCTTTCTATTTTCATTCTCAAATATTGCAAATTGAGATTCAACTGATGGATCTACTTCGAGAATTCGAGCCTTGTAACTCTTCAATGGATCGCGAGATTTCCAATATTCAATCTCTTCTGCAGATTTGTAGGTTTCAGTATCACCTTCATATTGTCCAGATAGCTTGTATGTCATCGACTCAATAAAGGCCGGCTTCTTGTTCTTTCGGATCCAAGAAAAACATTCTTTAGCAGCTTCCTCTACCGCTTCAAAATCATTGCCATCAACCTTTATTGCCTTAATATCGAAGTGGTCTACATATCCAATTGTTGATTCATGCAACAAGTGATACTTGCTTGAGGTGGACTCTGCATATAAGTTGTTTTCGCACACAAACAAGACTGGTGCTTCAAATTTGATGGCAAACTCTAAGCCTTCGTGGAAAGCACCTTGATGGATTGCACCTTCTCCAAAGAAGCATAGCGCAACTTGATCAGTTCCTTTCATTTTCGAGCCCCATGCAGCACCAGTTGCAATAGGAATTCCACCTGCAACAATGCCCATTGAGCCAATGAAATTTATATCTTGGTCTGCGATATGCATGGAACCACCTAGGCCCTTGCAATAACCCGTTCTTTTACCTAAAAGTTCGGCCACCATCTTATAAAGATCCAAACCACGAGCCACGCCATGGCTGTGATTTCGATAGGTCGAAGTCATCCAATCATCTGCTCTTAACTGCTTAATAATTCCAACAGACGATGCTTCTTGACCGATTGATGTGTGTAGGTAACCAACGGCCTCATCAGTCTTTGCAAACTCTTTTATATAAAGATCGAATTCCCGACTAAGACTCATTAATTTCCAATTGTCCAACATGTCTTTTACGGTCATTATGCGGGCCCCTTTACTGTGTTATTACTTGATAACCACTTATCAATTCCATTCAAGATCGTTTCACAATGATTGGAAACGACATCAAGTGAGGCGCCAGCTATGTGGGGCGTACAAATAACATTTGGCAGCCCTAACCATTTATCTGTTTTTTCAATTGGTTCACTCCAAAAAACATCAATTGCTGCGCTTGCGATTTCTCGCGTCTTTAGCGCTTGATACAAATCCTCTTCAACGACTAATTTTGCTCTGGCTGAGCTAATCAAAATTCCCTCTGGGCCAAGTTTTTTTAGCAAGGCGCGATCAACTGAGTTCTCGGTTCCACTCACGACTGGTGCGTGTAATGAAACAATGTCACTAATTTCAAAAAGCTCCTCTAGAGAACTTACCTTTGTTGCGTAACTACTACTCTCGACAAAAGGATCAAAGTAGTAAACCGTGGCCCCAAACCCATTGATAAGGCGCTGGGCAACCCTGACTCCGATTTGGCCAAAGCCATACAGGCCAACGACTAAATTACCGATCTCCCGGCCTCTAAACTCCAAATACGGTAGCTTGCCATCAAATAACCAACCTTCATTTGATAAGTGCCGGCTGCTTGAGGTTAGTTTTCTTGAGAGATCCAGCATCATTGCAAGACAGTAATCAGCGACCGAATCAGCATTTCTGCCCGGTGTATGGACAACTGGGATCTTTTGTTGCTCACAAAACCCTAAGTCCACATTCACTGGTGTGCCTCTTGATACTCCAACAAATTTCAGATTAGGCAAGGATTCGAGAACTTTTCTATTCAATTCTTCAATTTCAACAATAACAATCTCGCAGTTTTGTGCCTTTGCGACTAATTCGCTGTCACTCAAAGTCATTCCATTTTGACCCCAGCCACAGAGTTCATATTGAATATTTCGCTCTTTTAGTGACGCCAAAAATTCAGTAGTGACCTCACATGTAATGAGTGCGCGCAGAGAATTACCTTGCATTTTCTAACACCTCCCGGATTCCTTCTAGCTGGGAGTACAAAAGAGCATGGTCTTTTGCTTTTGATCTCAAGAACTCTGAGGTTTCTACATCTAGAGATTCTGAATAGTTCTCATAGACAACGGAATGTCTTTTCTCACTACCGAGCAGTGAGAACAAGTTATCAACCGCATTTTCAGTTGCTACGCGCTCAACGGGGATATCAAGCAAGCTTCCCAAGATCGTCTGTAACTGAGGGCTCGCACCACCGCCGGTAAAGATTATTTGATCAATTGTGAAGCCATCATTTATCAAAGCAGATATCTGGTTTGCCAGAGCAAATGAGTAGTCCAATATCAAACCTAGTGCTAGCTCATTGCTATTAGATTTTGAAAAATCTCCTACAAATGAAAATGCAGGTCTGGTTTCCCATTTCTCTTCATTCCACATATTGCATGATCCAAAGACACTTGGGGCCTTAGTTATGTTTGCTATATTCAATGAGTCTGTGGTGATCGGATTTGCAACGTTCTTGCTAAGCCAACCGTGGAAACTACCCGGATACCCCAAATTGCCCTCAAGGAAATACATTGAATCTTCAAACGACGTAGATTTCCACGGTTGCAATAACGTTGAAGTACCGATGGTTTTACTCAGGAGTGATATCGGGGTAGATGAGCCCGCTGAAACTACTACCTTTGCAGAACTGTTTCCTGAAGCTCCCATATGTAGAAAGTGCGAGTCACCTCCACCAACAAAGACCTTCGCACTGGACCAACGGGATGAAAGCTCTATTGATGCTTTAATCGCACCTACCTGTGATCCGAATTTTTGAGGTTTAGGAAGAAGTAATGCGGGAATATCGAAATATTCTAGTAAATCTGTATGGATGCCCTTTTCGGAAAGTTTTGCCATCTGACCTGCAGAAACCAAAGTCATTTCTGTAACAACTTCTTGTGTTAATTTCCAGACTAGCCAATCATGCACAAAGAGAAGTTTTGTATTGTGCTTCAGCAATTCTGGTCGATTGCCAAATAGATTAATAATTTTAGGCAGAGTTAGTTGAGGGGCAAACCAGTGTCCTGTTTCTTCATATATTTTCTTTGAACCGTACTTTTCTAATTCTTTTCGAGCCAGTTCCCCTGAGGTGTCACTATTTAGATAAATTGGAGTCAATTCTTTTTCATTATCAATCAGGCAAAATCCCTGCCGCAAAGTTGAAATGTATATGTTTTCTACTTTAACTCCAGAACTTAAACTCTCTGCACAATTATTCATGGCTGCAATAACTGTTTTAAACAGTTGAGTTGGATCAAGAAATATATGCCGGCCTTCAACAGTTGGGGTAACGCTAATCTCATAAGTCAACATTTTTGCAGTGTGATTGTCTCGGATGGTCACCTTTACGGAGGATCCACCGATATCAATAAGTGCTGAAGTCGCTGTCATAAGCCATTCTTTTTTAAGTGATCCCAATACGCCTTAGGAACTTCTTTTGGATTCAGGCCTAACTGATGACATCTAATGGTTAGTTCGGAGGCTTCTTCGAGATTGAGAACTCTAGAAAATCCAAGTTGCACTGTAGGAGCTAGTACTACGCAGCCATGATTTTCTAGTATGACAACATTGGAATCCTTGACGGCTACAGCTGTAGCTTCAGCAATCTCCTGTGTTCCTGGGAGTATCCAAGGAATTCTCACCACATTCCTTACGTAATACACATGATCAATCGTTAGAAAGCGAATGGGCAAATTCAAAGCTGCCGTTAAAACACTTGCTTGAGGGTGCAAATGAATACAAACATCGACATCTGGTCGCGTTTTGTAGCTCTCTAGGTGCACTCGAAATTCTGAAGAGGGCCGAATGCCCTCTAGATGTTCTCCTTGAAGATTTACCTGGGCAAAACTACTTGGATCAAGTTGATCAAGTTGTGTACCGGTGCCCGTAATAAAGAATATGTCGGTTCCTGGCGCGCGGAAAGACAAATTTCCACCAGAGCCAACTGCCAATCCTCTTTCTACTACTTTTTTTCCAACTTCTATGAGTTCGTTCATGATCGTGAGCAAATCCTTATTCTTACTAATACTGATTTCAGATACCATCTCATGCCTCGCTTCTGTGAGTCGGTTGAAAAATTGTTTTAAACTGTGAGAATTTTGAATCCGAAAAAGCACTAGTGAAGTTTTCAAAACCAACAATATTCGAAATCAGATAATCAAGCTCATTCTGGTACTTCGTCAAGAAATTCACACTGAGGTCAAAGGAAGCATCATCTGCTAAATGGCCACCAATCAAGGTCAATTCCTTAAATTCACTGACCTGATTAAAATCAAAAAGCATTTCAGATTGAAAAACACCGTAAACCATTGCTGTTCCAGTGGGCTTAAGTGCGGATAAACCTGCTTTGAAGTTGTCGGCAAAGCCAGATGTTTCGAAAACCACATCAAAATGATCTGCGAGCTTGCCTATTTCTTTTAAGGAGGTCCCACTCATTCCGAGTATCTCTAATTGTTTTTTCTTTCCTTCTGAAGATGTTAAAACAGTAACCTTTAATTGCGGGTGAGTAGTCTTTAAATAATGGGCCAAGCAAGCTCCAATAGAGCCCATGCCAAGGATTAGAACATCTTTTTCGCCTTCTAGATCTACTTTTCTGGAGCAATAGATGGCATTGGCCATAGTCTCGCTGAGCCCACCGATCAAGTCATTAATTTCATCTGCATACGCGTGCATGCGGGCGCCGACTGGAATTGCTATCTTCTCGGCAAATGCACCTTTAAAAGTACTACCAAAATGTTTTCTATTTACGCACATATTAAATTTACTTTCCAAGCACAATTCACATTTGTAGCAGGGCACATTTACCTGCACAGCTACTTTGGTGCCTACTTCAAATCTATTTTTTGATTCTTCATCTATCTCAATTACCTCACCAAAAATCTCATGCCCTGGGACAATTGGGTAAGAGA
>JBBAKF010000097.1:0-7690 GCA_040403635.1 Polynucleobacter sp.
GATGATGATAGTAACGACACTTACCCCGGTTCTTCGGCATCGCCTGCTGTTCATAGATCAACCGCATCGTCCAGTTTCAAACCGTCGTCCCATGCCGTATCCGACAGCCGCAACCAATCTTCCAGCAGCAACTCTAAACCAGCTACTGCCAACACTGCAACCAGGTCACGCGTGTACGAAGATCCTGTTCTAACAAAAGCACAACACGACAGAGCAAAGCAAGCAAAATTATTACATGAAGCAATGGGACATCCTTCCGACGTCAGGCTATGCGAAACAATTTCAAATGGAAAAATATTAAATTGTCATCTTACCGCAAAAGATGTTCGCCTGTCCAGAAAAATCTTCGGCGATTGCGCATCTTGCCTAGCTGCGAAAGGCATCCAACGTCCAGCGAAAAAGTCCCTCAGCGAGCCAGCTGCACATGTCGGCGACATTGTCTACGCCGACATTTGCTTTACAAATGCGCAATTAAATAAAAAGCAAAAGATATTAATTGCCGTAGATGCCTACTCCGGCTATACAGTTGGTCGTCTTTTGGAAACAACGACAGCAAAAGAAATTTCAGAAAATTTACAATGGATTATGCAATTCTTCAAACGACAAAGTGATAAAAACGGAGAGCTACAAGATTCAAATGGAAAATTTATTACCGACCGCGAGAGAGCTTTTGTGACTCTCAACAAAACCAACGGCACCGAAAAAGTGGAACTCGTCTCCACGGGGCGCCACTCGCGTGTCGCGGAGCGCCAAATTCGACACATCAAAAATATGATGAGAGCAATTATCGCAGATTTACCTTACAAATTGCCAGATCACTGGTACGCAAGTTTATTTTTGCATTGCGTCAAACTCACAAATTTGACGATGAGATCAAATCATTTCAAATCGGCTACGACTCCCGCTGAAATCGTTCTCGGACGCAAAATTGACATGAAGTCTGTTATTAGCGCACCATTCGGCAGTCTCGTTATGGCTACCGACGTAGGTCACAAAAAGGACGCACCAAAATCGTATCGCGGCATCGTCATTGGCTTCGACATCGAGCGACAACACAGCAAGGAGCTCGTAACTTTACATGCCAACGGAGACAGAGAATCAAGACGGAACGCTTTCTATCCAAAAGTAATTTTAATTACTAAGGATGATATCGATATCATCGAGTCGAAAGGTTCAAGCGACAGAGAGGCACTTCAAAACATGGACGGCGACGATTATGAATGGACCGGAAATGAAGATGACGATGACAGAATCGCTGCGGAACATCTCATCAATATTTTCAACGAACACAATTCAATTATGGCAACAGGTATCAAGTTCGACAGTGAACTCGAAGGACCCGAACGCAATTTCGGTGAATATGCTCACAATGTATCAGAATCGTATGGCAGCAGCATCGTTGAGGATGGAAACCTTACGATTGCGCAGGCTGAAACGATTTTTCCAGAGGATGTAGTCGTCGGCGCGTTGAAACGCGAACTCCAAAATATGGTCGACCATGGTGTATTTGAATATACACATGGTGACAATACAATAGGGAAAACGAAAATCCCATCAAAATTCTTCCTCAAAGGAAAATACGATGCGAAAGGCGAATTCGAAAAGCTAAAAGGAAGATTAGTGGCTGGTGGTCACCGACAAAAGCCGGGTTCATACGGCCGTACATCGTCTCCCACCGTCGACATATCTCATGTCATGATGGGACTCTCGTTAGTGAAGCTTCTTAATGCACACTTGGCAACAGTTGACGTCGGCGCAGCATTCCTACACGCAAAACTCGACGAGGAAATCTACATGCAACTCCCAAAAGATATCGTTCGATTCCTCAATAAGTACGACAAGGAATTTCGCACCACGATATCTCATGGTAGCGAAATCGTTACAGTGCGCCTCAAAAAGTCGCTTTACGGAATCAAACAGGCATCCCACAATTGGAATGAGATGGCATCGAATCATATGCAAGCAATGGGATTCAAAATCAGCGAGGTCGATGCATGCGTCTTTTATCGCGGAAACTACGACAATCGCGACTTAATTATCGCAATGGTACATGTCGACGACTTCCTACTAATCGCACAACGGAAACGCGACATGGAAAACTTCAAAGCATCAATGACCAAAGAATTCGGAGAGATTTCATTCCACGACACCGACGGCGACATTTCCTTTCTTGGAATGAACATTACAGTAACGCCGACTAAAGAGGTCATCCTATCACAGCCGGGATATGCTCGCAAGATCTGCGCGGACGAAGGCGGTGTCGCTACACACGCCACACCATCCGTTGCAACTCTCTTTTCCGATCTCGATGATCCCACAGAGAAAAACGACAATGAAGTGACAATGTACCGCAGTCGGCTTATGAGCGCCATGTTTCTCGCAACCCGCACTAGGCCCGACATACTGAAGGAATGCACCTTTCTAGCCAGTTTCTGCTTGAACCCAGGCCCCAAGGCTCGCGCCAAGCTTCGCCGTGTCTTTGGCTACATACGCGCCACTTGCCATATGGGTATGAAACTTTGCGCATCCACGGCCCAATTGAAGCTATTCACTGATGCTTCATATGCCGTGCACAACAATGGTCGCTCACACACCGGTATGACTCTCACATTTGAAGGTGAGCCTACCGGTGCAATATATTCCAAGAGTCACATGCAAAAGTTAGTGACGCTGTCATCTACCGAAGCAGAACTTGTTGCATTGGTCGACGGCATTAAACGACTGATTCCACTGACCTCACTACTCGAATCTTTCGGTATCAAGAAAAAGACTGACCCATGCAAAATTATGTGTGATAACCAATCGGTTATCCACATTATTGCTAACGGAACGGGTTTCTCTGGCAAGTCGCGTCACATGCGCGTTCGCTGGTTCTTCGTCGTGGAACTATTGGACAATGGATTTGGAACGCTCGAACACACCAGCACGGAAACAATGTGGGCCGACATCCACACCAAGCCTATGGGTGGACAGTTATATCGCAAACAACGCGCAGCAATTATGGGCACAGATTCGACTGATTCAATGAAAGCAGCAACAGGAGACAACAATAAAGAATGAAACAACGCTTCCGTATAATTACACTTGTAATTGATACGAGGGGAGTGTTAGAATTATATATGTTTGGGATATTAACCACCCGTGGACGGGCAGTGAAGATTGTCAGTATGTAGTAGTACAATATGTAGCAGATAGTATATGGAAACATAATCAATTACAGGAACGTATCAATTAAAAACGCAACGTCAACGGAAGCACAATCACCATCACAGGATGATCCGACCTGGATAGTGATTGAATGGCTGAGATGATTAGAAGGGGATACCTGAAATAGTATCCGAGATACTTCAAGAGAAAAGAGAGAAGAAAAAGAAAGAATAATAGTATGATAATATCAAATATATTACTTAAGATTTACACATGCATGCACAATTATATTCATACGATTAACAATTATAAATATTAACTGTGATTTAAATATCCTTCGAATATTTCTTACTCTTGTATAATAAATAGCCAAGCATTCTAGACCCAGCTTGACTATCTATAATACGAAGTACACTCCACCACCCGAATCAGCTAGCTACTATTCCGGTGGTACATATATTGATATTCGTCCGGCGTAGGTTTCAACACATTGACCAACGCTCGGCCCTCCTAAAGATTTATTCTTTCATAATATTTATAACAAAGAACTTCGTTTAACTCCCTATTTACCTGGTCAAGATGAATTCAAGAAATGGTCCCTTAAAAGGAAGGAACCTCCACAAGTCCGGCTTTTCAAGAGACCGGTCTAACCAAGGAGATGCTTTCGCCGATCTTGGGAGGTCAATCCAACCCTCGGCGAAGGGCTTCGGCGGCGGCCGTCAAATCCTAAAAGGGAATCTTCGGAACGCCGAAGAAATGAGAGCTCTGCTCACGGAAGGGGGAGAGTACTACATGGGAGAGTACTACATCCAAAGCATCTTCAAAGATCAAAAAGCCCCTAGAGTAGAAGAAAAATTAAAAATAAAACATCAAGCTGAAATTAGCGTATACAAAAATCTCATGTCAGGGTTTGACGAAACCCTAGACTTATCTGGCAGAAGGGCGAAAAGTGAAAGCCTAGAATCGTCCGCGAAGAAAGGAAAAAGCGACGAAGCCAGAATCAGAATCGAAGAAGCCGCGGAGGCCGCCAGAACCGCCAGAAATGATGCACAGCAGACCGAGATCAGGAAGCTGATGCTGGCGCAAGCAAAAGAGCTAGTGGCAGAGTATGCCCTCTTGAAGCTCAAATGCATTGAAACTGTCCAAGAAGTCTTCAACTCGAGAGTCATGTCCTCCTCAATCTTGAACGAGCTCAATTCAAGATTGGGAGAACACGTAGAAGAGCTCCACTACGTACAGGGATACGAGATCCCGCCCCCTGAAGGTACAAAACATGACACGAAGGACAACGGCAGAAGAAGATACGATGTCGCAAGAGAACGGGGTTACCTGTGTGTGCTCTTGTCGACCCTAATGGAAATGTACAAGACAAATGAAAAGTCGTCAGAGACAGCGGTAATCATGAGAAGGTTCTACGAGTTTACCCCAAAAACTCGCGAATCTATACAAAACTTGTTTACCCGCTTCTTTGACATGGTCTACGAAATGCGCGTCGCGGGCGTAGACGTGAACCAAGAGCAACAAGTAGTGATCCTCCTAGAGGCACTCACGAGCTATCCCACCCTCACAGAAAGAATTGTGCAAATTCGTGAGAACAGAGAACGTGGTACTGGGATTAGCTCCGTCACGGAGTTAGAGTCGACCATTAACGATTACCTGCGCATAAAGAAAAGCAGCGAGGTCTCTCGTCAGCAGACTGAGCATGGAGTACATGGAATCGAGATCCAGTGCTACAACTGCTTGCAGTTCGGTCACCGAATGAAAGACTGCCGCAATAAGAAAAGTTCGGGACTAGGAGATCAAAAGCTCCAAGGGCAGCAAAAGAACAGGGACACAAGAGACGCGGGAAGAAACAAAGGCTCAAAAGACTCGGGAAGGAGCAGAGACACAAGAGACTCGGGAAGAAACAAAGACTCCGGAAGACCTAAACCCGATAAGACACAAGAAGCTGACAAAAAGACAAGAGATGAGAAGCACGATGATAAAAGTAAAAACAACGCAAGAAAAGATGAACGAAGACAGGGGAGCCTGGGAGGGAAACTGGGAGGATTGAAAAAGGTCAACATGGCCTCCTCAACCCCTGCAGAGCCGTTTGTCCACTTCTCGTTCGACGTTCTGATGGTACGAGTTGTCAAACCCACTCGCAAAGGCTCCGAGTCCAACGTGATTCTAGCTCAGAACCATACGAGAGTTCCTCTGACCCCGGTCGAAAGACAGCGACTAAGAAATGAAGTCGCTTCATCCTCCAGCAATCCAACGAATGATGCCCTTTACGCTGGTAAAGGAAACTGGTTGGTGATGCGTCGCGCAATGCTCGACAGTGGAGCAACAATCCATCTTGTAAACGATCTCCAAATGCTTCGTAATCCATATTGGATGGAGTATCCAACTAGACTAAAGACTGTCGGTGAGGATGTCGATGTCCAAATTGCCGGTGAATGGCCCGGAATTGGCGAAGCCCTATACCATCCGTCGCTCTCGACAAGCATAGTCAGTGTGAGTGAAGCCCTCACAGATGGATTTGTAATTGAAGGCGTAGGAAACGCATTTACATTCACCCATGCCATGGCCAACAACGCCAGTATCGAATTTGTACTAGATAATGGCCTCTTCGTATGCGATCTTGACAACATAGAGAAATTCTCCGAGTCATTCGCAGATGGTTTCCGATCCGACGCATTCCAAGTTCATGCAGTTCGCGCAGAGCAAGAACGTCTTATCGACCTCACTGCTCTCGACGGTGAAACAATTTCGACGGGTGGGTCGAATGGAGCACCCGCTCAGCAAGACCAAAACTCCTCCGCACCACAAAATGACGCGGGACAAGAAGGCGCTCACTCAGGGGAGATTTCGGGATTCGGGGCTGGATCGGATTCAAGCGGATCCGAACATCACGGCTCTGGTGACGAAGGTCAGGGATCCGAGTCACGCTCGTCATCCACAACATCATCAAAAAGAGACCCCGATCTTGACAACCCCGACTACTATGAATCCAACGATTCCGGAACCGAGAACAATGATGATGAAGACCAGGACATACCAGGCCTTGTTGACGACAGCGACTACGAGCATGGGAATAGGCAACAAGACGCATCCGACAATGAAACTGAAGACTATGGAGAGGCTCCGTGGTCGGACTGGCCAAGCTCACTAAGACTGCCCAGAACCCCATCACCGATCGCGAAAAATATTCCTTATGATGAAGAGCGACATGCGGCACAAACTAAGACACCAGTGATCGATCTGTCGTATGACAGCGATAATGGCGTCGAAGTAGAACCACTCGTCGCACACTCAGCAGAGTGTGATCCGTCGTATAGACACCGTCTCCTGCGTCGCCTCCGATCCATCAAACCACCAGCGACAGTCCATTTCGAAAACGACGAGGAAGAACGTCGAATGGAAATCGCGCTGCGCGGTACTGGTCACCGCATGCTTCGGACCGAGCTGTCCCGTGCAACTGCCGAAATTGAACACGAACGTGACCAATGGCTTATGGGTCCGCGCCAAAGATATTCACCTGTATTAGTGAATAGAACAACCACAAGGGCGAGCTTACCTAGCCACTCCAGTAGCCCTATCCAACCCGGGAGAACCCCTCTGCGCGCTGGCGACACTCGCCAATATGTGGGAGCGCCGGTGCTACCTATAGACATTCGTCCGACTTTGCCTGTCGACATTGACCCAACCATGCCTGTCGATGTTCCATCAGACGGCATCGTCTTGGACAGTGAAATGTCTGAATCTGACAGGGAAATCATACAGAATAGCGATATCGATGATAATGAAGAGACAAAACAAATGTACCATACCTTCCCTCACGGTCGATTCGTAGACGAAGCGCGCAATCGAATCGTCGCTCGAGATGGGACACGCCTCGGTGATGCTCTGAATGCAACACATAGACACAGCATTCCATGCTCCACTCGCGCATGTCCCAATGTCGCCAATCTGACACAGTGGTGTCCCCATCTGGTATGCACCGATTGCTACTATAAATGGATTGAGAACAAACTACGCAAACGCGATAGCAGCGAGCACGCAAGAAAGAATGGAAAGAACGATGATAACAATGATGAAGATACTAATCTCACCGATCGTCCATCGAAACGCTCCAATAATGATATTGCCACCTCCGACCGCGCAGCCCGTCAAAACGTTAAAAATATGTCTTATTCGAATGCAACTGAAAACTTGAGCATCGACACAGCAGCAGCGGCGGCAGCTAGCACACCCGCTGCAGAAAGATTTCCATCATACTTTGACTGCTCCACTCCGAACTGTCCTCATCGCGCAGATCCGTGCTACCGTTGCCCGGATTTACTGTGCTATTTTTGTTATTGGGACTGGATGAAAGAAAAACAGAAGAAGAGTTACAAAATGGATTATATCAACCCCAGAGGTTACCCACATGGGAAAAGAGACAAAGATGATGATGATAGTAACGACACTTACCCCGGTTCTTCGTCATCACCTGCTGTTCACAGAACAACCGCATCGTCCAGTTTCAAACCGTCGTCCCATGCCGTATCCGACAGCCGCA
>JBBAKF010000098.1:0-7522 GCA_040403635.1 Polynucleobacter sp.
TGGAGTGTATGGTATTGGCTGGCAATTACAAACGAATGTCTTTTTATTGGGTGTTGCTAATGGGGCATTTTCAATTGCCGCGATTGGCTCCATGATGCGCTTAGCAGTGGCCGATGGACTCGGAAAAGAGGGTGTCAGAATTGGTTTATGGGGAGGCGCTCAAGCAATGGCTTTTGGCTTGGGTGGACTTCTTGGTGCAGTTGCAAGTGATATTACGAAGGTGTTTATGGCGGATGTGGCAAATGCCTATGCAATGGTATTTGCAATTGAGGCAGTACTTTTTATTGTGGCAACAAAATATGCTATGGGTATTAAAAAATAATACAAAGGACAGAGATCATGACAAACTTATTTGATGTTGTTGTAGTCGGAGGTGGGCCAGCGGGTGCAACAGCGGCGCATCAATTAGCTTTACAAGGTAAACAAGTACTATTACTCGATCGCGCTGGTCGCGTTAAACCTTGTGGAGGGGCAATTCCGCCGCGACTGATTAAAGACTATCAGATTCCTGATGATCTTTTGGTAGCAAAAGCGACATCAGCACGGATGGTATCGCCAAAAAATAATAAAGTCGATATTCCTATTGAAAATGGATTTGTAGGTATGGTTGACAGAGGTGTTTTTGACGAATGGTTACGTGAGCGTGCCAAAACGGCTGGTGCCTTCCGTAGGGTTGGTAATTTTACCGATTTAGTAGAAGAAGGTGAGTTGGTGAAAGTCAGTTACCGAGTCCGTGCTAAGGGCGAGATTGGGGATGGGGTATTAGAACATGTCTATGCTAAAGCAGTCATTGGTGCAGATGGTGCTAAGTCTGGAGTTGGTCGGGCTGCTGGAGTTCCTGGTTGCTCAGAATCCAACTATGTATTTGCATATCATGAAATCATTCGCAAGCCTGCAACAACAGACGATAATTACGATCCAACACGCTGTGATGTGGTTTATCAAAAAGAAATTTCCCCTGATTTTTATGGTTGGGTCTTTCCGCACGGCGATACATTAAGTATTGGCACGGGAAGTGCCGATAAGGGGTTTTCATTAAGAAATGCTGTCGGTAAATTACGAGAAGATATTGGTTTAGCAGATGCTGAGTTGATTCGTCACGAAGGGGCGCCATTGCCGATGAAGCCTTTGAAGTGTTGGGATAATGGTAGGAATGTTTTACTGGCAGGAGATGCTGCAGGAGTTGTAGCTCCTGCTTCAGGAGAAGGTATTTACTATGCGATGTTGGGTGGTGAATTAGCTGCTGAGGCTGTTGGTCAGTTTTTGGCCACACAAGATGCTAGAAAATTACAAATAGCAAGAAAGCGTTTTATGAAAGATCACCGAACTACATTTTGGGTTCTAGGCATCATGCAATACTTTTGGTACACCACGAATAAGCGCCGTGAGAGTTTTGTGAAAATGTGTGAAGATAAAGATGTCCAAAAACTGACATTTGAATCCTATATGAATAAGAAGCTCGCCAGAAAAAAACCATTGGCACATCTGAAAATATTTATTAAAGATATGGGTCATTTATTAGGAATTGCAAAAACCTCATGATCCATTTTTTTAAACAAGCTCATGTTATTGCCGCAGCGATTTGGATTTTTTCCGTATCTCTAGCAGGTGGATTGATGACAGAAATTGGGCCTTGGTATTACTCCTTAAAGCAACCAGATTGGAAACCGCCGGATTGGGCATTTGGTTTGATTTGGACTACGATATTTGTTTTATCGGCGATGGCTTGGATTTTAGCTTGGAGAGCCTCTACGCATGTCAGTCAAAAAAAGATTTTAGCTATTTTATTTATTTTAAATGGGATGCTTAATGCTCTTTGGAGTTTTCTGTACTTTAAATTACATCGTCCAGATTGGTCCTTCATAGAATCTGGATTTTTATGGTTGTCGGTATTTTTAATTATTGTTGTGATGGTGAAATTTTGTAAGTCTGGCGCATTACTCATGTTGCCCTACTTGATTTGGGTAAGTTGTGCGATTTTATTAAATTACGAGGCCATCCGTTTAAATGGTCCATTTCAGTAGACTGGAGCGATTTTGAATCTGTTAACCATCGGGATTAATCATCAAAATGCGTCGTTAGATCTTCGTGAAAAAGTAGCCTTTGGACCGGAGACCTTAAGCGATGCTTTGATTGATTTGCAAAAATATTTGCAGACGCAAAATCATCAATCTGAAGTCGCTATTTTGTCGACGTGTAATCGTACCGAGATCTATTGTGCTGCAAACGATTCCTTGCTATTGCCCCCAGAAGTAGAGAGTAAAACGATCGATTGGTTATCTCAACAGCACAGTATTGATGCCTACGAAATCAAAGAATTTGTGCAAACATCCATTGCCTCAGATGCTGTTAGACATGTGTTTCGGGTAGGTTGTGGCTTAGATTCGATGGTGCTGGGTGAGACGCAAATATTAGGTCAAATGAAGCAAGCGGTACAAACTGCAAAACAAGCAGGATCCATGGGGACTTGTTTAAATCAATTATTTAATAAAACTTTTTCGGTTGCCAAAGAGGTACGAACGACGACGGAAATTAGTGCGCACGCAGTTTCAATGGCCAGTGCTGCGCTGCGTCTATCTTCACGGGTATTGGGAGATATGAGTCAACAGCGGGTTCTTTTTATTGGCGCAGGAGAAATGATTCAGTTGTGTGCAGCGCATTTTTTAGGAAAAAAACCACGGTCAATTACGATTGCTAACCGCACGATAGAACGTGGTGAAAGTCTTGCAAAATATATCAGTGATCAAGGCCATCCTTGTGATTCAATTGCCTTATCAGAAGTACCGCAGCTGTTATCACAATTTGATATTGTGGTGTCTTGTACAGCAAGTTCATTACCTATTATTGGTTTAGGCATGGTTAATACGGCTCTTAAAAAGAGAAAGTATTCACCTATGGTGATGATTGACTTAGCAGTGCCAAGAGATATTGAGCCGGAAATCAGTAAATTACGTGATGTTTACCTTTACACGGTAGATGATCTAGGTGACGTTGTGCGTGAAGGTATTGGTTACAGGACAAATGCTATTAAAAGTGCGGAAGATATTATTGACGTACAAGTAAAAAGTTTTATGCAGTGGTTACAACATCGGTCTGCTGTACCTCTGATTGCAAGCCTAAAGCAAAGAAGTGAGGATTTTCAGAGTATAGAATTAGAAAAAGCGAAGCGAAAGATACAAAGAGGTGAGGATCCATTCGAGGTGATGACAGAGCTTGCCAGAGCCCTATCTAATAAATTTTTGCATGGATCATTGCATACTTTAAATCATGCCGAAGAATATAGTATTGACGAATGTCAGAAGATTGTGTCAAAAATTTTTATGAGCACCGGACGGAAAGGTTGAATATGTTGAAAATAACTAATTTACTTAAAACAATCCAATCGCCTCACGATCTTAGAGAGCTTAGCCGAACGCAACTCAATCAGGTTGCCGATGAACTCAGAGAATATATTATTGAATCGGTCTCATCCACTGGTGGACATTTATCCTCTAATTTGGGTACGGTAGAACTTGCTATTGCAACGCATTATGTCTTTGATACGCCGCAAGATCAAATTGTATGGGACGTAGGGCATCAAAGTTATGCGCATAAAATTCTGACTGGTCGACGTGAAAAAATGGCTGGCCTGCGTCAGTTAGGTGGCATCTCTGGATTCCCGAGGCGATCAGAGAGCGAGTACGACACTTTTGGTACTGCACATTCTTCGACTAGTATCTCAGCGGCAACGGGGATGGCGCATGCAAGCTTACTCAAAGGTGAAAAGAAAGTTGCAGTAGCCATTATTGGTGATAGTGCGATGACTGGTGGTATGGCATTTGAGGCGATGAATCATGCTGGTGTGACTCGAAATTTACCTTTAATTGTCATTTTGAATGATAACGATATGTCGATTTCTCCCGCTGTTGGTGCATTGAATCGTTACTTGGCTAGACTCATTAGTAGTCCATTTTACGAAGCCACAAAAAATAGTGTGGGGAATATGTTGTCGATTGTGCCGCCTTTAAGAGAGTTTGCAAAACGTCTTGAAGCACAAGCCAAAGGTATGGTCGTACCTGCCACGATTTTTGAAGAATTTGGTTTTAACTATATTGGCCCTATTGATGGTCACGACTTAGATTCGTTAGTGCCTACTTTTCAGAACATTAAACGCTTAGCCCTAGAGGGTGATGGCCCACAGTTTATTCATGTTGTGACTAAGAAAGGCAAAGGCTATTCTTTAGCGGAAGCTGATCCGATCAAATATCATGGGCCAGGAAAATTTGATTCTAAGCTAGGTATTTTGCCTAGTAAAGCGCCATCTAAAAAGACATTTACACAGATTTTTGGTGATTGGATCTGCGATATGGCTGCGCATGATCCGAAATTGGTTGGCGTGACTCCAGCAATGCGTGAGGGATCTGGTATGGTGGAGTTTCATGCGCGTTTTCCAGAACGTTATCACGATGTCGGAATTGCTGAACAGCATGCGGTGACCTTTGCCGCAGGATTAGCATGTGAGGGTCTAAAGCCTGTATTAGCGATTTATTCAACATTTTTACAGCGTGGCTATGATCAGTTGATTCATGATGTGGCATTGCAAGATCTACCAGTGACGTTTGCCTTAGACCGGGCAGGTATTGTTGGCGCAGATGGCGCGACCCATGCCGGCGTCTTTGATATACCTTACCTTAGATGTGTACCAAATATGATCGTCATGACACCGAGTGACGAAAACGAATGTCGTCAGTTACTCAGTACCGCATATTATTCAGGGCATCCTAGCGCAGTGCGCTATCCTCGTGGGAGTGGTGTTGGCGTCGAGGTTTCTGAGACTTTAGATCCTTTACCAATGGGTAAAGCGCACATACGAAGACACTCAGGCGCGCCATCAGATCAGCGCATGATGATCTTGGCATTTGGCACTTTACTCCATCCAGCTTTAGAAGTGGCAGAGCGTTTAGATTTAACGGTCGTTGATATGCGCTTTGTTAAGCCCTTAGATGAGGAGCTTCTAAAACGCCTGGCACAAACTCATTCTGGACTAGTTACCATTGAGGAAGGGGTAATTCAGGGGGGGGCAGGGAGTGCTTGCTTAGAATATTTAGCGAGCCAAGGAATCAGTATTCCGACTTTGCATTTAGGATTGCCAGATCAATTTATTGACCACGGTGATTCGGCAGTTCTTCTTGCACAATGTGGTTTAGATGCCGATGGCATTGAAAAATCAATTTTGAATAGGTTTTTAATTCAGAAAAGCAGTTGATCAAAAGCTTTTAATCATTTAGGTGATGAACTTAGTACTTGCTACTACATCTGTAGCTAGTACTAAGTCAGCAAACTCGTAAAACATGTGAACCAATTAAGATAATTTGAGTGGTTCAACTCCAGCAAGTACAGCGCATTCATTGAGCTTTTTCAATAAACCAGTAGGAATTGGAATTCCTTCTTGCATTCTTTTTTGTTGCGCTTGTGCAGCGCCATCACCAGGGACTCTTATTTTAGGCTGATTTGGTAGTGGCTTAGAAGATTTGATCTCGTGAATCAATTGTCCAGATGAAGCCATGAATTGCTCAACACCACCTAAAAATGCAGGATTAACCGCAATAATAGTTTGTCCTGTATTCGTCACTGCCGTATCGTCATCATTAAAGTCTACCAATTGTGATCCGACAGCTGCACCATTCATCGAGCCTGCTAAAAGAGCAATCATCAGTGATAGGCCATAACCTTTGTAGTCCCCGATCGGCAGAAGGGTACCTTCTGAAGAGCGATTGGGGTCTGTCAGTGGATTACCTTGTTTATCAATCATCCAACCAACAGGCATAGGCTCACCCGCTTGGGCTTTCATTTTGACTTTGCCGTAAGCAGCTACGGTGGTTGCCATATCTAAAACCACAGGCGCTTTTTGGGGGCCAGTAGGAATAGAAATCGCAATGGGATTAGTTGATAAGAGCGGATCTACACCACCCCAAGGGGCCATGTGATTAGCACTACCAACCGCCATGTAGATACCTACAAAACCAGCCTCAGAAACAAGGTTGGCAAAAGTAGATCCTGCTCCGGCATGGTTACCGTAACAACAACCCATCCAACCAATCCCTGTTTGTTTAGCTTTTTCAATCGCCATCTCAGCACAACGATGCATTACTAAATGCCCCATGGCGTTATCACCGTGTAATAAGCCGATAGATGGGGCATCTTGTAATAACGTCATTTTTGGATGTAAATTAATACCACCCGCTTTAATTCTTCCGGAGTATTGGGGTAAGCGAAAGACACCATGCCCATCTGCACCAGATAAATCAGTACGCACCATTAAATCAGCACATAAGGCAGCATCTTCCTTGGGCATTCCTAAACCAGAAAAAACATCCGAGATAAAGCCACGAACTTTTTCAGCGCTTAAATAATTTGTGTCCATACTTGGGCTCCTGTGGCGTATTTCTTCAAAGCAGACTCATCAAATTTAAAGCCAAGTCCTGGTGTTTGATGCAACATCAAATCACCATCTTTAAAGCTGAGCTGTGTATCGATTAAGCGACGGAAGTTAAGTACTTGGTCATCGGTAAAGAATTCAACAAAGCGAGCATTAGGAGTAGCTGCAACAAGCGGGGCATGTAAGTCATGGAACCAATGTGGGCTAACGGTAACACCTTTCGCATCAGCATATGCTGCAACACGACGCCACTCACTAATACCACCACATACTGCAGCATCAGTTTGGAGAATTTCACAGCCACCTGCTTCAACGAGTTCACGATGACGCCATCTACCAACTTCGATTTCACCAGTAGCAACTGTAATGGTTGTTCTATTAGCAAGACGAGCATGTAAGTCGATTGCATCTGGAGAGAAAGGCTCTTCAATCCAGTATGGGTTGTACTGCTCAAAACGTTGGATATATTCCATCGCTGTAGGAAGGTCACGCCAAGCATTATTAGCATCCATCGTGACGATGATGTCATCACCTACAGCATCTCTGACTGCTGCTAAACGCTCTTCTTCTTCACGAGGAGATAAGCGACCAGTTTTCATTTTGACGGCTTTAAAGCCCAAGGCTACATAGGATTCCATTTCTTTACCAAGCATGGCAGGAGTTTTGCCTTCAACATAATAGCCACCACTCGCATAGGCTGGTACCTTATCTAAGACTACTGCACCTAAATACTTGTGCAAAGGTAATCCAGCAGTGCGGGCATTTAAATCCCAAATCGCCGTATCTAAAATAGAGATACCACGCATGACTGCACCGGAACGACCTTGAAGAATTGACTCAGAATACATCGTTTGCCAGAGACCTTCGCTACGATGACTATCTTGACCAATCAGTAGCGGAGCCAAAAGTTGCTCAACAGCGACTTTAGCGATCTCTCCAGCTTTGCTACCCACGTAGCAAAATCCAATGCCTTCTACACCATCGGTATTAGTTACTTTGACTAAGCAGTAATGACGCTCAGAAACGGTTCGAGTAGAAAATGACGTGACAGTATCCAAAGGTACGCTGATATTTGCAACATGGACTGACTTGATAATAGACATA
>JBBAKF010000099.1:0-7339 GCA_040403635.1 Polynucleobacter sp.
CAAGTAATTTTATTATCTTGATTGATGGTCATCTCAAGTGCCCAGCCAGTATTCATATCAACAGTATCAAAACCATCAAAGACAAAGTTGCCTAAGCTATAAAAGATTGGTTTGCCCTTATATATTTCAATATTTTGAGTGACATGGGGATGACCTCCCACCACAGCGTCAGCGCCACTATCAATCATTAAGTGTGCTAAAAACTGTTGCCTTGCCGAGGCTATCTTATCGCCCTCCCAACCCCAATGTGGGTATGTAATGATAATATCTGCGCCATAAAAGTCTTTTGCTTTTTTAATATCTTCAGCAATATAGTCAAGCTCCCCCCAAGCATTTCCGGGTCTATCGTCTAAGGCCTCAAAGCTTCTTGGCAAAAAAATGTTATATCCCAAGACAGCAATACGTTTACCTTTTACGTCAAAAATAATAGGTTTGTGAGCAGAGCGTATATCTTTGCCGCCCCCAAAATAAGCAATTCCAGCCTTATCTAATAAATCAATCATCTTTGAGAATGCTTGCGGTCCATAATCGCCAGTATGGTTATTGGCAAGCGATACAGCACTAAAGTGTTTTTTAATCAAGGGTAATACTCTTGGGTTTGCCCTTAATACAAAGGGCTTGATTTCTGCCTTCCCTGTAGTCCCCACTACGCACTCTAAGTTTCCTATTGTCTTATCAGACTGTTTAAACAATGATGCAAAACTTGCAAATGGATCTTTCCCTGCCTTAATGTACTTGCCAGGCAAGCCATCTAGCATGATGTCGCCCACGAAAGTCAATTTGATATCCTGACTTTGGGCAAAAGACCCCGATGCATACAAGATGAAGGAGGTAAGGATTGCTAAATATTTTTTCATATTTACCATCAATCTTTACAAATTTGACGACATTGAAAAGAAAGATCTCTTTCATAGGGCTCACCATAAACTAGGTTGTCACCAAAGCTACGAGAGCAAGCCTTAGGGTCAATAATAAATTCTTGAGCGCTTAGGAGAACATACCGGTCTTTTGAATTGATATAAACATAAAGCTTGAATTTAGTGAGACTTGGTAAATATTGACCAGCTAATCTAAAGCCACCTGGAAGGTCAATTTTTGAAAAGGCATAAATATCATCATTAGATTCAATGCGTAATTGGGCTTGAGAATTGCTAACGTCTGTATCACAAATAATTTGAGCGCCATATGCAATATTAAAAGCGAATGAACACACAAAAAAAATTAGGCTAATTAAATATCTTTTATTCACTGTATATGGTCAATTTAACTCATTCATAAATTATGATATTAATCATTTTCATTACTAATGGGTTTCATTAATAATAAGTTCCCCTGCGCCCCCTGTAAAGTCACTATATGCCTTGATGACTTTAAACAAGGCTGTACTATCCGCATCCCAGTTCACAAGATTGAGACCATCAACAAGATAAACCGTATCAGCTATTAAGCCTGTTTCTTCGAACGGTGATCAAAGAATTCTTCAATCTCCACATAAAAAACAGGTACTAATGCAACCGCTAAACAGGTAGAGGCGATCATGCCACTAAATACGGTAATGCCCAATGAAATTCTAGCTGCAGCTCCAGCACCACCTGAAAATATCAGAGGCATTACGCCTAATATAAAAGCAATAGATGTCATCACAATTGGCCTAAAGCGCAGCTTAGAAGCCTCTAAGGCAGCATCAACATAACTCATTCCCTTATGCCTGCATTCGATTGCAACCTCTACGATCAGGATAGAGTTCTTACAAGACAGAGCGATCATCAACACTAAGCCAATTTGCACATAAATATTATTGGGAAGCCCTGTAAGCCATAAAGCTAATACCGTACCAGATAAGGATAGTGGCACCGCTGTAAGTACCGATAGAGGTGCTACCCAAGTTTCATATTGAGCAGCGAGCACTAAGTAGACTAACAAAATGGATAAGACAAAAATCAAGACCACAGTATTGCCAACTAGTTTTTCTTGATATGACATCCCAGTCCACTGATAAGAAACGCCGTCTGGTAAGTCCTGATCTGCCACTTGTTCAAGGCGCTTGATAGCCTGTCCTGAGCTAAATCCATCATGAGATTGACCAAAGACAGATGCAGAGGGATACAGTTGGAATTGTGATACATAGGCAGGGCCAGTCATCTCCTTAATATCAATAAAGGATCCTAAGGGAACCATATTGCCGCTCTTATTTTTAACGTATAGGCGATTAATCTGATCTACCGTATTGCGGTATTTTCCTTCTGCTTGAACATAGACCTGATAGGTTTGGCCATACTTAAAAAATTGATTAACGTAAGTTGAGCCCACATAAGATTGCAACACATCATAAGCATCTCCAATAGCTACACCAAAGGTCTCTGCTCGAGCGACATTAAAACTAAGTTGGAGTTGAGGTACATTATTTTTAAATGGCGTAAGGACCGCCATAATCTCGGGATATTTACTTGCTTCCTGAATGAAATTATGAGCAGCAACATCTAATTTTTCGAAATTATTACTTCCATCAGTCAACATCAGTCTCATCTCAAAACCACCAGAGAGTCCTAAACCAGGAATTGCTGGCGGCAATAATACGAAAGGCTTGAGCTCTTGAACCTGCTTTAAACCTTCATTTAAATTGGCATAAATTTCAGGCAGACTTTCGCCTTTTTTGCGCTCTTCCCACTTCTTCATAATCACATATAAACCACCGGAATTAGATTGGGAACTACTATTATTCAGTAGATTGATTCCCCCAATGACCACGACAGTCTCTACGCCTGGTATCTTCTCGATTACCTCGACTGCTTTCTTGATACTTGCTTCTGTTCTTTGTAAGGAAGCGGCATCAGGCAGAGTAGTTGAGACAACTAAATAGCCTTGGTCCTCATTAGGAATAAAGCCTGTAGGTATATAGATCAAACCAATCAAGGAGAATGCGATGATTGCTAGACCGACTAAACAGGCCTTAGCTCGATTCTTCATCAGTATGATAATTTTTTGCTCATACCAGCTTGCCAGACGAGAAAAATATTCATCAAATTTTTGATAGAACTTATTCTTCACTTTACTACGATCAGTTGGCTTCAAATATTGCGCTGATTGAGTAGGCTTCAGTGTGATCGCATTAATTCCACTAATTAATGCAGTAGCAGCAATGACCAAAGCAAACTGTCGATACATTTGACCGGTGATGCCCGAAATAAATGAGGCGGGAATAAATACAGCCATCAACACTAAGGTGATACCGATAATAGGCCCCATCAATTGGGTCATTGCATCGATAGCACCTTGCTTAGGTTCTTCACCCTCCTCTATCTTCTTCGAAACAGCCTCGACTACAACAATCGCATCATCAACCACAATACCAATACATAAAACAATCGCAAACAGAGTGATTAAATTGATTGAGAAACCTAAAGCAGCCATGGCAGCAAAAGCACCAATAATGGTCACTGGCACTGTGGTAGCAGGTACCAAGGTAGCGCGCCAGTTTTGTAAGAAAATCATAATCACGAGCAAGACCAGAAAGCCTGCCTCGTAAAGAGTCTTATAAACCTCATGAATCGATGCTTTTACAAACATCGTAGTATCAAATGGGATTGACCATTGCACTTCTTTTGGAAGGGTTTTAGAAATGGATTGCATTTCATCGCGAACAGCCTCAGCAACAGCCAAAGCATTTGCACCTGGCATTTGGTAAATCGCTATTCCTCCAGCGGGACGCTGATTGATCTTGAAGAACTGACTATAGTTCTGGCTTCCCATTTCAATTCGGGCAATGTCGCGCAAGAAAGTAATATCAGATTTACCTCCTGTTTTAACAACAATACTCCCGAACTGCTCAGGAGTAGTCATAGCACTTGTAACATTGAGGGTAAATTGAAAGTCCTGTCCCAGTGGTGTTGGGGGGGAACCTATCTGACCACCAGTCAGCAATACGTTTTGTTTATTGATAGTATTAATGACATCACTTGGCGACAGATTACGCATTTTCAGCTGTGCAGGATCAAGCCATACCCGCATACTGTAGTTACCGACACCAAACACGTTCGCTGCAGCGACACCTGGTATTCGCGCCAAGCGCTGCTGTAATTTCAGATTAGCCAGATTACTTAAAAATAAGCCGTCATGATCTGGATTAGACGAGGTGAGTGTTACAAATTGCAAAATCGCTGTAGACTGGGTTTTTGTTGTCACTCCTTGCTTCTGAACCGCTTGAGGTAACGAAGGAATTGCTATCGCTACCCGGTTTTGTACATTCACCTGAGCGAGGTCGGGGTCAGTTCCTACTTTAAAAGTAACTGTTAGGCTGTATGTACCATCATTAGCAGAAGTAGACTCCATATAGAGCATGCCATCAACGCCATTGACTTGGGTTTCAATATTGCTGGCGACTAGCTGCTGCACTGATGTTGCACTTGCTCCTGGATAGCGGGTAACCACCTGAATGGTCGGTGGCACGATATTAGGGTATTGCGAGATGGGTAGGCCGAATATACATACTCCCCCGATCAATAACATCATCAAGGCGATCACATTGGCCAGTACTGGCCTTTCAATGAAAAATTTAGAAAGCATTTTTATCGATCTGCCATCGCTTCAAGGGTAATTTCTTTAGGATCAGCCAATTGATTGATGCTCAAATTGATAAAGCCGTTAATGACTACTTGGCTATCGGCTGCAAGCCCTTTACTGACCTCTACATACTTCGTAAAACGCTGCCCTAAAATAATATCTTGCCGTTGTGCGCGCTTTTTCTCATCCAGGATAAAGACATAGCTACCTACTTGATCCGTCATTACAGCAGTTAGCGGAATTAATAATGCTTGTCGTGGAGGGCCATATTGCAGCATCACTCGTGCATATAGCCCAGGAATCATTCGATAAGCTTTATTCTTAAAAATCGCTCGTAATTGAAGCGCTCCGGTTTCTGTAGAAATTAAATTGGCCGCATAGTCCAACACGCCTTCATGCGGATAATCTATTTCATTCTGCAGTCCTACAAAGACTGGCAGACGATTAATCTCAGACTTATTAGGAGCTGTATTTTGATCTCTCCCCTGCTCAAACTTTAAGAAGTCACGTTCATTAATGGAGAAATAAACATAAATTGGAGAAATCTGTTGAATCGTAGCCAACTGTACAGCCTTAGTAGTAGCATCTAAATAAGTGCCGACATCTAATAAATGCCTTCCCATTAATCCATCAAAAGGCGCCCTTACTTCAGTGTAGCCATAATTGATTTTTGATAAGGCTAAATTAGCCTCTGCCTGCTGCAAGGAAGAAAGTGCTTTATCCACAGCAGCCTGTGAGGTAGCGTTTTCGTTTAGTAAAGATTTTTGGCGGCTATACTCACTTTTCGCTTCATCAAAGATTGCTTGTTTCACTTTCATATCTTGAATATAGCTGTCCTGCTCAATCACAAATAATAGGTCACCTTTTTTGACCATTGCACCATCAGCAAAGCCAATCTTCGTGAGGTAGCCTTTCACTCGTGCCTCTAAATTGACAGTCAGAAAGGGATCAACTAGACCATCAAATGTAGCAAAGCTACGGATTTCTTGAGCAAGAGGAATTGCGGTAGTTACCGGTGTAACCGTTACTGGAGGGGTTTTACTACAAGACTTCATACCAATCACTATTAGCACTGCAATGATCACTAGCAAAGAGATCAATATAGCCCTTAGTGATAATGCTTTTTGCATGAAAGGGATCTTGAAGCTGCCTAATTTCTGCTGAAGAGAATGCCATAGAGTAGTCAGAGATAACTTTACTTTTAAAAAAAGATTTTTCATGGTGCTAGACTTCCCTGAGTCGGTGCAGTAGGTTTTAATAAATCTGGAGTATCGCTTAGCAACTTGGCAGCCCGAACATTTAGGGGCTCACCACTTCGAGTCAGTACCGACCCCCAGTTCGAACGATCATTCATTTCACCAATCATCATGTCTGGTAATTTTGGTGCACTCATTTGAGAAGACCAACCACCTCCTAAAGCCTTAAAGGCAGCTACATATCCTAATAGCTCATTAGAAGCAGTTTGAATATCAGAGTTTTGAACTTTCAACAGTGACTGCTGTGCACTAATGACAGTGGTGTAATCACTCTGACCTGTCTTATAGCGCTCTAAAGAAAGCTCAGCAGCACTTGATGCTGAAATCACTGCTAGCTTAAGATCTTGCAAAGAGCTCTTAGATGTTGAAATAGTGATTAATGAATCTTCTACTTCCTTTTGTGCTGTCAGCACTTGATTTTGATAAGCAGAAATGCTCTGCTGAAAGATTGAGTCCTGAACCCGAATTTGGTCTACGATGGCACCCCGATAAAATATGGGGAAAAGTAAGTCACCCGAAATGCTTGAGGAGTTATTTCCCCAGCTAAATAAATTACCAGAACCGGTAGTTCCATAATTAGAATTAGCAAAACCAAATGTGCCACCTAGCGATAGGCTGGGATAGAGCGCTGCCTTATTAACTCCAATCAATGCAGATTGTGTAGCAGCGTTATATTCGGCTTGAATAACATCAGGACGACGACGCAGTAAGTCTTTTGGAATACCTACCCCAAGTTCAGGAGGTGGTTTTAGACTGGTTTTAGTATTTCCATAATTCTTTTCATAATAATCAGGCACCTCACCTAGCAATAGACTCATCGCAGACTGGGTTTTTTTGAGGGAAGCATATAAAGCTGGAATATCTGCTTTGGTTTTCTGATACTCAGATTGCGCCTGACTTAAGTCAAGCTTAGAAGTCGCTCCATATTTAAAGCGTGCAGAGGCAATTCTTAAGCTTTCTGCTTGTAATGTCAAATTGGTCTTAGCCACATCGATCAAAGATTCGTAATTACGAATATTAATATAGGTATTGGCTACGTCGGCACTGAGTGAGACATCTGCTGAATAGTATGCTGCAACTGAAGATAAGTAGCTCGAATAAGCACTTTCAATGCCTCTACGAAATTTTCCCCAAAAATCTAATTCCCAACTTAATTGCAAATTGATACTGTTAAGTATTAAATTATTATTGTTATTTGTGATCTCTTGTAATGAACTATTTTTACTATTGAGGCTTGTAGCACTCAAGTTGACTACCGGCAGGATCTGGCTATCACTAACACCTAATTGAGACTGAAACTGATACACCCGAAGTGCGCTTTGCTGTAGCGATAAATTTTGCGCCTTAACTTTTTGTAATAGTTGATTGAGGGTGACGTCCCCAAAACTTTCCCACCACTTTAAAGGATC
This sequence comes from Polynucleobacter sp., assembly GCA_040403635.1. Classification (GTDB taxonomy): domain Bacteria; phylum Pseudomonadota; class Gammaproteobacteria; order Burkholderiales; family Burkholderiaceae; genus Polynucleobacter. Next base: position 7,226 of record JBBAKF010000099.1, read on the forward strand.
AATACTTTGACTGGGTGATTCATTAATCTTTGAAGTCACTTCAGTATCAGCAGAAGCTTGAAATTGCTCGCTTGTTTTGACTGAGGGCCGAGAGTAATCAGGCCCAACAGTCAT
>JBBAKF010000100.1:0-7246 GCA_040403635.1 Polynucleobacter sp.
TTGCTTTCACTATAGGGGTTTTAGCTATTCTTGGTAATCGTATTCCAGCCTCATTGAAAGTATTCGTAGTAGCTTTTGCTGTCATTGACGATTTAAGAGCAATTTTGACTATTGTGTTTTTTTACACTAGTAGGTTATTAGTTTGGTATGTTATCTATGCTCTGGCTGTTTGGATATTACTTATTATGCTTAATCGACTATTTAGGGTAAGGGCTCTTTTGCCATACATAGTTGGTGGCATCTTGATGTGGTTCTTTATATTGAAATCAGGCGTTCATCCCACGGTCGCTGGAATTATGTTGGCCTTTGCCATTCCATTTTCAGACGCAGATGACGACCAAAAATCACCCTCTTATAGACTTGAGCATCTATTGCAAAAGCCAGTGGCTTTTATTATTTTGCCCATTTTTGCTTTAGCAAACACTGGAATTATATTTGGCCAGGACTGGTTAAATCATTTTAGTAGCCTAAACAGTATCGGTATCGCCATGGGTTTAGTTATAGGCAAGCCCTTAGGTATTACAGTTTTTTGCTTTATTGCTGTTACAGTTGGATTAAGTCGTTTACCGTTAGACTTGAGGTGGGGCCATATTATCGGCGCAGGTATGTTGGGTGGAATTGGATTGACTATGTCTATCTTTATCACCAATCTGGCCTTCCATGACAATCTTGGAATCATCAATGCGTCGAAGATGGCGGTTCTCATGGCGTCTCTAACTGCTGGAATTCTGGGTTTTCTGGTGCTCAAATTTATGCAGCAGACTGAGGTGGATCTAGCCTTACCAAAAAGCTAACATGAAGCTCGTACCAGACTTTTCTGATGATGCTAATCAGTAGTTGATCAAATTTCCTCTGCCGGTATTTAAAAATCAATGTTAGGGTTTAAGATCGTCAAATGAAGAAGTTTAGACCTGAGCAGGACAGTTTTGGGGTTATTGACGTTCCCTCTGAAAGTTTGTGGGGCGCTCAAACTCAAAGATCCTTAATTCAGTTTGATATCTCAACAGAGAAGATGCCTCCTGAATTTATATGGGCTCTAGCACTTGTAAAAAAAGCCTGTATTTTAGCTAACGTTCAGTTGGGTAAGCTTCCACAGAAAAAGGCGACCCCTCTATTAGAAGCGACTGAAGAGGTGTTGAGTGGAATCCTTTATAAAGAGTTCCCCTTATCCATATGGCAGACTGGATCAGCCACTCAGACTAATATGAATATGAATGAAGTTCTTGCAAATAGGGCTATTTTGCTAATGGGCGGTATGCTAGGCGAGGATCCTCATATTCATCCGAATGATGATGTAAATCTTGGACAGTCCTCTAATGACGTAATTCCAACTGCCATGCATGTGGTGGCTGCTTTTCAAATAACCAGGGTATTACTTCCCGCGTTAAATCAGCTAATAATTACATTAGAAAAAAAGTCAGATGATTTTTCTCAGATTATTAAAGTGGGAAGAACGCATCTACAGGACGCCGTTCCTTTAACTCTTGGCCAGGAGTTTTCTGGTTATGTTGCGCAGTTGAAATTAGCTCAACACGCCATTGAACTTTCAATGCCATTATTGTTCGAACTTGCAATAGGTGCTACAGCTGTAGGAACGGGTTTAAATACGCACCCAGAATTTGGTTCTAAGGTAGCTTTTGAGCTGAAAGGTTTTACGAGCATCCCTTTCATTTCTGCGCCCAATAAATTTGCAGCGCTAGCGGGTCATGAACCCTTAGTATTTGCGCATGGAGCCCTTAAAACGCTAGCTGTAGCTTTAATGAAGGTTTCAACAGATATTCGCTGGATGTCATCGGGACCAAGGTCTGGGTTGGGGGAAATTTTAATTCCGGAAAATGAGCCTGGGAGCTCAATCATGCCTGGTAAGACTAATCCAACTCAGTGCGAAGCTCTGGCAATGATCTGCTTGCAAGTAATGGGTAACGACGCCACTATTGCGATGGGCGCTGCTTCAGGTAATTTTGAATTAAATGTTTTCAAACCCCTTATTTTGCATAATTTTCTACAAAGTGTACGTATTCTGGGTGATGGTATGCGTTCTTTTGATCAGTATTGTGCTCGCGGAATAAAACCTACTTTAGAGAAAATTGAAGATCTGATGACTAGATCACTAATGCTTGTTACTGCTTTAACTCCCCACATTGGCTACGACAAGTCTGCCAGCATCGCTAAGCTTGCATTTGAGAAAAATATCACGTTAAGGCAGGCGGCAATTGAAAGCGCTTATGTGACTCAAGATCAATTTGAGGCTTGGGTTCAGCCAAAAAATATGATTTGAAACTAAGGTTCCACCCAACGTTTATTAATGGTTCCTCAATTGACATGCAATCTTTCTACCGCAGTATGACTAATAGGCGTATAACTAGGTATTAGTAGTCATGAGATAGGTAGCATGGAAAAGCCACTTCACCCTGTAAGAGAGTTATTCGAACAACTGGGATTACCGGCAGATGTTAATGCAATTGAGCAGTTTCTTACTGAGAAGACTCCGCTACTACCCGGAACCTTATTAGCAAATGCAAGCTTCTGGACTGCTGATCAATGTATTTTTTTGGAAGAGGAGTGGCTAAGAGATGCTGATTGGGTGTCAACCATTGATTTACTCAATTCATTACTTTCAAAGAAATGAGGTTGGTATGTATATCCTCTATGAAGCCCTTACTTGAAAGATAAAACTTTTGATAATTCGCCTTCAATTAGCCCAGACACCATTTCAGGCAATTCTGAGCGCGATCAAATTAATGAGAATATCGAGGCAGTGCTTGATTTTTATGCGCGTGAAGATGAGAAATTAAGTAACGCACAACGTACTCTTGAGCGCATTAGCTACTACATAAGCGAGCCTGCATTTTTACTATTTATTTTATTATTTATTGCTGCTTGGGTTGGCAGCAATCTTCTCATGCTCCATTATTCAATAACCCCATTTGATCCTGCGCCTTTTCATTATTTACAGGGCATCATTGGGCTTGCTGCCCTCTTGACTACAACAATTATTTTGTCTAAGCAAGATCGGTTATCAAGGCTCGAGGAGCAAAGAGCTCATTTAGATCTCAAGGTCAACTTACTTACGGAGCAAAAGACCGCAAAGATGATTTTCCTATTGGAAGAGTTAAGATTTGATCTGCCGAATGAACGTAATCGAACAGATTTGGAGGCAACTGAGTTTAAACGTGCCATGAATCCAGAGCAAGTATTAGCTACATTAGACGAGCGGATAGTGGAAGTCGGCCCACAAGAAGCTAGAGAAAATACTGTAGTAGTTGATGTAGATGGTAATAAATTATGAGCTTGCATAAGTTTCTATGAAGATAACAAACAGATGATGAAGTTTAAGGGCAATAAATTTAGGTAGTTAAATTGATCTAGGAGACCACATGATCAAACCGCGCAAAGGACAAGCCCCACCACCCCTTGGTCGAGATGAATTTCACATTCAATTTGTCCGATCATTTTCTGATCCCTCCTTCCATCAGGTCAAGGAAGCGCTGGCTCAAGTAGAGCAGGTTGCCTGGGTCAACTATCAAGAAGGTCATAAAGCGCCTATTACTGAAAAAGCAGGCTCAAATTTTGCAGACCCTCACTTTGATCTGTCTGTTGAATGGAAAGCTAGTAGTCAACGCCTTATTCAGTTAGAGGCTCTTCAAAAAGAACCTCGGACCCCCTCAAGAGTCCTGCTCATTTGTGGTTCTGCGCGTAACGATGGAAGTTGCCCCGGCGAAATATCAAAAACTTGGCGACTTACAGCTATTGCACAAAAAATATTAGAGGTTGAGAAAATTGAAGTAGATTTACTCGATCTGAGCTTACTCACCTCGGGATATGACAAGCATATTTATCCATGCAAAGGATGCGCGTCTACAGCGATGCCCCTGTGTAACTGGCCTTGTAGCTGTTATCCAAATCATGGTCAGCGGCAAACTAATGATTGGATGGCTGAAATTTATGAAAAGTGGGTATCGGCTCATGCCGTCATTATTCTCACACCAGTTTATTGGTATCAAACACCGAGCGTTCTCAAGCTGATGATTGATCGACTAGTTTGCGCCGATGGTGGCAACCCTGATCCCACATCCACCGGCGGAAAAAATGCAGAAAAAGCGAAAGCCATGGAGCTTGCAGGGTGGGGCTACCCCAAACATCTGGCAGGTCGAGTCTATGGCTTGGTAGTCCATGGAGATGTAGCTGGTATTGAAGGTGTTCGTCGGTCCCTGTCTGACTGGTTAGACTGGATGGGATTAGTGGATGCGGGAGTGGGTGCGCGCTTAGACCGCATGATTGGGTATTATCAATCTTATGCACAAAGTCACGCAGCCCTTGATGAAGATCTCGATATACAAGAGGAAGTGCGGAATGTTGCACGAGCTGTAGCAGTCGCCGTTAAAGAGCTAAGGGCAGGCATCCTAAGTCAACCTGATAAAGATTTGAGGAGGCCAAGAATGAAATAACTTAGGTTAATGGCATGAGTTTAGCGATCTGCATACCAGAAAATAAAATCTAGATATTGAGATATCAATAAGGAGTTCAAAATGAGTCATCAAATTTCTGTTCAAGCGCTCAACAAAATTATGGAGCTCGAGTTAGCGGGAGTAGTTAAATACACGCACTATTCTTTAATGGTTTTTGGATACAACCGAATTCCTATCGTTTCATGGCTCAAAGGCAATGCTAGTGAAAGTTTAGATCATGCCTATAAAGCAGGTGAACTAGTCACTTTGCTAGGTGGTCACCCCTCTTTAAAAATTGGCACCTTGCTGGAAACTGAGCAGCATGATATTGGCGATATTTTGCGTGAGAGCTTAGAGCATGAAACAGCCGCTCTAGCTGCTTATTATGACTTGCTGAAAATTGCAACTGGCACCCATCCTGAGACAAATGGTGTTCAGTCGGTTTTATTAGAAGAGTACGCTAGAGAAATGATTGTGCAAGAAGAGATGCACTTAGATGAGGTTAATAAAATGCTACGTAAGCCAGGGGAAATCACACCTTATGGCAGCCAATAAGTTGGGAGAAAATGATGGATAGTATGCTAATTGGAGTAGTAATTGGAAGTTTACGTAAGGAGTCTTTCAATCGTAATTTAGCTAATGCAATTATTAATCTTGCTCCAGAAAATATTAGTTTCAAGCTAGTCGAGATTGGGGACATACCCCTTTATAACCAAGACGATGATGAGCATCAGGTTGATTCTGTTAAGAGAATGAAGGCCGAGATTACTCAATGCAATGGAGTGCTCTTTGTCACACCTGAGTACAACCGATCTATTCCAGGTGTTCTTAAAAATGCCATAGACCATGGATCTCGTCCATCTGGAAAAAATTCTTGGAATAAAAAACCTGCCGCAATTATTGGTATATCTCCAGGGGCTTTAGGCACTGCATTAGCGCAGCAGCATTTGCGTGGAGTATTGGCTGCTCTTAATATGCCAACCTTATGCCAGCCTGAGCTATTTCTGCAAATGAAGGATGGATTTTTTGACGAATCTGGCACTATTGGCCAAAACAGTCAAAAGTTTATTAAAGAGTGGTTAGACCATTTTATTGCATGGGTGTCAACAAATAAGGGGGTCTGAGCATTTGGTAATACTGACAATTTTTTACTGGGAAGCACTAGATTTTATTTTACAAAAATACTTTCTGAAGCGGTAACTAAAGTATTAACGCCTCGTTTTTTTCATTTAAATCAATTTTTTATCCTGGCTGTGAAATGAAAAATATAATCTTCTACTATTTTTAGCAGTAATTGGTTTTCATTTAAACGTAATCTCTTTTTTTAGGGTGTAGAGTGAAGACTATCTTTCATGCAGCCGTAGGAAGCTTCTCATTCTTGATTGTTTCATTGTTTTTTATTGGGACAATCGCGACCTTATTTTTTTATTCGCAAGCAGATTTTATAGCGACTAAAGATCTCGTATTGCAATCATTCTGGACGCTAATACCTATATTGCTCATAACTGCTGCCATCGGATTATTTTTGGGTAAGGGTCAAGCAGGCGAGCTTATTCAAAAGAAGAAGGTGAGAATGGTTTTTATTGTAGCTATTACCATTTTGATTCTTTTGCCAATAGCTTACTTCCTTAAAAAGCAGGCTAGTGCTAGCAATATCAATTTCACATTTTTCCTGATTCAAGGACTAGAGATCGTCTTTGACATAGTTGTTTTAGTACTGATGGGATTAAATTTTAGGGATGGCTCAAGGCTGGTAGCTGAACATAAATAGCGAGAGTGTGTTTGTTCGAAACGATACGATAACTAACCTCATGTGAATACGTTGACTAGCTATTAAGGATACTTAAAGATTCACTTTTTTTTCATTTGTTTTACAGGAGAAGAATATGAAAGTAGGTCTTATTGGTTTTGGGAAAACAGGCCGAGCGATTGCAGCTGTTTTGCTCGAGTCTAAATTTACAAACTTGCAGTGGGTTATCAGACAATCAACAATCCTTGAGCACCGCTCAGTACCTGAATTTTTAGGAATTAAATCTGATGAGCCAGGCTTAATACACTCGAAAGATGAATTTACGGCAGATCAATTACTAGATCACATGCCCGTAGATGCCATCATTGATTTTTCAAGTGAATCAGGACTTGATTACTATGCAGAGGCTGCTGCAAAACGCGGAGTGATGATTGTTAGCGCAGTATCTCAATATGAGCCAGCTACGCTTGCAAGATTAAAGAGTTTTCAAGATAAGACTGTGGTGATGCATTCGCCAAACATTACGCTGGGCATTAATTTTTTACTGATTGCTGCCAAGATATTAAAAAATATAGCACCATATACTGATATTGAAATCATAGAAGAGCACTTTAAGAAAAAGCCTGAAGTTTCTGGTACAGCAAAGATAATAGCAAAGGAGTTGGGGCTAACAGATGATGCCATTAAAACGGTTAGGGCTGGCGGCATTATTGGCACGCACGAAATTTTATTTGGTTTTCCATATCAAACTGTGCGACTTAAGCATGAATCTATTTCAAGAGAAGCATTTGGAAATGGCATCTTATTTGCAGTAGAGCAGCTCATTGGAAAACCAAAGGGCTTTTATTCTATGGAAGATTTATTGCTGCCATTCTTTAAGCTTCAGGACGACGAGATGGAAATTACTCTACAAAATAGAAAGCCCTGGTGGAAGTTTTGGATCAAACCCTAGAGTTTGGGTCTGAATTAGGTGGCTTCAGCTTGATTCGATTCGGCGCTGGACAATCAGGAGATGCTTAAGCTAATTTCAGGGTTGACCACTATATTT
>JBBAKF010000101.1:0-7155 GCA_040403635.1 Polynucleobacter sp.
CCCAATGTTTTTCTTGGGCGTAGTCATTTTGTGGATAAATTGACCATCATCTGAGATCAAAAGTAATCCCGTGGTGTCATAGTCAAGACGCCCTACGCATTGCACACCTCGCTCTACAAATGGACTGGGTAGCAAACTATAAACACTGGGGTGATGAGTCGTTTTATGAGAGCACTCGTAATTGGCTGGCTTATTAAAGACGATATAGGCCTTCTCATGGAACTCCCAATTCTTATCCTCCACATTGAGCACCAGACCATCGGTTGCAATACGCTCATCTGGATTCTCTGCAGTGACACCATTGACCTTCACTAGTTCTGCATAGACCAGATCAGCACAATACCGTCGCGTACCAAAGCCTTGACTGAAGAGTATTTTTTCGAGGGAGATTGGTTTTGCCATATATGCTGCAAAGAATACTACAGGGGGCTTTTAATTGAATGGATATGATCCTTAATACAAAGCCTCTATAAAGCCAAACTAGCTAAGGTCGATCTTTAGAACCTTCAATTTCGGTTAATATCCATTCCTTGAATTTTCTAGAATGAATATTCTGCTGAGTATTAGATGGCATCACTAAATAATAAGTATTATCGCCGCAATCATGACTCTGCATTACCGGCCTTACCAACTTACCTAATTCAATATCGTCTCTGACTAAAAAATATTGGGCCATTGCAATGCCAAGACCCTCCTTTGCTGCAGAATACGCAATCTCAGAGTTTTCGCACATCATTCCCTGAGGCATTACATCTACCGATAACCCGATACCTGAAAACCAAAGATTCCAATCGTTTGGGCGTCTTTTAATATGAAGCAAATTACACCCTAGTAAATCTTTAGGTGTCTTCATTTTTTTGCCCTTTAAATACTCTGGGCTACAGACTGGGACAATAACATTATCAATCAGCTTGGTAGAAGTGGCATTGGGCCAATCTCCAGACCCCAGTCGAATCGCGCAATCAATATTGTCTCTAGCAAAATCAACCGGATCTAAAGAGGTCGTCAGTTCTAAAGAGATTTCTGGATTAGCAGATAAAAACTTAGGGGCATGAGGTATTAACCATCTGATAGAAAATGTAGTGTACGAGCGAATTTTTAAAGTATTGTTTTGTGCCGAGCCTTTAATACTATTAGTTGCATTTTGAATTTCTAATAAGGCCTTTGATACTGCTCGCTGAAATATCTTCCCTTGTTCATTCAGAATAATTTGGCGATGCCGTCTTATAAATAAGGGCGCCCCCAAGAAACTCTCAAGATGTTGTATTTGTTTTGTGATAGCTCCTGGAGTCACACATAATTCATTGGCAGCATGAGAAACACTCTCATGGCGAGCAACTGAATCAAAGGCTTTCAAAGCATTTAATGGGGGCAACTCGTGCATATTAGTTAAATAAGATGCGACTTATAGCCTGCAATTTACTCTTATGCCCCCATTATCGAGACGCATCATTCTGGTTTAAGACCAGCATCCCTAATAGTCTTGGCCCACTTTTGAGCCTCAGTTTTTTGGAATGCCCCAAATGCCTCTGGTGTCATGACTTTAAATTTCGCCCCCTCTGTATCAAGCCGCTTTTGTACATTAGGCTGTTGCATCACCTTCACTATTTCAGTATTTAACTTGCTAACAATAGCGGGTGGCGTCCCATTCGGAGCAAAAATACCAATCCAGTTACTGACATCAAAACCTGGCAAGGCTTCAGAAACGGTTGGCACATCTGGCAATGAAGGAGAACGGGTTCCCCCAATGACGGCCAGTGCTCTCAATTTACCAGTTTTAACATATGGCAAAACGGTTGGCATCGTCGCAAACATCAGCTGAGTTTGTCCACCAATCAAATCGGTAATTGCAGGCGCATTTCCCTTATAAGGGATATGAGTCATGTCGACTTTTGCTAAAGACTTGAATAACTCACCGGCAAGATGACTTGTGGTTCCAACGCCACCTGACCCATAAGAAATTTTTCCTGGATTCGCCTTAATATAGGCAATCAATTCAGGAACTGATTTGGATGGAACTTCTGGACCCACAACCAATAAACCTTCAGCATCTAAAACAAATGCGACTGGTTGAAAGTCTCGCATCGGATCGTATGGCATATTTTTGATGAGATACGGGTTCACTGCATGACTCCCAATGTTACCCATTACTAATGTATAACCATCTGGAGCAGCTTTGGCAACAAAATCTGAGCCTATATTGCCACCTCCGCCAGTTTTATTTTCAACAATGACGGGCTGACTCCAGGCCTCACTGAGCCCTTGCGCTATTACCCTTGAAAAGGTGTCTGCAATACCGCCTGTGGCAAAAGGGGAAATAATTCTGATTTGACGATCAGGATACGAAGAGCTTTGAGCCTGAGCGCCAGAAACCAAAGCGAATGAAATAAATAAAAACTGAAATAACTTTCTCATATCCTAACTCCTTAATAATTAAAATACTTGATCAAATAGGCAAACAAAATCTTCTTTATTTAATGGACGTGGATTGGTTGCAGTGGAATGATCATTTACAGCTCCCTCTATCATTTTAGGCAACATGTCTTTAGTGAAACCCATTGCACTTAATGAAGTTGGCAACCCTAAGCGCTGATTTAAATTGCTAATGTAATCTTCTAGTCTTATTTCAGAATGAATACCCATACATAGCTCTAGGGTTTGTAATTTCTCTTTGCAATATTCTCTATTAAACCTTAGTACCGCAGGTAATATTAAGGCATTAAGAGTGCCATGATGAAGCGTTATATTTTTTAATCCTCCTAATGGGTGTGACATTGAGTGGACAGCACCTAGGCCCTTTTGGAAAGTTAAACCACCTTGCAACGATGCCATCATCATGTTCCACCGTGCCTCTTGATTTTGACCATCTTTAAATGCAATCTCAATCCACTTAGCAGCGCGCTGAGCGCCATCGAGAGCAATTGCATCAGCCGGTGGATTGACTCTTGGGGACAGAAAAGTCTCAATGCAATGAGTTAATGCATCCATTCCCGTAGCCGCTGTCAGTCTTGGAGGCAAACTAATCGTTAACAGTGGGTCACATAATGCAATTTTTGGAATCAAATAAGGGCTGATAAAGCCCAATTTACGTCCATCATTAAGGCTAATGAGAGCGCCTCTACCAACTTCGCTTCCAGTTCCAGCGGTTGTAGGAATAGCTATCACTGGCGCTACCTTAGAGGTAATTTTATTCAGTCCACCCAAAATTACCGCATATTGCTCTAGTGGACCTTCATGCGTCGCTAAAAGTGCAACACCTTTTGCCAAATCAATTGATGAACCACCTCCGACCGCAATGACTCCGTCACATCCATTTGCTTGATAGATTTTTACCGCAGATTCAACAGCCTCTTCGGTAGGATTTTGTGGGGTATTGGGAAATAAAGCTGGGTCAGTATGCTGTATGAGCTCAGTTAATTTTTTTAATATATCTGATTTAGCTAAATGCGGGTCAGTCACTATGAGCGGTTTTTTGATGCCAAGCTCTTTTACTAAATCCGGCAGTAATTTAGTCGATCCAAAATCAAATTCAATACGAGTAAGGTAATTAATAGTAGCCATATTTATACCAATTTTTGTAACTTCTTAATCATAGGCAATTCAATCAACTTACCCTCATAAATGATGGGGTTGATAGGATCGGCTGCATACATTCCGAGAATTTTGATAGCTCTTTCAATTTCCATTTGGCTAGGAGAAAATACCGTTTTAATCGTATTGATTTGATTGATATGCTTGGTTACCATTCCCATCATTCCAAGGGCTTTAGATTTAAGACAATACGCCTTTAGTTTTTGTTGGTCAGCACTATCATCTACGAAGGGTGGTGGCGAATCAATCACAATCAGATTACCCAAAGCAGCAGCATGTACCACGCGCGAACGCGCATATAAAAGTGCATCCCATTCCATTTCGCAACCAAGTGAATTCGATAAGTCAAAGCCACCAAAATAAATACCTTGTAGGCGTGACTGCAGCGTAGTTAAAGAACTCACAAGCTCCAAACCTTGGGGAGTTTCTATAATTCCCAGCAAATGTAGTGAAGAGTCATTTTGAATCAGTTCTTGGCTAATCTTCTCTAATTCCACTACAGACTCAAGCTTAGGAAGTAGTAAATGAGAGATAAACCCAGGGGCTTTCAATAGCATCTTAAGGTCTAGGTCGCCATCCTCAGTACCGCATGCGTTCACTCGCACTATGTATTGTGTATTGGATATAGGCTTGTGTGTTTCAAGAAACTGGGCTAAGGCTTCTCGCGCTCTTGCCTTATCGCAAGGTGGAACTGCATCTTCCAAGTCCATACAGACGATATCAGCGCCAGCTTGTAATTCTGAATGAAATTCCGCAAGCCTCAAAGCCCCCCAGAATAAAGAACTGCGAAAGTTGCGTGCGTTTAAATTACCCATACTCTTTACTGCTTTTTGAGCATATTGTCATAATTAACCTGAACATGCATCTCAACTGGGTCAGCTCCTGCTCTAATCTGTGCGATTATCTTTTCTTCTGTAGCCTTCACTTTTTGAGCAAATTCAAGTACATCATTAATGTTCTCTTGCGGAATAACAATCGTTCCATTTTCATCAGCCAAAATAAAATCTCCTGGGCGCACAAGAATACCGCCCAACTTCACTGGAATTCCATAGCCCGCGCAAGATGATCTACCTCGAACGGATTGCTGAGAAATACCCCGCGCATAGACTGGCAAGCCATAAACTTTATACTCATCTACATCGCGAACTGGCCCATCAGTCACACACCCAGCCAAGCCGTTATGTTTTGCAGTGGCACCCGCAACGCCACCCAAGGAATTAACAGTAGGATTTTCAGAGGCGTCAACTACCAATACTGATCCAAAGCCACCATGTATGATAGCTTTAAGCGTACCAAGTACCGTTGACTCTGCAGCTGCACTATATGGAACGTATTTCAGTGTTGCTGCAGGTCCAGCAATTTTCGCGCAAGGATAGATTGGCAAAATATTTTCAGTCGAACCAACCAAACCCAACCTATCCAATGCATCAGATACATTTGGCACAGAAACATTTAGAAACTGACTAACAATATTTTGATTAAACTGACTCATCGCTAAATTCCTATTGATAAAATTTCAATTAAAAACAATCTTTTCTGATTATTTTCTACAAAAAAATACATGTCAAATGATATTTTTTACTTTATGATTGAATTTAATTCAATCATACCTGAATGTATAGAAGCTCTTTTTGCCACTGGCAAGGCATTCATTCTCTGTATGATTCCTTAAGGAATATTCATTAAGAACGTAGGGGATCATCTTGAGTGACTTATCGTGGGCGTGGATCCCTATCACTATTATCGCGGCAGGCCTCCAGACTGGTCGTAACGCCATACAACTTCACTTGACAGAACAACTGGGAACTATAGGAGCGACACAAGTTCGTTTCTTGTATGGATTTCCAATAGCCGCATCTCTCACAATATTAGCCCTGTTGATCACCAAGTCTGAAATACCAAAAATAAATTATGACTTTTTAATGTTTATCACCGTAGGAGCTTTTACTCAAATATTTGCTACCTCGCTGATGCTCGGTGCAATGCGATATAGAGCATTTGTAGTGGTTACTGCTTTGACTAAGGCAGAACCCATTGAAGTTGCCATTTTTGGTTTTATCATTCTTAACGATCAACTGCCTTTTTTATCCGTAGTCGCAATTACTATTGCAACGGCTGGTGTGATTTTGATGGCATATAACCAGCCAATAAACAGCAGCCAAAGATTAAGCATTTATCCCATCCTCATGGGTCTTTCGTCTGGTGCTTTTTTTGCTATTGCAGCTGTTTCATTTCGTGGGGCAATTTTGTCTCTTGATGGTGACAGTATTGTAATTAACGCATCATGGTCACTATCATTTTGTCTCGCCATTCAAGCTATTAGTCTTTGTATCTGGATGTATTTTTTCAATCGAAATGAACTAATACAGACCTTTAAATTATGGCGAATTTCATTTATGGGTGGGCTCTTAGGTGCTTTAGCATCAAAGGGTTGGTTTTTAGGCTTTGCCCTCACTGCAGCTGCAAATGTTAGAACACTCGGTTTAATAGAAATCCTATTTGCGCAAATCCTAACTCGACGTATTTTTCTAACACGAGTATCCACTAGAGAGTTTGTTGGTATTAGCGCAATCATCTTGGGTGTAGGTGTATTACTTTTAAATCAGGGCTTAGGAAGCTCCTAGAACGAACATTTGACACACATACTGAGGTTTAGTTCGGCAGCCACTTAGCCAATTCGTTATCATCAGTATCATCACTCTGAACTGCGATTACTCATATGCGAACTACTCCCCAAGCACGCTCCCCTTTACATACTCGAGAGATCAGCTTTAATGGTTATGCTCGTGATGACGGCCTCTGGGATATTGAAGGACACCTTAAAGATACCAAGTCTCATGTCTTTACAACAGGAAGCAGAACTTGGACTCCTGGCGAAGCGATTCATGATATGTGGATTCGGTTAACACTAGATACTCAATTTATCATCCAAGATATTGAGGTATCCATGGAAGCTCATCCACACCCTGAGTGTCCTGAAGTGGTGCCTCCGATGGATGCTTTGATTGGCGCACGTCTTGGAAAAGGTTGGCGCAAAACGATTGATACCCATTTAGGTGGTATCAAAGGTTGCACTCATTTACGTGAACTTCTCAATAGCTTAGCTACTGCTGCTTTTCAATCTATCCCCGGAGCATTATTTGATCCCGATGAAACTAAGCCGCCGATGTATTTGGGTAAATGTAAATCGTGGGATTTTGATGGCCCAGTAGTAATGCGGGTCTATCCCCAGTTTTACAGATGGAAAGCTTAAGTTCGAACTACCCGCGATAGACTGTTGTACCCGCAAATGATTGTTGAACCGGCATGATCTCTAATGCATTAATGTTCACATGGGCTGGCAAAGTAGCTGTCCAATAAATTGCTTCTGCGACGTTATCGGGACTTAGGGCCTCAACACCCTGGTACACCTTCTCGACTCTGGCCACATCCCCTTTAAAGCGAACGCTCGAGTATTCAGTACCAGAACTAAGCCCTGGTTCAATACAGGTGACTCGGAGTGGAGTACCTATGAGATCAGCACGTAAATTCATACTGAATTGTTTTACAAAGGCTTTGCTCGCA
>JBBAKF010000102.1:0-7096 GCA_040403635.1 Polynucleobacter sp.
ACCACTAAAACAGCGCCTTGAGAATTCGTCCGTACCTCAACAAGCTGTTTTATTTGTTCAGGCCAATTTTTAGTATCTGGAGCGGCTGAGACTTGAATTAGGCACTCGGGTGTCTTGATAGCTTGTTTTGATCCATCTCCACCAGAGCCTTGGTTGTCTGCAGGTAAAAGCACCGATGCGAGTTCAAGTCTCTCAAAGCCCATATTTTGAACCATTCGGTCTTTTAATCCTGCCGCGGCTTCAGCAAAATTTTCTGCAACTATATGTGCGTATGCTTTATTGAGCGGCTCTTGTGAACGGTTTTTTGCATAAGGCATGCGAAGTACCCTGCCCAATAATTGCTCTACATCTTTCGAGGAATTGACCGATTGCAAAGAAGCCAATACGTACGCAAAGGAACAGTCCCAACCTTCTTTTAGCGCCTCTACAGTTATGACATATTTTATGGGGCAATCTTTGTCAAAAAGATTAATGTTTTCTAAGCCCCTCTCCGAACCAGTGGCAACTGCAATATCTTCCTCGGGAATATGCTCGTCATTAATAAGATAGTCTTTTACTACCTCAACTACTGCCTCATTCCCACGAGGGGCGGCCTGAATTAAAACTATGGGCCGTATATATTCAGCTTCATTTTCGGCAAGCGTGGCCAACTTTTTTCTTGTTAGGATTGCATCCCTCAAACAGTCTTTCCATCCTGTTGGATGCTCAGTTAATTCGATTGGCAGCTTTATCATTTGCTCAGCCTTTAACTCTTGGGCGGAGACATGATAAAGAACGTTATTCCCCCTTACGGGAGTAGCCGTAAGTTCGATTACACAGGAAGGATTAAGCCTATCTAGGGTTGTAAAAAATGTATCCGTTCGATTATTGTGTGCTTCATCAACAATAATTATTGGATTTTGTAAGTTGAGCCAATTTGCAATTGAATATTTGACTCTTCCTAAGTCCTTTTCAGTTAAGTATTTCTGCACTTCTAAATCTTCGTTAGTAACCTTTTCTAAAAGATCCGTTTGATTCTTTTGTAGACCAGAAAAATGTGGTGCTAATTCTTCAAAAAAAGAATAGACGTTTCTTTTTGCAGTATTAGTCACATTAAATGATTGAATTGTCGCCACTACAACAATACAGGCGCTACCAACATCTAGAGGGTTAATTGTTTGCAAGCTCTCTAAATCAGCCACCTGAACACGGTCGCCATATGACTTAGCAATTGCCTGTCTATATGGATGCCTTAGGTCTGATAAAGCTTCTACAGTTTGACTTCTAATAACATCTGAGGGGGTTAACCACAAAACTACTGGGGACTCAGACGTAAGTATTGTTTTAGCGGCAATATCAATACTGTGGGCGGCAAGTAATGTTTTCCCGCCACCAGTTGGCACTCTTAAACATACTGAAGGTGCACTCTTAAAAATTTTATTAAAGGGCTCATTGAATCTATCTTGCCTCTGTAAAGACCTAGTAAATGCCTCTTGATGTGTCATGCTTCGACATGACAATAAAAACTCTTTCAATACATCTAAAGCGCTTATTTGATAGTTTTTTAATTTAATCATTTATCTTTAGATTACATTAATGTCATATGGTATTTGCTTAAAAGTAATCTTTTCAGCATCCAAACGACTAGAGCCCAATCTTGTAGTTTCACCATAAATTACTTTGGGACCGTTATGAGGATAGATTTTATCGATAGCTTTAAGAACATCTTTTGTTAAAACATTGCCACCAGCTGGCTTTCGGTCGCCAAGAATGCCGTTATACAAAAGATAGTAAGCCGTATCTTCATGAACACCTAATAGTGGAGTTTTTAAATCGCCGTTTGAAGGCAACTTAGTTTCAAAGTGCCAAATAAAGCTGGCTAAATCTTCAAAGCTAATTTCAGGATTTATCAAACCAGTTTCTAAAAATGCAGGCGATGAGAGCGTACAAAAATTAAATCCTCCGCCCTCTTTCCATCCTGTCGACTCAGAAACGCCGCCTCTTTCGCCCTTTATTACTTGCACCAGCCTTGGAATGCAATGTGTTTTTGCGTGCTCACCAAATTCAATCCCAATGTATTTACGATTCATTTTATGTGCAACTGCCGCAGTTGTGCCTGAACCAAGAAAAGAATCTAAAACAAAATCTCCTTCATTAGAGGCAAGCGCCAATATTTTGCTCATCAGCTTTTCCGGCTTTGGCGTATCAAATACATCAGCCTCATTAAAAAGTTTTACTTCTTTTTTGGCATCTTGATTATGACCAACTTCATCATATGTCCATACTGTCATAGCCGTAACACCATCTTTAACGTCCGTCAAAAATCTCTTTATTCTAGGAACGTTATCACCCTTCTCGCCAAACCAAATCCTATTTTCACTAATCAACTCTTCTAATTTTTCTTTTGAATATCTCCAACAATAGCCACTAGGTGGATTTACTATTCTGCCGCTTGGAGTAGTAATGGGAAAATCTGTATTTGAGTTATAGGTCTTAACAGATACGTCACCAGAGGTCCAATTACCCCTTGGATCATTATCGGGATTCTTATACCTTGCCTTTGCATCTTCACTTCTTGGTAAAAGATTTGGGCGCCAAATATTTTTATTTTTTGCATAGACGAGAATGTGATCATGGTTGTCCGAAAGCCACTTTGCATCATTTTGTGGTGAAAACTTTTTTTGCCACACTACATTAGATACGAAGTTTTCCCTTCCAAAAATTTCATCACAAATTACCTTAAGATAATGTGCCTCATCATCATCTATAGATATCCATAAAGAGCCGTCTGTAGCCATTAAATCGCGTATCAATGAAATTCTTGAATACATCATTGTCAGCCATTGACTATGCTCAAGTTTGTCATCGTAATGCGTAAATGCTGATTGTGTGTTGTATGGGGGGTCTATAAATACGCAACGAATCTTATTTGCAAAATATGGCTTCAATGCTTTTAAGGCGAGAAGATTGTCGCCTTGAATTAAAAGATTTTCTGTATCCTCGCCGTATTTTTTTTGTTTCTTTATTAAGTGGTATGGAACATTTTTAGCAACCTCAATTGCTTCGTTCTTATTTACCCAATCTAAAAATGGCATCTTTACCTTGCTGTAAGCGTCCCTTAAAAGGACATTTTATTATTACTGTATCGAATCATATTTTTGCTTTATTAACCATAAAGCGTATTCCAAATCATCTTTTGACTTAACATCAAATGAATAGTTTGCGCCCTTATTGCCATTTGCCCAATTAAAATCTCTTTCGCGGCAATAGCTCTTTGGGTCTTCTAGAGTAAAAAAATCTTTTGACTTTGTGCCATCAGGGTACTCAATGCCGCGATTTATATCGATTGAAAGATTATTTTTTCGAAAATGAACATAACAAACAGCCTTGGTATTTCGCTTGATACTTACATAATGCTTCTTGGTTGATAGCTCAGTATCCCCAAGACTTAAAAAATGTTCTTTTATTTGACCCCATAACTCTATGCAAGCCTCGCCAGACTTTGATAAGTGATCACTTTCTTCTACAACCTCTATCTCAGAACTAACGCTTGAGATAACAGAGCTTGATTTACTAATTTTCTCAACGCTCTCTTTCGAGGTTGGCTTGTGTTGCTCAAGCCCAATCATGTCATTGCTATAACGCCTGATTTCCCATAGCTCAAAAGGCATATCACGGAAATTAACGCTATTTTTTTGATAGGTATTAAACGCTGGTGATACGAAGATTACCCTTGACTGGGTCCAATCCACTTCATCGCGCTTTAGAGATTTTCCTGTCCGCTCCTGAAACTCAAGAATAAACTCTGCTTTGCTTTCTAGCATTTTAGACAAGTAGGAATAGCCTTGATCAACCACCGAATAGCTACTGCCCTTCTTATACTCAACAATGACAAATGCAGACGCTTCCTCATCAAAACCCAGAGTATCTATACGGAATTCGCCAACCGTAAATTCGGAAGAGACAAATTGAAGGTCAAATAAGTTACCAAGATTAGCTTCAACTAATACCTGTATGTCCCTTTCTAAATCAAATGCTGATTTCTCAACTGCTTTTAATCCAGACTTTGTAATTTGATATAAATCCATTAACCCGCCTCATTTAATTTAATTTTTTAATTATTAGTACTATTTTGACACTTTTTAATAAGATTTCTACATTTAATGATGTAAGCGTCGATTTAAGCGACGCTGACTACTGGTTATGTAAACGTCCTTTTAAAGGACACTTCTT
Source organism: Polynucleobacter sp. (assembly GCA_040403635.1). Classification (GTDB taxonomy): domain Bacteria; phylum Pseudomonadota; class Gammaproteobacteria; order Burkholderiales; family Burkholderiaceae; genus Polynucleobacter. The sequence goes on from JBBAKF010000102.1 coordinate 4,213, forward strand.
GATAGGATGCTTGAGAGATAAGCGGACATTATTTCTGTTGAAAACATTGAAGATCTTTTGGCCTATTAGCAGAGCACATAAGCACGAATGCTCCTTTAAAGCTCACAATATAAAAATTGCTGTTTTTATTCATTTTTAAGGACTAATATTAAATTATGAGAAATGCCTTCCTACTCCTAGCTCTTTTGCTTGCGTCTAATGTTTATGCTCAGAATTTTTACAATCAGACTGGGCAGTCCATTGGCAGAATTGATGCTAACGGGAATATGTACAACGAATTAGGTCAATCGACTGGTCGCATAGACAGTAGTGGCAATGTCTATAACCAAATGGGGCAATCTTTGGGTCGGGTGGATAGTAGCGGCAACTCCTACAATCAGCTCGGTCAATCCACAGGGCGGATAGATAAGAGCGGTAACTTGTACAACAGCCAAGGACAGTCAACTGGCAGGATTGATGCAAATGGCAATATGTACAACGCATTAGGTCAATCTACAGGCAGGATGGATACACATCCACCAGCATTCACACCATTTGCCCATCCTGCGGTTCGGTTCAATAAATGATGGTGCTTAAATTCATCCTTTTTTGTTGTGCGTTAATGCTCAATGGCTTTGCCTTAGCTCAATCCCAAGATAAAGAGTGGAAAGACTTTAAGGTTCAACCGGAGCCTAAGAAACCCCAAGCTAGTCCTGACCGCACAGCTACTCCTAGTAATCCATATCAGTTTCAAAGCTACCAGAGCATTCGTAGTGAAGTAAATGGTCAAGTGAAGAATTGCGTCATTAACAATAATGGCTATGTGGTGCGTTGTAATTAAATACGCAATTTAACTGTTGTGAGGGTATTTACATTCATTTAATGTTTAGGTACTATTAATCACACATCAAGAGATGGCTTAGTCGCCACAGCAACCTGCTAACGCAGTAAGGTGCTAAAAAGATGAGGCTCTTAACGAGCAATCAAAAGCGACTAACCCGCCTATTGGTGGGTTTTTTATTGGGCGGATTTTTCTAAATTGCCATGCCCTGACATTTGTTGAAATGGCTAAAGAGGAGAATCACATGAATGAACTTATTCCATTGTGTATAGCTATTGCATTACTTGTTTACCACAACCCAATCAGCATCAAGCCACTCTATCAAAGCACTCCAGTAAATATCAACGAATTAACAGAATGGAGACACCGATTAGGAATCACTGAGATTGGGGCGGCTGAGTTATTGGGTATTAGCCTAAAAGATTATGAAAAATTAGAGAATTGTAAAAATCCAATAGATAAAATTACTCAATTAGCGTGTTTAGCTTGTGAGCTTGCCTATATTGCCGCAGACCAATATGTGAAGGCTAATCCATCAACATTAAATAATATTGGTCATAAAAATTATGCTGAACATCATGGAAGGCGACTTATAAGAGACGGCATTATCAACGGAAGGAATCCCATTGAAATGGAGTTATCAATACTTCTCGCACCTAAGTCCCTCATCCACTGTGAGGGCAAGAGATCATGAAAACAAATGAATTTGCGTTTTACCGAAAACGAATTCGTCAAACCCAAGAGAAGATCGCTGAAGTTCTCAATATCCCTCTAGATATCTATATCGAGATTGAGGATAACAAACGAGAGCCTTCTCAGCGGGTTAGAGAGGCTTTTGGTTCTCTATTGGCCAGGTTCCCAGGAAGTACAGACTTATCAAGGCCTAAGATTAAGGCGATTGACACATATAAAGTTCAATACCAGCTTAAAACTGGAAAACTGCCCGTTGGTAAGCATTGGATTCCGTTCAATATTTTAGGATGTAAAAAGGTATTGATTGATTTCAGTCCATACGATGATGATCTAGATAAAGGAGTAATTAAGACAGAAAAGGAGATGTGGGACTGGATAAATGCTCATGACATATCACCCGTAATTACTCCTGAATATTACAATCACCTTACCACTCTAAATAATCGTGAGCTACAGGAAGAAGTTGATTTTTGGGATAGATTCTATACGGCCAGACATTATGGAAAATACCAGTCAAGAACAACCCCAAAAGAACTTGAAGAGCAAATTGCTAAAAAGAAAGAACGGACTAAAACATATTGGATAGATAAGGCTAATCGAGTTTTAATAAAAACTCTACTTGGACTTATTGCTTTATGGGGGTTGGCTCACCTAATAGTTTTTTTAGATAAATGAAGGGTTGGTAATGAAGTGTCCTTTAAAAGGACACTTCAAGCTAAGGCTATCCCTTCCTGTGATTGCCCCACTTAATCTCAATGTCAGATTCGTTAGTCTGCGACCTTATCTTTCCCATTCGGGCAATAGAAAGGTTTTGAAGTCATCTATCTCACTAGCTTGAATTGGTTTATCACCACCGCTCATTTCATTTTGCTCTCGGAACTCACTTCTAATCCGTCTTTCTGCTGGGGACTCACCTTTCACGAGACCATCAAATGTTCCTATGTACTTTACTTTCCACTGCGTAAGTAGCTGATCGATTGCTGCCAAAACTGATTCATCAATCTGTTTGATAGTGTTTGGTAATATTTCTTCAAGCGCTTTTTGTGCTTCTTGTAACTCATCTTCATCAACAGAACAAAAAGATAGCAGTTCTTCTCTGATCACTCGTAATAGCTCTGCTTCCGTAGCAAAGGTATAGAAAACACCGTTGTCATAGGGACCCGTTGGCTCCAAAAAGAATAGATATTCATTAATATCCCCAAATTCGTAATTCTCAAGAATTTTATTTTTCATGCGGCGCCATATTGTCCTTTTAAAAGACATTACATGAAAAGGGTATACAGATCAATCGTGGGTGGATAGCAGAAACGGTAAGACAGGATTTGGCATCCTGAACCTAGATTTAGAGCTCTCAGAATGATAGCCACGCTG
>JBBAKF010000103.1:0-7086 GCA_040403635.1 Polynucleobacter sp.
GTGCGTCAATTTGTTACAGGTAAAAACTTTGATACAACAGCATATCGTTAAACAGTATGGGCAAGACAACATTCATTTTATTGATGGCTTTCCCATTCCTGTGTGTCAATATGCCCGATAAACGACCACTCAGTGTACTTAATCGTCTTAAAAATGCTCGTCGCAATATTGAGACGGTGATTGGTCAGTTATCACAGCGATTTAATATGCAAAAGGTGAGAGCGAGAGATTTATGGCATTTGTCTCACAGATTTATGCGTAAAATCTTGGCTCATAACTTCTGCTTTGTAATCAATAAACAGTTAGGTAATCCCCCACTTCAGTTTGAATTGCTTATTTCAAGTTGAGAGTGGGGTTATTTAAATAAGTGGGAAAAATCATGTCTTCACAATCAATTATACTCTTGCGTCATAGCTTGGTTGCTTGTATATGTGCAGCGGCTATGCAATATAGCTATGCTGAAAACGTTACCAGCTTTGAATCCGCTTTAGCAAAAGTACAAAGTTACCAGACTCAAGACAAGCCGTGGCAACAAGTTCAGCAAATATCTGAATTGAATATTCAGCAAAGTCGGTTATGGCAGAATCCAAGTATAAGTTTAGAACAGTCTGGCTTTGGCTCAGGTCAAGAACAGGAATTCAATGTTGGCGTTAGTCAACCTCTAGATCTATTTGGTCAGCGTAAGCTGAACCAGGTGATTGCCAATACCTCGAATCAACAAATCCAATTGCAACAGCAATTATGGAAGGCACAAAGCCAACTGATTGTTAAATTTGCATGGTCGCAATTTGTACTTGCTGAGGTTGAGCAGTCTGTTTATTCAGTACTGTTAAAAACAAGTAAAGCCAATCTGGACAGTGCCCAGAAACGCTATCAGGCAGGCAGTATTGCCCTGGTTGATTTTGAGCGTGCCCAAATTGAAGCGCTAGAAATCCAACGACTTTATGAGCAAGCGATGCTGAATAAACAAGCTGCCGGTCGTCAGCTGTCTAATTTGTGGGGGGGAGAAACATCTTCACATCTTCAATTGAATAAAACCGCTATCCCTTGGCCAGAGCAAAGTCTCCAAACTGTGCAACGGTATATTGCTGAAGGGTGGCTAGAAAAATTCTATGCCTTGAACATTCAGCAATCGGATCATCAAATTGAAAATTTAAGAATTCAGGCACGTCCCAATCCGACTTTAAATGTAGGCATGAAACGTAGCAAAACCCCTAATAAAAGCAACGATACGACTTTAGCAATCGGCGTGGCTATTCCACTGAATATTTTCAATCGCCAGCAATATGCGATCCCGATGGTCCAGCAACAGCAAATATTGCTGAACCAACAGCAGCAGCGTGAGCTGAAGCAACAAATACTCGATATTGCCAACAGCATGCATCAGCTCAAAGGTTTACGTAGCCAGTTCGATGCCACAACAGCACAAGTTACTTTGGCGACCAAAGTTCAGAGCCGTACTTTACAAGGGTTTCAGGCAGGGAAACTGTCCATTACCGACGTTCAGCAAGCAACCACCCAACTGCAGAATCTTCGATTGGGTCAATTACAAATTCTACGTCAAGCTTGGCAAACTGCCCTAGCAGCTGAGGCACTCAGTATTGGCACAAGTTATGAAGAAATTAGCCGTTCGGATGCCTATACACAACTGAATAAAAAGGCAGTCGAAGCATCGCAAAATTTAATCAATGGGGGAGCACGATAAAATGAACGCCAAGCAAAACGGAAAAATATCCCAGTCTCTCATGATTGTAGTTTTGATTCTGATTACGGTCTTGGTCAGTCTGGCTATTTGGTTAAGTTCAAAAAAAACTGAATCTGAGGGGCGTGGTTATGATGAGGGAAATGCCGAACATTCTGATGAAGATAGTTCTGAAGAAGGACATGCTGAAGAAGGCGAAATACAACTGACCAGCCAACAAATGGTTGAACAAGGTTTAAAAGTTGCTGTTGCATCCACAGGATTGGTTGAAAAGCTGACAACCCTGCCAGGTAAATTGGTGGTGAATACCGATCAACAAGCGCATATATCGCCTAATTTTAGTGGTTATATCGAGCAGGTCAATGTGGCTTTAGGACAGAGCGTGCAAAAAGGACAAACGCTGGCTGTACTAATCGTGCCTGAACTGATCGACCAACAGGCAAATCTGCGTATGGCACAGGTGAATCTGGATTTGGCCCGTAAAGATTACCAGCGCGAACAGCAACTCTGGTCACAGGGGATTTCTGCCAAACAGGATTACCAGCGTGCCGAAAATGCCTACCGTCAAGCGCAGATTACTGTCCAGTCCTCACAAGCACGTTTAAATGCATTAAGTGCAAGTGGCAATAACAATGGGCGTTTTCTGATTAAAGCACCGATCTCTGGGGTGATCAGTAAAAAAGATATTGTGGTCGGTGAAAATGTGCAACTGGCGGATCAGCTTTTTGTGATTGAAAATCTAAAAGACCTTTGGTTGGAATTTAATCTACCAAATACCTCAAATATTCACCTTCAAGTAGGGCAAATTTTAAACTTTAAAACCAATGGTTCTGATCAAAATTACCAAGCAAAAGTACAAACGCTGAATTCACAGGCAGATTTACAAACTGGACGTTTACAAGTGCGTGCCAAAGTCACCACACAAGCGGATGTACTGCGTCCAAATGTTTTGGTAAATGTTTTTGTGACTGATGCACAAGCAAAAACAGCGTTAAGAGTCCAGAAAAAAGCCTTACAGCAGGTTGAAGGAAAACCTGTGGTATTTGTGATTGAGTCTGAAGAAAAGGGACTGGTTCATCTTAAAGCACAGCCAATAGAAGTGGGCGTGAGCAGTCAGGATGGGCAATGGCTAGAAGTCATTTCTGGATTAACTGAAGGGCAGAAATACATTGCGGATGGCAGTTTTCTATTAAAGTCTGAATTAGAAAAAGACGAGGCAGGCCATGGACATTAATTCTGATCTGCCAAAACCAGAAGGTTTATTCGAACGAATCATTCAGTTTTCCATACAAAATGCGATTTGGGTGTTGCTCTTTGCCTGTACCTGGATTGCAGTGGGTATTTATAGTTATCAGAAGTTGCCGATTGATGCTGTTCCTGACATTACCAATACCCAAGTACAGATCAATACCCAAGCCAAGGGTTTTACTGCGCTTGAAGTCGAACAGCGGATTACCTATCCCATTGAAAATGCCATGGCTGGCATTCCGGATCTGGAGCTTACCCGTTCCATATCCCGTTATGGACTCTCTCAAGTCACCATTGTCTTTAAAGATGGGACTGATATTTATTGGGCCCGTCAGCAGATTAACCAACGGATACAGGAGGCGCAATCTGAGTTGCCTGCACAAATCGCACCGACGATGTCCCCCGTTTCTACGGGTCTCGGTGAGATTTATCAATGGGTACTGAAGGCAGATCCGAATGCGAAAAAGCCGGATGGAACTGCATACACGCCGATGGATTTGCGTGAGATTCAGGACTGGATTGTGCGTCCTCAACTGCAACGTGTTAAGGGAGTTGCAGAGGTCAACAGTATTGGTGGTTTTGAAAAAACCTATGTGGTCTCTCCCGATTTAAACCGGATGCAGCAACTGAATATCTCATTAGAACAACTGCAACAGGCTTTAGCGCAAAATAATGAGAACCGAGGTGCAGGTTATATTGAAGACAATGGTCAGCAACTGACGGTACGTGTACCGGGTGCATTCAATGGGCTTTCTGATATTGAGAACACCATGCTGGGTAGCCCAAATGGCAGCCCAATTCGGGTTGGTGATATTGCGCAAGTCTCTATTGGGCATGATTTAAGAACCGGTGGGGCAACCTATAACGGCAAAGAAACCGTTTTAGGGGTTGCCATGATGGCGATGGGTGGAAATAGCCGGACTGTTTCTAAAGCTGTGGATGCCAAGCTTCAAGATATTCAGAATAGTTTGCCTAAAGGGGTAGTGATTGAAACGGTGTACGACCGTACTACCTTGGTTGAGAAGGCGATTAAAACCGTTCAGAAAAACTTGGTAGAGGGAGCAATCCTGGTCATCATCATTCTGTTCCTGTTTTTAGGGAATATCCGTGCTGCCTTGATTACTGCCTGTGTCATTCCACTCTCTATGCTGTTTACCTTAACCGGGATGGCACAGAAAAATATCAGTGCCAATCTGATGAGTTTAGGTGCACTCGATTTCGGCATCATTGTCGATGGTGCTGTGGTGATTGTCGAAAACTGTATCCGGCGTTTAGCCCATACACAGCAACTGTTAAAACGACCTCTCACACAAAGTGAACGCTTTAAGGAAGTTTTTCTGGCTGCCCGCCAAGCACGTCGTCCTCTTATTTTTGGTCAGCTTATTATTTTGGTGGTGTATTTGCCGATTTTTGCTTTAAGTGGTGTGGAAGCAAAAATGTTCCATCCGATGGCATTGACAGTGGTACTCGCCCTTGTTGCAGCCATTATTTTATCGATCACCTTTGTGCCTGCTGCTGTGGCATTGTGGGTCAAAGGCGATATTCAAGAAAAAGAAAGTCGTTGGATGTTATGGCTAAAAGCTAAATATCAGCAAACTCTTGATATTTCGTATCAATACAAAGCAGTTGTGCTGACTTTTGCACTGTGTGTATTAGTGATTACGGGATTTATCAGTACCAAACTCGGCAGTGAATTTGCACCACAGCTCAGTGAAGGAGACTTTGCGGTACAACAGTTACGTTCACCAAGTACAGGCTTAGAAGAGTCTTTACGTATTCAGGAGAATACTGAAAAACTTCTTTTAAAGAGTTTCCCTGAAATTAAGGCAGTATTTGCCAGAACGGGTACAGCCGAGGTTGCAACAGATGTCATGCCACCCAATATTTCAGATGGCTATATCATGTTAAAGCCTCGTTCAGAATGGCCAAATCCTAAAGAAAGTTTAGATGAATTACGTGGCCGTATGGTGACGTATTTAGCCACGATTCCAGGCAATAATAGTGAATTTTCACAACCGATTGAACTCCGATTTAATGAATTGATCTCAGGTGTGCGTAGTGATGTTGGTGTGAAAATCTTCGGTGATGATATGAATGTCCTCAATACTGAGGCGACTAAAATCTCCAAAATCATTCAGCAAATATCGGGTAGCAGTGCCGTGAAAGTTGAGCAGACCTCAGGTTTGCCATTACTGAATGTCGAGGTAAATAAAACTTTGGCTGCACAATATGGTTTGAGTGTGCGTTCAATTCAAGACCTTGTGGCAACCAGTATTGGTGGACAAAGCGTGGGAGAGATTTTAGAAGGCGATCGTCGTTTTGATTTTGTTATCCGTCTTGGAGAGCAAGACCGTAGTGTCGCATCTGTTTCCCAGTTACCTATTCAGCTTCCAAATGGTGGCAGTATTTTATTGTCGGATGTCGCGCAAGTCTCGACCATTGAAGGAATCAACCAAGTCAGTCGAGAAAATGGTAAACGCCGAGTTGTGGTTACAACGAATGTTGAAGGGCGTGATTTAGGGTCTTTTGTTTCTGATGTACAGACACAGCTCAAAGCATACACTTTGCCAAGTGGTTATTGGATAGAATATGGCGGTCAGTTTGAAAATTTGGCTTCAGCCAAAGCACGGATGCAAATCGTGATTCCACTGGCTTTAATCACTATCTTTATTTTACTGATGGCGGTCTTTCACAATGTCAAAGAAAGTCTATTGGTCTTTACCGGGGTACCTTTTGCCTTGACCGGTGGTGTGCTGTTCCTTTGGCTAAGGGATATTCCATTATCGATGTCAGCTGGAATTGGCTTTATTGCCTTATCTGGTGTTGCAGTCCTCAATGGACTGGTAATGCTGACCTTTATTAAGGAATTAAGGGACAAATATCCAGTGCATAAAGCCGTGTGGCAAGGGGCTATTTTGCGCTTAAGACCAGTGTTGATGACAGCTTGTGTGGCTTCACTGGGTTTTGTACCAATGGCGCTGGCAACCGGAACAGGGGCTGAGGTTCAACGGCCACTGGCAACCGTAGTGATTGGCGGGATTATCTCTTCAACATTACTAACTTTGGTGCTGTTACCCGTGCTTTATCGTTGGATAAATGAAAAAAAAGTTTCTTAATCCAATAGATTAGTCGATTTACAGCAGAGATATTGGCTGTTATCCAATATCTCTGCTCATCATAAATAGAATAAGGAAAATATTTTATGTCAGAACATCATGATCATAGCCATGCGGTTGTTACTGAAGAAAATAGTAAGAAGTTAATGGTTGCCTTAGGTTTAACGACTACTTTTTTAATAGTAGAAGTTGTCGCTGCTTTTATTACCCAAAGTTTGGCTTTGTTATCTGATGCAGCTCATATGTTTACTGATGTAGCCGCTTTAGCTATTGCTCTTGCCGCTATCAAAATTGGTAAAAAAGCCGCAGATGATAAAAGAACTTTTGGCTATCAGCGATTTGAAATTTTAGCGGCTCTGTTTAATGCGGTGATGCTTTTTGTGGTAGCAATATATATTGTATATGAAGCTTATCAACGTTTTACGAACCCTGCTGAAATTCAAAGTGTTGAAATGATGATTGTCGCGGTCATTGGTTTGGTCGTAAATTTGATTTCAATGAAAATCCTTTCTGCTAGTGCTGAAGGAAGTCTAAATATAAAAGGTGCATATTTAGAAGTTCTTAGTGATGCTCTAGGATCGATAGGCGTGATTATCGGAGGAATAGTTATTTATTTTACCCAGTGGATGTGGGTTGATACCGTAATCGCTGTGTTAATTGGCTTCTGGGTCTTACCTCGAACTTGGATTTTATTAAAACAAAGTATTAATATTCTGCTTGAAGGAGTTCCTGATGAGATTGATATTGAGTCGTTAAGAAATGATTTATTGAAGCTAGAGGGCGTTGAAGGGATTCATCAGTTGAAAGTCTGGGCTATATCCTCAAAAAATATTCATTTAACTGCTCATTTGGTTGCTCCGAATAGCAATACAGATCAACTCTATCAAAAGGCCTTAGAAGTTCTAAAACATAATCATAATATTACTGAAATTACGTTACAAATAGAAAATACGAAATGTAAGGCAGAGAGTTTCCCAAACTTTGTGTAACTGCTTATAATCCACTAACAGGAGAATAAGC
>JBBAKF010000104.1:0-6841 GCA_040403635.1 Polynucleobacter sp.
CAATCACCAACAGGTAAAAAGAAATTGCAGGAGTAAGAATGTGACCGATTATTTGCTTGGCTTTTATTTTTGCAACCCCAGTAAAGAAGAAATTAACTGCTTTGCAGAAGTCGGGTTAGTCATGAATTTTCATAACCAAACAATTGTGCATCACGCCAGTTAGGGAAAATTTCAAACCAAGCAGCAATAACGGTGAGGAGCACTTCTCTGAAGTTATCTGAGGTGTCGAATCTATTAACAAGCCCATCCATAGTCATTGCTATCAAAGCATCTTTGAGTTTTTCCTCAAACTTCATATAACTTTTTAGACCTTTATCATTTCCAAAAAAGTTGGTCTTTCCTTTATTATTATGTGCATCAGCCATTGCCATGATGAGGTGTTCAAAAGCAGTGTATGTGTGAGGAATTCGTGATTGCAAATCTGAAGCGGTGGACCAATTAGCGCTTGCCATTATTTAAGTCCGAATTGCTTCATGAAGTCTAAAGCAGCGTCGTCTATAACGATGCCATGTCTTGATAAAAGGGTAAAAATTTGATCGAATGCGCTCCTTCCACCACGAGGCATTTCATCAATAAACTTCTTTAAAAGCGGGAGAAGCTCATCGGCAGGAGAAGACATATTGAATAGTAATCCAGAGCATCTAATCGAATTAATTTGTTGAGCAGTAAGTTTTGCATTTCTTTTTTCAAGAAGTTCTTCGCATGTTTTAAAGATTTGAGCTTCAGTTGGTAAGTTACCGTGCTTTCTTACTGACTCTGCTAAAGCCGTTATCAACATGTTGTTAAAGGAATCGTTTTCAAGATCTTTTTTCCCGAACAGTCCAAACATACAAAGCTCCTGGTTTTATTTCCTATTTAATGTTGGTCAATTGAACCAAAGGTAGAACCCATGAAGGATTCCAATCGGGAAAAAAATCGCTCCAGCCAGCAAAAAGCCCCACATCACGTGTCCAAAACAATAGAAAATATGAGTCAACCAAGCTGCAAAGCAAGCAATGCCAATTAATGGCCCCATAAAATTCTCCTCAATTCAAGTACGAACCACTTTACTTGATAGATGTATTTATTTAGCAATATTTTTTACTTTTCGAAACTTTTTTATGAGTAATAAGTCATTAATAATTCCTTTTTATTTAATCTGCTTTAGTTCACTAGCGCAGAAAAACAATTCATCATTCAAAGACCTTTTTCAAGCATCGGTTGCCTACCAGGCTGTTGCCAACGTGTGCGGGGACAGGGAGGTAATTGAGAAAAGCAAAAAAATACTTAGGCGTGTTTTGAACTTTGGAGTCCATCAAAATTTACTTAACGATGAAGCCCGCTACTTTATGAAAAACTCTGAAGAAGTAATTTCAAGAGGCGAAGCTCTTTACAGACGAGACAAGTACATTGGTTGCCTGCAGGCTAAAGACGTCGTTAACCAACTGGATTCAGCAACAAAGAACTTACCGTAAATTTTTGATAGCTTCTGATTTACTCTGGCATTAAAGAAATGCTAATTGGCTCAGGTGGAATGTTGCAGTTACAATATTTATTTCATAATGTGAAATAATATGCACTTGGAAAAATTCCTTTTAACGGCTGGGGGCCGAATCACTTGCTTAAGGTGTACAGCTAAATCGACACGGTCAGGCAACCAGTGTCTTAAACCGGCAATGAAATCTAGTCGTACCCAAAAATGCGGACACCATGGCGGCAGAAACAAGGGGCCAACAACAGAGGTTGGGAAAGCGCGGTCGGCAGCGGCGAATTTGAAGACTGGTGAATACACAAAGGATGCAATAGAAAAGCACTCTAGAAATTTGGCAGAGTTGCATCAGCTTGAGGACGTTTGCGCCATAGTGGGGCTTATCAAGGGTGCGCGCACTAGAGGTCGAAAACCGCTGGGCTACAAGCCACTAAAGATCACTAAAGACGCTTGGTTGTTTGCGTTAGACAAAGAATTAAACAGCTTGTAGCCGTGGCAGGGGGCGCAAGATAAATAAACTACTCGAAAGCATGGACCGAAGATCTGTCAGTTTTGTCGGTTGCAGTTGGTGAGTGTTCCCACAGACGTACTTCTGTCGGGTATATATAAGGCGGGTTTTTTACTTTACTTTCTTTCTAAATAAAAATATTCCACCCTCAAACGTCCCGACAGAAGTGGGTGCAATCACGCACCCATTTAGTTTGTAACTAGGTAACCACTTTTGTCCCCTTCTGTCGGATTAGATTTGGGTGAATTTGAACCGTTCGCTTTGATCTTCCGTTAGTAGCCACTTCAACGATCCGGAGATGGTTGTGCTTAACCAGCAAATCAATTGCAGCATCTACCTCACTACTGGTTCGTAGCCCCTGCCACTCCTTGCGCTGGATGTCGTCACGGGGATTAAAGCCGTCATTCAGTTGCCCCTTCTTGATCCGTTCAAGTAGTTCATAGGTTGAAGACAAATCCCCACGAGTAACAACCCCGTAAATTCTTATGGCGTGCTCTCTATAGAAGAGTAGTAAGGAAACGGCTTTTCTTAATGCCTCAAGAGAGATGCTTGTTGCAAATGGATCTATGGCTAAAGCCATAACAAGCGCAAGTTTTGGTAACGTACCTCTATATTTACCAAAGTGTGCTGCGATAACAGGATTGCTAATTCCACCGCTACGCAGTTTATTTTCCAGTGCCACAAAAAATTGATCAAACTCAACCTGTGCATCTGGATCAAATTTCAATACCTTTGGCATGATTCGTTGAGTCAGCGAGTTTCGGTCTAGGCGCATTGATTGCGCAGCTTTAAACAGGTCACGAATCGCACCCTCCGCCTCAAGACTAGGCCGGATATCTAGTAATTCAAATTCTTCAGATATGGTTGGTTGAACTGCCAACTGAAGCATTCGCTGTATGTATCCGTCATCGCTGCCACCCTTGTGCATCTCCATAAGGTATTTTTCAACCTTAGCCGGCTGCAAGTTTCCATAAAGTGCCATGCGTGGACCTTCCGCAATATGGCTGCCGCGTTTTATTCGGTCATCGCTGTAGTCTTGGTGCCCATCAAAAAACTGTAGTTCTTGAGCGCGTGCGTTTTCGTAACCGTCCTTTTTAAGTTGAGCAATATGCCCATCAAGTTCGTCACGTAAAAGAAGTACGCCATTTGGGTTTTCGCAAAGAATTTCCAACCTTGCTTCTGGTGTGGCGTCTGAAATTACGAATCGCTTTCTAACTGGCGGTTTGATTTGACTTGCTCGATCTAGTTGCTGCTTGGCTCCAAGGCGATCACCAGACGCCAACGCCTTTTTGGCTTTGCTCTCCATTAGCTTTATCTCAAGTCTCCTCACCCGCTCTTCGGAGTCCCAACCAGCCATCGCATTTGCATGCTCATGCTGTGCCTGCGCTTCAAGTTCATTGATGAACTTCATTGCAGCATTTAGGCTTGGGGATTTCAGCATCGCTGGCGGCAAAATACTTACACCCCAAAAGTTTGGATACTCAATCCAATTTGTATCTTTACTTCTCGGTTGTACGCAAACTTTCTTGCCGAACACACTCCCCAATGCAACTAGTAAGGGGGTGGCAATCATCTCCGGAGGGACTCGCATTCTGTTTGAACAGTCCGCAACATAAGCCGAAAGAGACGGGGGCAGTAAGTCTGTATCTAAAGCTGGTGCGGCTCGAAATCTTGGCGGTAGTTCTTCCAAATCGCCCCAATCATCTGTTAGATTTACAACCTGTTGCTGCCTGTCGGGATAACGTCTTGCACGGTCAAGAACTACCGGCGCGCTTAAAGGGTCAGCATAGTGCTCGATATTTGCAATCAAACACATCTTCTCGATTTCTTCTTGGGATAGAGTGCCTTTACTTCTCAAGTGGCCAGCAAAGCGTAGCATGGTGAACTCCCTATCCTCACCATCTTTGATGCGCTCTTTAGGCCACTCAAATCCCTCCCGTTCTATCAGGTGTCCAATTATTGACGGCTTGTCGGCTGATGTGTTTACTTTTTTTACACTAATACCTTTCGGCTGGGCTCTTTGGGCATTCCATCTAGATGAAATTGCTAGCGCAGCCTCGGTTGCTTCAGGTAGCCCTCCTGGTTTAAATTGATTCCCAGTAACGGTCATCCATCTGGCCTTGCTAGAGCAGAACAGTTCGTCTTTACCTCCTGAAGGTCGTGCACAAGAAGCGTCTGGAACAGGCGTTTTTGAAAGCACAAAAAAACGCAACCCCTTGCCTGACGGAGAAATCTCCATATAGGGCATTTCAAGCGCAATCCAATCACGCTCAATCTCCCCCATTCGCGCAGCGTCCTCAAAATCAACACCATCCAAGTCAAAAATGGCGAGGTGTAATCCGTCAATCGTTGCAGGCAGAACTATCCCCACTCCTGAATCACATCTCGCTTGAGCAAGTTCGAGGGCCTGCTCCATATTTCCCACCCATTGCTTGGACGTAGGCCAGTCTTTACCAGTGCCATCCTTGCCCTTTGGATATTTATTGAATTTCCCAGTAGTTGTATCCAAGTCTCCCGCTCGCCATGTAATGACTTGTTGCAAAGTCTGCAACTTCATTGGAATATTAGTAAGTCCATCGGGGTTGCAGTGTTTGAGATTTAGTTGGGCGTTCATTTTTAAAACCCCCGTAAACGAATCAAATATTGGAGCTTGGCTTCTGCTGCCGCCTTTGCTTTGATACATGTGTAAAAAGTACCATCTGCAAAAACACCATCCGCCATAGCCCAGAAATTTCCGTCAGGCTTACGTCCAACACTTACAACTCTTCCGTTGATGCGTCTCCAATAGTTGCCTTTTCTGGAAATGGCCCAGTCTGTATCGTGAACTAAGTACTTCATGTTGCCTCCACATTTTTAATAAGCGAAGACGTCTGGATTTTTTTCTTTGGGACAATTCGATTTTTATCAAGCCATTCATCCAAATCCGACAACCGATAAAAAACTCGTTTGCCAGCTTTGACATAAGGGATACCAAGATGACCGACAGAACGATCTTTTTCAAGACTTGATTCTGTTGAACCAACTATGTTTGCTGCGATTTGAGGTGCGACAGCTAAAGGCTGCGTAATTGACGGTAGGCTTCTAGAGGGCATCTTATGGCTCCTTATGTTGAGGAGCCTTTATTCCACCCGTGAATAATTAATATTTCATTTGACTTCGTGAGTTAAGTTGCAAGTCCAGATCTCTGGAGCTTTTGCGCTAGAGCACGCTTACTTTGGCGACTACGTAAGTTATTCAGGTACCAGTCGGCAACTAAGCGCGCTACCGGTTTTACATTTGAATTTCTAGAAGTTGCGCTTTTGTATAAATCAATTAGTTCTTTTGCCGCTTTATCTCTTGCAGCCCGCCTTAAAGCACCACTTTTCTTCCCTCCTCTTGCTTGGCTTTCTTTGCTAAGTTTTGTTGCTGCGAATTTTTTTTGAGTTTTCTTTAAGGTTTTAGCCCGAATCACAGCGTACTCTTCGGCGAAATAGACTCTTGCGGATTGCTTTGCTGATCCAACGAAGGCGAGAGTATTTTGGTGAATTGTCGATCTCGAATAACGCTGAAACCCTGGGGGCAACGGCTTGCCAAGTCGGTGCAATTTGCTAATTTTTTCTAACCAATGACGTGGAGCGCGCCCGGGGATTTTTGCCGCCTTATAAGCACGCTCTATTTCTTCAATTTGAGATGTTGCAAGCTGCTCTTGAAGTGCATTCATTTGTCTGAGTGTTTCTTTGCAGTTCCACCAATCTGAAGCCAAGACTGCCCCCTGTTGAAATAATTCACGCTAATTTAGCAACCAACTCCTCCGAGCGCAAGTGCGTATACCTTTGGAGCATCGACAACGTCTTGTGCCCACTGACCATGCCGACCTCTATAGGGTTCAGCCCCTTCTCAAATAGCCTAGTCACTGCCTCATGGCGCAAGTCATGGAACCGCAACCCCTGCAAGAACGTATCGCACTCAGGCTTAGTAGCTTGGGCATTTTGTACAGCAATCAAATACGCCGACCTTATGCTGCCAGCCTTAACGCCAAACAGCCGCCCATTGATCGAACTTGGCAGCGCATGGATAGCGTTTAGTGCACGTGTTGATAGTGGCACTGTTCTAGACTCCCCGTTCTTGGTATCAGGCAGATAAATAGTGCGCTTTTCAAAATTCACATTAGCCCTGACCACGCCTGCTAGTTCGCTAAACCGCATGCCTGTCTCAATAGCCAGAACTACAAACGAATGCAGATAGTGCGCACCTGAGGCTTTGCAGGCTGCCAGCAAGGCTTCTTCTTCACCCGCTTCTAGTCGGCGCTGCCTTGGCTTGCCGGGCTTAGGCATCCTGATTTGCTTGACTGGGTTAGATACCGCCAAGCCCCACTCTTTGCGACACTGCTCAAACACTACAGACAAGAACGCCAACTCCAGCCGCACAGTGTTGTTAGACACCTCTGTCAAACGTTGGTCACGGTATTGGGCAATGACCTCGCCACTTATCTTGTCCATGTGCATGGCTGCAAGTTTGGTCTTCTTAAATTGGTTGGCGCGGTAGCGTTCTTGTGGTGCGCCTTTTTTAGTCGGCGTGACTTCTTCTACATAGCGCTCCAGCATGGGCATCAGACGCGGCATAGTCTGCTTGGGGGCTAGTATTCCTAGGTCTAGCTGGGATTCAACGTTACGCGCCCATTTGAGGGCATCGGCTTTGTTGTGGAAGGACTTAGATATGGTGGTTTCACCACGGCGTTGGATTCGGGCTTGCCATTTGTCATTGCGTTTACGAAAAGTAGCCATCTGTTCACCTTGAAGGACAGGTGAAGGACAAGCCCCAAAAGAACACGCACAAAAAAGCCCCAATCGGGGCTAAGTTGTTGATTTAACTGGAGGCTCGAGCCG
>JBBAKF010000105.1:0-6790 GCA_040403635.1 Polynucleobacter sp.
GATGCTCTCGTTCTACGTTCATATTCCCTACTGCGTTAGACGCTGCGGATATTGTGATTTCAACACTTACACACCAAAGAGATAGTTGTAAAACAATATCTACAATATTTAGTTTTCTAACTGTGGGTGTTACCTTCAGATCTTGATGACAATACCCACAACTTCTTGCAGATAAAAACCTAACACAGGGTACTGACAGATCAAATAGATCAGAATGTACTTCTTTTCCAGCGAGAAGTACTCCCCAAAAAATAGGCTACAGGGCCCCACAGGGGGTAGACGCATTTGCTGGAAAACCTATACTTATGTCATGACACGAGGATTTGTATTAAGCGCAATTGTTTCTGGGTTTATTTTATTTGGGATCTTTGTCGCTGTTTATACGATTTTTGACTTTGGCAAAAGGGCTACCTCAAAGGAGGGACGAGCCGATATAACCACAAACACAAAAATACTTGTTAAAGATCTAAAAGATCCTGATTTGCACAAAACTATGCGTGATGGATTCAAATGGGAGATCAGGTTTTTTGTAGTTCTTGGAGCAGTTCTGATAATTGGAGCAATTTTTGGAACATTATAGGCAATGGGGTTAAATCTAGATGGTGTTCTTTTGCCACTGGATTTAGTACCTTAAGAAGGTGAAATTATTCGGATTTGGTCAAGGTCTTCCAGGTAAAGCAAAGTTTCAAGAGTCTCATTTTGTGAGCCAACTGAATTCAATTCTTTGGAAGAGCGAGAAGGTACTTCATTCAGAGTTCGTTAAAGAAGGAAACGATGTACCTCAGAAAGATCCTCGCTTTACCTCCACCCAAAAGCAGACCTCAACCAAGAGTATGGCTGGGCACCCTTTTCACTATTTAGCGATTACTGAGTGGCGAATTCTCCTTGGCTACCCTGGATCTGGATTGGTTGCCTCATTTGCATTCGCAAAGAATGAAATCACTATATTTTCGGATGAGAATGGTCAGAATGTATGCATCGCAACAAAATTTGAAAAGATTACGAATTATGACTCATTTATCATTTCTGATAATTTCTCTAAGATTGTAGAGACGAATCGCTCAAATCCGATTCCAAGCCCTGCAGAAAAGACACAGTTTTTGGAATACCCTGAAGAGTGGGGTCAAGGTGCAGAGCATGATGGACAACGACTAATCGCTCAGATAGCAAAACAACAGAGCGGAAGCGATTACGCAATAGTTAAGCAATGCGAAGTTTGTGGCCAGCGAGTATTTTCACCAGAAATATATCCCAAAGACTATTTTGACTACTGTCACAAGTGTTTAAGAAGAAGTAAATAGACTACGATTTTTATTCTGTTTGTTGGGCACAATACTCTGCAATTGCATCAACTGCCTCAGGATCAACCTGCCCACTTGCTTGCTCCATGCACTTTTCAAATGGGGATGGTTGGTTCAATGTAGACCACAAAATTGTTGCGATAAAGATTGCTCCACACAGAAGTATTGCTTTTACAATGAGATCAGAAATAACTTGAACAAATTTGTTGTTCTTGAAAAAGGAAAATTTTCCTCCCAGAGCAACGACAATTCCAAGGGTAATTAACAGCATGGCTCCCATGCCCAAGGAAGTTGCCCCCAAAGTTTCCATGTTCAATCTTTACATACAGGGGGTGAAATGCGATCCCCTTGGGGTTCCCTGATTTCCCCTCTCAGGCAGGTGTTGTGGAACCCCTATTCCACCTCTAAGGAATGAGAAATAACCTAATTAAGCATTGAGGTGGCTGGGCAAGACCAGTCCGTTGACTTGGGCAAGACCAGCCCCTCTTTGCCTCATATTTGTCAGTGGTAGGTGGGACTATTTCTATAATGGGGAAGATCTGACTTCAGAGGCCCCCAATTTGTCAGTGGTGGGTGGGATACTTTAGATAGAAAGAAGAACCACACAAATTTAGGAGGTTACACCTATGACAATGACAATTTTAGGCCTTTTTGGACTCTCTATTTTCTTTGTGTGGCTCATGAAATTAACTCAAACAAAGAGTGCTGCAGAGCAACAAAGACCTCTCAGCAGAAGCACCAAGTTCACATTTACAGTTATTTACCTATTTGGTGTCGTAGGTGGACTGGTAAATCGTTCTGACATTATTGAGATCCTCGTAGTGCCAGCGATACCCGCAGTCTTAGCAGGAGTAGTAGTTCATCTCATTTCTGGGAAAAGAAGCAAAAACTGAGAAAATTACTGATTTCCATATCACTGGTGATAGGTCTATTGGCCTCATCCATGTCCCCTGCGAGTGCCATATTTGGCTTGTCTAAATGTGAGAAGGTAAAGAATCAAGTTTTGGCTTGGCAAAAGATTGAAAAACCAATGATTCAAGATTGGGGTAATTACAGTGGAAATTATTTCTATAAATGGGAATCTGCAGATGCATTGAAGATCCAAAAGAGATTTATAAATATCGTGAATCTTGAAGTAAAAATGTATGCACTTGAAATGAATAGTCCAAAATGTTTCACAAATACCCAAAATTCTTACATAAAAGATGCTTACAAAGTTTGGAAGTCTTATCAACAAAAAAATAAATTTTATCCAAACAATAACAATGGTGCAGACTCTTTTGGAATGTACATATCTATAAAGTGGGACAGTATTTACAATCAGTAACTAAATAAGAATTAGTTTAATTTTATTTAATTAAATATTTTTGCGCTCGCATTTTTATCAGTTACTATTTAATTATTCAGGAATCAGAAAAATGAGTGATTTGATTTCGTTTTAGAGCACCTGCCACTTGACACATGTTCCTCACTACTGTAGAATTAGATATGTAAGCAGATAATTCTGATTACAGCCTCCAAAGAAAGCAGTCAACAGACTGACTTATTTTGGGGGAATTTTGCTTTCAGGGCGAAAGTAAAACTAAATAGTTAGATTGGAAGTACATTTGAAAGAAGGAAAAAAAGAGCGAGTTGGCTATTTCAAATATGCAGAGATAGTGAGAACCGCAAAACTGGACTTGATGCCAAAGGCACTTTTATGGTTTTACGCATTTACATTTAAGTGGAATGAAGGGCAGCCTTCCTATTATACGCAGGAGCAGATCTGCGCCTATGTGGGTTTTTCTCCCAGTACTTATCAAAAGGCTAAGAAATACCTAATAGATCTGAATTGGATTAAGACATCAAAAGCAAGATTTGATTCCCCAGTCTTTGTCACACCATGTGTGGGTATTGACGATGCGAGGTATGAGAAACACTCTTGGGCTAAAGGTCACCAGTCAAACAAGAAATCTCTGGAGGAGCAGATAGACAGTCTTCCACCAGAACACAGGAATCCGTTCTACGGACAATCTGATGAGTTGAATTAGATTCTAACTACGAATAGAACTAAGAAACTAACAAAGAATAAACATAGAAATTAAAGATCAGGACTTTGTCCTGATTATTGATAAGTAGCCAGGAGGAATCTCCTTGGTTAGATATTTCCTGATTAGGGATCGCTCGTGTACGAGCGTATATACAGAAAGGAGGAGAAAGTTGAAATATTCAAGAGAGCAAGAAGAGATAATTGCGGCTATGGCTGATGAGTGGGCTGAAAACTTCAAGGTAGAAATGTTTGAATCCCAAGCAGAACGATTAGTGCGTGAAAATAACATGCCAAGACTTACCAATGATCAGCATCAAATTGGACTGTCCTTCTTCAAGTAAGTGGCGTATTGAAGTACCTTCAGGAGCCTTTGCAGGGGCACTGAAGGGCTTTCTGAGTCAATCGTTACTTGTGTCTTACCTTGGTGAATTGATCTATATCTGCACCTTGAAATATTGCGGGAGGTAGATCGGTTGGTCTTTCTTTGACAAAAGAGAACCAGAACCCAGACTCATTTTGTGCAGAAATCTTGTCTTCAAAGGTGTGTGAATAGGTAAAGCCTAATTTGTGCGGAAGTTTCTTACTATGTTCATTGTTGGCATCACACTGATAATAAAGTTTGGAATAACCCCAGACTTCAAAAGCATACATTTCCATAGTACTTGCAATACGAGTACCAATTCCTCGTCCTTGGAACCCTTCTGCTACCCACAAAGAAATCTGAATCTCATCAAGTCTGCCCATAGGAGCCAAGGATCCCATTCCAACAATTTGCTTCCCCAATAGAAATACCAAATGCATTCTTGGTGGTTCAGGATTCACATGATCGTTTACAAACCTCTGGATCTGCTTAAAATCCCATCTTGGGGCATATTGAGCCCAATTGATGAAACCTTTTAGGTGATGAGCACTTCTTCTGATAACTCGTGCCATCTCAAGGGTGTCGTTTTTCTTTATCCATCTATGCATCAAAGGATAGTTAAACCCAGGATGGTTAAAACTTAGTCGTTCTCTTTCTTCTCTAATCGCTTCTTCACTAAACTCCATACATCTAATTATCCCAGTGTTTTTATCATTTCAATGTGCTCACTATTGTTTTCCTGCTTATTTACTTTATGATGTACGAAGCATCTGAGATTGAAATTCAGATTTATGTCTTACTGAAAAATGAATACTTATATAAAGACAGATTATACAAAATGTAATGGGGAATTAAACACAAAAAATTAAGGTTCTTATGTGGCAAGACCAAATTTCAATCCTATTTTTCCTTATTAAATTCTTCAAATTCTTCAGTTGTTTTGGCGTTCTTGGAAATATTACAGTGCCTGCAGGCAAGTACCGTGTTTTCCCATGTGTGTTCTCCACCTCGTGCAAGAGGAATCAGGTGCTCAATTGTTGCCATATCCTTATTAAACTTTCTACCTACTCCGACACTAAAATCCATTTCCTTCTTACAGTAGTAGCACTTTGTTCCAAATTTCTTTTTGAGAACATTCTTGGAGATGCCTTTTTCAATCACAGTTTTTAGTTTTCTTGCTTTTCTCCTGTGCGAATGTTCTGTCGCTAATCCAATTCTTTTTTCTCTGTCTTTTACATATCTCAAGGCTTCCTTTTCAGCGTATTTTTCAACATTGGCTCGTCGTCTTTTCTTCTCTCTGCCTGACTGTCTCTCCTTATTAACTTGATACCAATCTTTTACAAGTCCAATACGACAACTTTTGCATTTAGATCTTCTTCCACCTGTCGCCGTTTTATCCTTATGAAATTCACCAATGGGTAATCGTTGCTCACACTGTGAACAGGTACGAGTGCCATCATCATGATCTATGGCCTTTCTAACCTTCATCTCATACTTTCCACCCTTGGGATCGCCATGCTTCTTATTCAACTGCCAATGTCTACTGCACATTCCCTTGGCTTTCATTTGCTTTTGGCAGCCTTCAACCTTGCAAATGTCATTTTTAGTGTACTTGGCAACTTTCTTAAAAGTGTTTACATCACCAAACTTTTTTAGTCGTCCGTAGTGCACTGCGCAATACCCGAAGGAAACTATCTTGCCTTCACAATTTTCCACCTTACAAGGAGTGCCTTTAGGGTGTAGTTGCTTCTTCAGAGGGGTAGTTGGTGAGCCAGTCTTTTTGAATCTCTTATAGTGGTATGCACAGAAATTATTAATTGAACTTTGAATTAAGCACTCTTCAACTTCACACTTACTCGCTTGGATTGATTTTCGGACAAATGCAACTTTTAGAGGATCTCCATATTTCATGAATCTGGAATAGTGCAAAGAACAAAAACTCTTGGCATGGGAACCTCTGTTGCAGTCGTTTACCGAACAAAGCCTTTGCATACAAGAAAGAATACACTTAGGCAATAAGGGGCTATAGAAGTAGATCCCATAGCCCCTCCAAGCCTCGTTAAAAGAGGTTTACAACATTAGAGATAGCCTCCTCTTCCACATACCTTGTAGGTAAAGAAGAGATCAGATCAGCATTGTTAACCTGCGAATAGATTGCCATTGTTGTCTGAACATTCTTGTGACGCATTTGTTTCATCATGACATTAGGTGGGACATTTCTTCTTGCCATATCTGTAGCGAACCAGTGTCTAAGCATGTGGGGATTAATTCTGATAATGCGCTTCTTATTCTTAGTGCCAAGAGACATGCATGCCGTTGTAATTAGTTTAGTTGGCATGCCCTTTTTCCAATACTGCTCCTCTTTGATGTCAAGAATTTCTATGGCAAGCCACTCAGGAATCATCACCCTCCCTACGGTTTTAGGACTACCAAAAGATTTACCATCTTGAGAAAATGCGCGATCAACATTGAGAAAGTAATTAGCACCATCCTTTTTCACCTGCTGGGGTACAACTGCACACGCCTCACCAATTCTGAGACCTGCATACATGCACAGAAATAGATGGAGGCGATACTTACTACTCTCAATGACTTTATGTAGTTCTTCCTGAGTAGGTAGGTCATAGACTTTTGATTCACCCATAACAACTGGAATTTGGTTTCTTCCATAATTAAAGATGTTTCTAACATATCCTGCATAAACCCTTTTTACATTCTGATTGATGATTCCATCAATACGATCCCAACACACTGCTGGGGTAAGGGTCTCATATTCCATCTCCCAGAGTTCTAACTTCTTCAGACATCTAACCATGTTTAGTTTGGTTTGATACTTATATGGTTTATTGGATACTTCTAATTCAAAATATTCCTTGACTAGCATTTTGTGACCTTTCTAAGCAGTTGAGTGACTATTTGTGCTCAAAGTAGAAACTAAGGCCATTGCAGTTATTGTCTTTACAAAAAGTCACATACAATACTTATATGACGCTCTCCTTTTATGTTCATATCCCGTACTGCATAAAGCGGTGCGGTTACTGTGATTTCAATACCTACACTCCAGCAGAGCTCCAAGATGGGGCAACGCTAGAAATTGTC
>JBBAKF010000106.1:0-6716 GCA_040403635.1 Polynucleobacter sp.
CAACTGTGCGGTCAATGGTTTGTCCGAACTCATCAAAACCGGTGTAGCGGATACGTGCCCATCTCGGGACCTCGCCACGCAAGCCAGGTACCGATAAACAACCTTCCCAATCAAATTCTTCCGCGTCATTTATAGGTGTGATGACAGGATTTAAAAGCACCGTGATGGGAATCAATAGGCGATCGGGGTAGCGCGGGTTGACTTCTGTTCCACCAAATATCACCAACTGTAGATTAATGCCGATTTGCGGCGCTGCCAGGCCGGCACCATTCACAGCAGCCATGGTCTCGCGCATATCGGCGATCAAGGAATGTAATTCGGGTGTATCAAACGCAGCGATAGGCTCGGCTATTCGCAATAAACGGGCATCGCCCATTTTGAGGATGTCACGCCGACTCATTGAGTTGTTGGTGAAATTGCGCCATCGTCATCGCCGCATCAATTTCTTTAGGTAAAGCATCACTTGCAGAAAATATGCCAATGATTTTTCCATCTATTGATTTGATGGGCAAATGTCTAAAGCCACGCTCAATCATGATCAAAATAGCTTCCGACACAGTTGTATTGGGTCCCACGCAATGCGGATTAGCCGTCATCACCTGAGAGACCAAGGTAGTCTTCGGGTCAAGCGCCTTTGCCAACACCCTAGTCATCAAATCGCGCTCCGTCACAATGCCTCGCATTTGCCCAGTTGTATCAAAAATTAATACGCTGCCACAGTTGGCTTTCGTCATGATGCAGGCAGCATCCCACACGCTTGCATCCAACAACAGATTGACGATCTGTCTTGCAGACATTGATTTAGAAACTAATCTTTCAGTCACATCAATCTCCTATGAATATCTATCGTAATGACTCATTTATTTTCGAAAGCACTTTAGTGCCTGGACATAGTTCTTTTTCGTGTAGGGAATTCAGCGGCAGATGGCTTGTATTGAGCGATGCGTGCAAGTCAAGCGCTAATGGGTCTAGATACAGTAACCCCGTCACGATCTCACCTCTTTCGTGGTGGTCATTCATGTAGCTGAGCGCCTCGTAACGTTTGCTTAGGTCATACGATGTATCAACTTTTCTCAATCGTAGGAACGTGCCATCGTGTTGTTCGACTTCAATCACATCACCACTGGCATATTCGGCAGTAATTTCTGAACGCTGCGGCATAAAATCGATTCTGCTGACAGATTCATTGTGCTGCCTTACATAGTCATAACTTTTGGTACTACCGTTGTGGTTGTTAAAAGCTACGCACGGGCTAATCACATCAATAAATGCAGCACCCCCATGACCGATAGCCCCCTTGATCAACGGAACGAGTTGCTCTTTATCACCAGAAAAAGCTCTAGCCACATAGGTAGCACCCAGTTGCAAAGCTAAACCAACCAGGTCAATGGGTGAATCTGTATTGGTCACACCTTTTTTACTTTTTGACCCTCTATCTGCAGTTGCCGAAAATTGTCCTTTGGTAAGCCCGTAAACACCATTGTTCTCAACGATATAAGCCATTTTGACGCCACGTCGCATTGCGTTGGCAAATTGCCCCAGTCCAATGGATGCTGAATCGCCATCACCAGACACACCTAAATACAGCAGGTCGCGATTGGCTAAATTGGCGCCTGTTAACACCGACGGCATTCTTCCGTGAACCGTATTGAAGCCATGCGAAGCACCTAAGAAGTAATCTGGTGTTTTAGAGCTGCATCCAATTCCCGACAACTTGGCAACCCGATGCGGTTCAATGTTAAGTTCCCAGCAAGCCTGAATAATGGCCGCTGAAATAGAGTCATGTCCACAACCCGCACACAAGGTAGAAACTCGTCCCTCGTAATCACGTCGGGTATAGCCAACTTTATTGGTCTGCAGCGTTGGGTGATGTAAGCGAGGCTTTGTAATATAGGTCATGCAAGCTCTTTCGATTTTTTACTTGTTTTTTTAGGCGAATCACTTTGTTTCAGTCGATCTCGAATGGCCGCATGAATAAATCGTGCAGTTATAGGTGTTCCGTCGTAATGCAATACCTTGATGAGATGCGCCGGGTCGATCTCTAACTCGTTGATCAGCAAAGTTCGCATCTGGGCATCTCTGTTTTGTTCTACAACAAACACCAAGTCTTGGTCATGGATAAATTCCTCCACTGCATCTGCAAAAGGAAACGCCCTTAAGCGCAAGCCATGGAGATGGAGGCCTTCTTTCTCCAGTAAATCAAAAGCTTCCAGCATGGAAGGACTGGTAGACCCGTAATAAATCACACCGATCTTGCTTGGCTTGTGGGCTTTGCGTAAAACAGGCGCTGGCACGATTTGCGCAGCGGTTTTGAATTTCTTTTGTAACCGATCCATGTTATAAATGTAGTCCACGCCCCGCTCCGAATAGCGGGCATAAGGATCGCGCGTGGTTCCGCGTGTGAAGTAACTGCCCTTGGTGGGATGTGTACCTGGTAGCGTTCGCCAAGGAATACCGTCACCATCTACATCTTTGTAGCGTCCGAAGTCCTTGCCTGCTTCTAACTCTTCAGCTGTCATAACTTTGCCGTGGTCAAACACATGGGCATCATCCCAATCGAACGGGCGTGACAATCGCTGGTTCATGCCGATATCTAGGTCTGTCATCACAAACACTGGGGTTTGTAGTCGATCCGCCAAATCGAGCGCTTTGGCGGAATGTTCAAAACACTCGTATGGGTCTTCTGGCAATAGCAACACATGCTTGGTGTCACCATGAGAAGCATAGGCACAACACAAAATATCTGATTGCTGCGTTCTAGTAGGCATGCCCGTTGAAGGCCCACCCCGCTGCACATTGATGATGGTGACAGGAATTTCTGCAAAGTAAGCCAAGCCAATAAACTCGGTCATCAAAGAAATTCCTGGACCAGAGGTGGCTGTGAATGCTCTTGCACCATTCCAACCCGCCCCCACCACAATGCCGATAGAAGCCAACTCGTCTTCTGCTTGAATAATCGCAAAACGATGCTGTCCCGTTGAGGGGTCATTTCGGTATTTATCGCAGTATTTTTGGAAAGCCTCTGGCACCGATGAGGATGGCGTTATGGGATACCAAGCCGCAACAGTTGCACCACCGTACACACAACCCAAAGCAGCTGCGCTATTGCCATCCGTAAATATTTTGTCGCCCACGTTATCGCAGCGCTTGACGCGAATCCCCAGCGGATATGTCATATTTTTTAATACGTAATCACGTCCTAAATTTAGCGCTTTCATATTGGACTCAAGCAGCAGTTCTTTGCCTTTGTACTGTTCTTCAAATAGCTTTTTAAAAACTGCGGTCTCTATCTCCAACAACACCGATAGCGCACCAATATAGATAATATTTTTAAAGAGTTGACGTTGACGTGGGTCCGAATAGTTGGTGTTACTAATCTCCGTGAGAGGCACGCCAACGATATGTATATCGTCTCTAAATTTACTTTGCGGTATCGGTCGCGTATTGTCGTAAAACAAATAACCACCAGATTCGAGTTCGGTGACATCTGCATCCCAGGTTTGTGGGTTCATGGCCACCATCATGTCAATGCCGCCTCGGCGACCAAGGTGATCCTGCTCTGTCACCCGTACTTCATACCAAGTGGGCAAGCCTTGAATATTGCTTGGAAAAATATTACGCGGACTGACTGGCACACCCATGCGCAAAATGGCCTTAGCAAACAACTCATTGGCGGAGGCAGAACCTGATCCATTCACATTTGCAAACTTGATAACGAAATCGTTGATGGCTTCAATCTGTTTCATGCGACATCCATAGCAGAGGTGGTTTCGGCCTTGTCATAACTCTTGGGGCTTGCTTTTGCTGTGGTCAATAAGAATTTCTGCATATCCCACGCACCTGTCGGGCAGCGTTCAGCGCAAAGTCCGCAGTGCAAACATACGTCTTCATCCTTGACCATGACCCGCGAAGACTTCAGTGTTTCCGAGACATACAAATCTTGGTCTTCATGTGAAGTAGGCGCGCGTAACCGTTGTCGCAAATCTGGTTCTTCGCCGTTGTTGGTGATGGTGAGGCAATCCATCGGACAAATATCGATACAGGCATCACACTCAATGCATGTTTCATGCGTGAAGAACGTCTGCACATCGCAATTCAAACAACGATGTGCTTCTTTGAAGGCCGTTGCCGCATCAAAACCCAGCTCCACCTCGACGCGGATACTTGCCAATGCCTTTTCCGCATTGGCCCAAGGCACCTTGAAGCGATGGTCTTCAGAGACATCGTTGTGGTAACTCCACTCATGGATACCCATTTTTTGCGACATCAAATTGGTAGTAGGTGCAGGTCGCGCATTGACGTCTAAATCATTGATAAAGATATCTATAGAAACAGCCGCCTCGTGCCCGTGGGCTACCGCAGTAATGATATTTTTAGGACCAAACGCAGCATCACCGCCAAAGAACACGCGGGGCATTGTGGTCTGCATGGATTGCTTGCCCAAGACTGGCAAACCCCATTGGTCAAACTCAATGCCACAGTCTCTCTCTATCCAAGGAAATGCATTTTCTTGTCCCACTGCAAGCAATACATCGTCGCATTCGACCAGCACATCAGGCTCGCCCGTTGGCACCAAAGAGCGCTTACCTTTTTCATCAAATATTGCATGCACTTTCTCAAACTTCATTCCCACTAATTTGCCGTCTTTAATTTCAAAAGACTTTGGCACATGAAAATTGAGGATCGGAATGCCCTCGTGAATCGCGTCCTCTTTTTCCCAAGGCGATGCTTTCATTTCATCAAAACCGCTGCGCACAATCACTTTGACATCTGAGCAGCCTAAACGCAGAGACGAGCGGCAGCAATCCATGGCGGTATTACCTCCGCCCAGCACAATGACGCGCTTTCCAATCTCTGTAATGTGTCCAAACGAAACAGACGAGAGCCAATCAATTCCAATATGGATATTCGCAGCGCCCTCTTTTCTACCTGGTATTTCGAGGTCTCTACCCCTTGGAGCACCGGTTCCTACGAATATTGCGTCGAAGTCTTGCTTTAGCAAATCTTTCATCGATGCAACACGGTGATTAGGGACAAACTTCACGCCTAAATCTAGTATGTATCCGGTTTCTTCGTCGATCACTTCTTCAGGCAGTCGAAATCTTGGGATTTGAGAAAGAATAAAACCGCCCGCCTTGTCCTCGGCATCAAACACGGTGATGTCATATCCCAGCGGTGCCAGATCCCGAGCAACCGTCAAAGAGGCAGGACCCGCTCCGATACACGCAATCTTTTTACCATTAGAGGCAGCAATGCTCGGAAGTCGATGGCGAATATCGTCTTTGTGATCAGCAGCTACGCGCTTTAGCCTACAAATAGCAACAGGCTCAGGTTTTTCACCATTGTTCTCTTCAACCCTCACGCGACGGCATGCGGGCTCACACGGCCTATCGCAGGTTCGACCTAATATGCCGGGAAAAACATTTGACACCCAGTTCACCATATAGGCGTCGCTATAACGACCTTGCCCTATTAACCGGATGTACTCAGGAACTGGCGTATGCGCTGGGCAAGCCCACTGGCAATCGACAACTTTATGGAAATAATTGGGGTCACTGACGTTGGTAGGGATCATCCTTAATTCCTTAGTAGCCGTTTTATATTTCCCAGCTTAAAGAATAGCCCTACATCTGACATCAAAGAATAGAGTAATCCCTTATGACTATCAACAATGCATCACTTTGAACTATTTTTGCAACGAATCGGTTAATTCCTAATTTGACAACGCCTGTATTTGTCTATCCAATCGAACAAAGGAGGCCTTATGAAAACCTTTGAACAATTTAAAGCAGCCACTATGGCTGAGGGATTTGACGAAGTTTTAACCCGTGAATGGGAGGCTAATCACGAGACCCCTGTCCACGAGCACCCGTTTGAAGCGTTTGGATTCATCGTCAAAGGAGAGTTTTGGCTCACCATGGATGGAAACGCGACCCATCTGCACCAAGGTGACACCTTTAGAGTTGCCAGATATATGCCACATCAAGAAAAATATGGCCCTGATGGCGCCTCCCTATGGATTGCTAGGATGAACCAATAAAAATAACGCACAACTTACTGCATGGATATATTTTTAGGACTTATTGGTTGTATTGCTGCGGTTTTTATTGGTGCTTACTTAGCAAAGAAACAGGCCCGTGCATTTTCCGGTCAGGGTTATGACCCAACAAAGAATCAAAAACTAGGTAACGGTGAATTACCTACGGTGAATCATTTTGATTACGCAGACATGCGATTTCTGCATTTAGGCTCGCCCGCTGTCCAGGGCTCTATGAAAATCAGCAATCCGCTTGAAATCCATTTGGAATTCCAACAATGCATGATGGGTTGGTTGTTATTTGCTGATTTAGAAAAGATCAAGCACCTTCATGCCATGCAACTGGGGTTAGGTGCTGCGTCACTCACTAAATTTTGTAATTTGATATTAGGCATGCAGACTACTGCCGTTGAGTTGAACCCTCAGGTGATTGAGACCTGCAGACTATGGTTTAACCTGCCTGAAAATAACCACCGCTTACAACTAACACTTGGCGATGCTGCTGAAGTTATAAAGCTCCCCAAGTGGCAAGCAAAAGTAGATGTAATGCAAGTTGACCTTTACGACCAAGATGCTGAATGTCCTGTGCTGGACACCGAATCGTTTTATTCCGATTGCAAACAACTTCTTACAGAAAGCGGTTGTATGACAGTCAACATCTTTGGACGCCATTCCAACG
>JBBAKF010000107.1:0-6676 GCA_040403635.1 Polynucleobacter sp.
AGTATCAGATAAAAAGTTGCTTAAAGTAACAGTTACAAGCAATAAAAACTTCTCCCAGTAAATGATTGCAGAGCACTCGCTCTAAAGAACTGACTTCTTATGAACGCATGTTTTCGAGTTGGTAATGGAGCTGGGTTTTCTGGTGATCGGATAGACGCAGCCCTTCCAGTTGTGGACACCCTTATTGAATGGGGTGGTCCTAGCGCTATATTTTTTGAAACCCTTGGTGAGCGAACCGTCGCGCTCGCTCAACTTGAGAAGCGTAGAGATCCGCAAAAAGGCTATGAGCCTATGTTGGAGAGGTTGCTCGAGCCCATACTCTTAAAGTGTGCGCAGCATTCCATACCCATCATCGGTAACTTTGGTGCAGCCAACCCCATGGGTGCTGCAAAAGTGATTGCTTCTTTGGCTAAACGCTTAGGACTCCCCAATTTAAAAATTGGAGTCGTGCACGGAGATGATGTTCGTGACAGACTTGATCTTCAAAACCATGAAGTCTACGAAGCAGACATTGGGCTAGATACGGGAGGCAGCGATGTCGTTTCTGCTAATGCTTATCTCTCAGCCCAGCCTATTGTTCAGGCCTTACAACAAGGGGCCCAAGTAGTAGTGACTGGTCGAACAGGGGATCCGTCTCTTGCGCTTGCGCCACTGGTGCATCACTTTGGTTGGAATTGGAACGACTGGTCAAAACTAGCAGTAGGCGCAACAGCAGGGCATTTGCTCGAATGCGGGGCACAGGTAACTGGGGGTTATTTTTATGATCCAGGTTTTAAAGATATCCCAGATCCTGCCAATATCGGATTTCCAATTGCCGAGGTTTATGAAGATGGTCGATTGGTGATCACTAAAGCGGTTCGAACTGGCGGGTTGGTTAACGCACAAGTCGTCAAAGAGCAATTGCTTTATGAAATTCACGACCCTTCAAAATACATTACCCCTGACGTCACCCTTGATTTCACTGGGGTCAGAGTCAATGAAATAGGCTTAGACCGAGTAGAGGTGACTGGAATAAAGGGAACCCATGCGCCTGAAAAAATTAAAGCAACCGTATGCTTTGATGGAGGCTGGTTAGGTGAGGGAGAGATCTCTTACGCTGGACCTAATTGCGTTGCTCGAGCACGTAAGGCCGCTGAAGTTGTTATAGAGCGTTTAAAAATTCGTGGACTGCAAGTTGAAAGTAGAGTTGATTTGATAGGTGTCAGTAGCGTTCACGATGGTGATACTGGGCCTTTGTGGCGCGCTACAGATGCACACGTACAAGATGTGCGCTTGCGTTTGGCGGTATCCGCTAAAAGTCAAGATGACGCAGATCAAGCGGCTCGCGAAGTACTAGCGATGTATTGTTGTGGGCCTGCAGGTGGGGGAGGTGTGAGATGGCGAACCACTCCCCGAATTCGCACCCAGTCTTACTTAATGCTACCTACCGACCTAGATCCGGGTTGTCAACTTTTTACTGCTAAGGATTTGAACCCATGACAAATCCAAACGAATGGGTGACAGTCCCTTTGCATAGCGTTGCGCATGGCAGGGCAGGCGATAAAGGCAACCGTTTAAATGTCAGTATCGTGCCCTATAACGCGCTTGCTTTTGATGCCTTAGCGACACAACTTACTCCTGAAAAAGTTTTGTCTCTTTATTCCCACCGAGGTGCTGCATCGGTTCGAAGATACGATTTACCTTTACTTCCAGCTTTTAATTTCGTTATTGACGATGTGCTGGAAGGTGGTGTGAATGGAAGTTTGAATTTAGACGGTCATGGAAAAAGCAATTCTTTCATTTTGTTAGCTATGCCGGTCCAAGTAAAAAAGGCTTGGATTAACTCAGGCCATGTTTTTGACTCAGAATAATTAGGAGATGGTATGAATCAACTAAGAGGTTTACGGTCTTTTCGGTTTTTACTATGGTGCTGGCTTGCAATGGCCTTTGCGATTCCAACTGTGTCGCAAGCGCAAATAAAACCATGGCCGGATAGGCCCATCAAAGTAGTTGTACCTGCTCCCCCTGGCAGTGCGCCCGATGGGTTATTGAGAGCTTTGACCCCAAAGCTCTCAGAGATTTGGGGCCAGCCCATAACTATTGAGAATGTTGTTGGGGCCTCGGGCAACATAGGTACAGATCGCGTCGCTAAGGCTGCGGGTGATGGGTACACATTGCTCTACAACACGATGGGTCCGGTATCGGTCAGTCCCTATTTGTATGGCGATAAGTTGCCTTACGATCCATTGCGTGATTTGGCACCTATCAGTCTGGTAACAAAAATGCCAAATATCTTGACTGTTCATCCGAACTCACCCATCAAGTCTTTGAGTGATTTGATTGCTGTGGCCAAGAAGAACCCTGGCAAGCTGCGTTATGGAACTGCTGGTCCTGGAACCACGCAGCATCTATCTGGTGAGTTACTCAATACAGTTGCTGGTATTCAACTTATAGGTATTCCTTATAAGTCCAGCGCGCAAATGACTACAGACGCTATCGGAGGTCATTACGAAGTTTTGTTTCATAACGCGCCAGTGGTATTGCCACATAT
Organism: Polynucleobacter sp.; assembly: GCA_040403635.1. GTDB lineage: Bacteria > Pseudomonadota > Gammaproteobacteria > Burkholderiales > Burkholderiaceae > Polynucleobacter. Next base: position 2,531 of record JBBAKF010000107.1, read on the forward strand.
CAAAGCAGGTAATTTAAAAGCTTTAGCGATAACGAGCGGAAAGCGCTCACCTGTTTCACCCGAAGTGCCCACTATGCTGGAGGCAGGCATTGGTAATTTTGAAATCACAGCTTGGTTTGGATTCATGGCTCCTGCTTCGACATCTCCGGCACTTATTCAAAAAATATCAAGCGATATTGCTAAAGTGGTTGCTATGCCAGATATTCAGGAACGTATCCTGTCACAAGCGAGTGAGCCAGTAGGTGGAACACCGGAGCAATATGCTGCGTTCATACGTGCTGAACAAGCCAAATGGCGCGAAGTTGTTAAGTTGGCTAATATGACAGCAGATTAATTAATTCATTGGACCAGTAAAAAATGGTGAAAATTGCTAACCAAGAAGAGTCGCTTAGTTTCCATGAGCAACCCAATGGATTAAAATATTTTCGACAAGATTATTTTCAGGCCGAACCGGGATTTGTTGATTCGCCCCAGTCTTATTTGATTAAGCAATTACCAAATATTACGAATCCAACGCATTTTCATATTCAAAATCAGTTTCAAGTTTTTATTGAAGGTGCGGGCTCATTTGGTCCCCATGTGATCAACCCTTATATCGTTCACTATGCGGGTGCATATACAGGCTATGGACCTATATTGGCCGGCCCATCAGGCTTGAGCTATCTAACTTTAAGAGCGCAGCACGATCCAGGCGCAAAATTTTTGCCAGAAAAAATTGACCTCTTAAAGCGAGGCCCTAAACACCACTATACGTCTAAGCAATTTTTACCAAGTAGCCCCGAGTCTATGAATAACCTTGGGGTTGCAGAATTGAATTGGGATGCTCAAGAGTTTGATACAGGTCTAGGCATTGGCTTGTTAAGAATGCCGGTGAAAGCTTCATACCAATTTATTTTGGGTGAGCATTCGGACGGTGTTTTTTTGGTTGTTATCAATGGCTCTATAGATGCCGATGGTCAAACCCTTGGTGTCCATAAAAACGTATATGTTCCAGCCAAAGACGAGAGTTTTGAAATAACAACAACAAATTCTTATGCCGAAATTTTGGTTTTACAGATGCCGCAAATAAATGCTAGCTACTAGTAAAACTGCTGTGTTATTATGATTTTCATTATATTTCGCAGACGTAGATAAATAACTAACCTAGGAGACTCAGCCATGAAATCTATCAAGAACTCATTCAGCGAACTGCCTTTAAAACGTCGACAAGTGCTTAGCGGTGTAGGAGGGCTGGCTGCAATTATTGCTACTGGTCAGGCGCCTGTTTTTGCGCAGGCCGCACCTAAGAAATTGGTGATGGCACACATCAATGCCGTCCCAGAGTCCGCAGCTTCGGCTTTTGATTGGATGGCCAAAGAGGTTACCTCTCGGTCTAAGGGAGCACTGGAGATGCAATTTTTCGGAAAAACTTTGATCCCTCAAGAACTAGAGATCATGAATGCGGTCAAGTCAGGAAACATTCAGATGGGTAATCCAGCTGGTGCTGCTGCTACTGTTTTTCCTGAAATGGGGGCGCTACTTGTTCCTTATTTAGTCAAGGATTACAAGTCAGCTTATGCAATGCTGAATGGAAAAATAGGCGACTCTTTCGACAAAATCTGGCAGGACAAGTACAAGGTAAAAGCACTATGCTTTTTCGATTATGGTTTTCGCCATTTCTGGACAGCTAAAGCGCCAATCATTGAACCTAAAGACCTACGCGGTAAAAAAATTCGTGTCCAACAAGCCAAAATTTTTGGTGACACTATCAATGGCTTAGGTGGTAACGCAGTACCTATGGCTTGGGGTGAGGTTATTTCTGCTGCCAAGTCTGGTGTGATTGACGGTGGAGATTTGCCCGTGGTCAATATGGAGGCCCTCAAAATTTATGACGTTTCCAAATATTGCTCGTTGACATATCATAACTATGGTCCTACTGTAAATGTCATGAACTTAGATGCTTGGAACGCTTTAAATCCGGCTCAGCAAAAGCTTATGTTAGATATCAGTCGTGAGGCGCAAGGCAAGATCAGAGAAGCAACTGAGTCTGTCGATAATTTTGCTGCTGCTAAAAAGTTGTTAGAGCCACGCGGCATGACTGTGGTCGAAACGAATGTTGAGGCGTTTAGAAGTTTAGCTAAGCAAAAAATCTGGCCTGCATATAAAGCGCAATATGGTGCAATGTGGGATGAAATTGAGAACTTTAAAGGCTAATTCTTTAAAGACTTAGCGTTATGGCTAACTTCCTTCATCGTGTTCCGCAATTTGCGGCCACTATGCTCATAGTCATCGCAATTGCCAACTTGCTCATAGGCGTTTTTTTGCGTTATTTTGTAGGTGCAATTACAGATTACCTAGATATGGAGCCGGTCCCTTATGTATGGGTTGAAGAGGTGGGCGAGATGGCTTTGGCGTGGCTCACCTTAATAGGTGCTGCTATTGGCGTGAGGCAACGATCCCATTTCACCTTACATGTTTTTGTGCATAGATTGCCAGTCTCGTACCAAAGAATTATTGAAATTCTCAATCACCTTCTTATTGCGGTCTTTGGTATTGCAGTAGCTTGGTATGGCGTTGGCTTGAGCCGGATGAATATGGGTTTAAGTACGCCAGGACTAGGAATTAGTATGGGATGGTTATACGCCTCATCCGTTGTTGGTGGAGTATTGCTCGCAATATATGCAATTTCTATGATCATTCAACCCAGTCTAGTTATTGATGAGGGGGGGCATTAATGGTTCTCATCGCAGTTACGCTGGTATTTGTGGTTTTGATTTTGCTCTCCATGCCAATAGTTTTTTCTCTTGGACTATCCGGTATGTTTGGTCTTTGGTACGGCGGGTATCCGATGCAACAACTGTCATCGGCTTTGGTTTCTGGTTCTCAAAGCTGGGTCTTACTAGCTATACCTGCATTTGTTTTTGCAGGCGGATTGATGGAGCGTTGTGGAATGTCTCATGCGCTGGTTGAATTTGCCAGGGCGCTAGTCGGCTGGGTTAAGGGTGGCCTTGGGATGTCGGTGATTGTTGTTGCTTACTTTTTTTCTGATATTTGCGGATCAAAAATGGCAGAGGTATCTGCACTAGGTTCTAGCCTAATGCCTCCTCTGACAAAAGCAGGTTACAAAAAAGAAGACTCTGCTTCCTTGATAGCAGCGGGAACAGCTATGGGGATGCTTGTTCCCCCAGCTATTTTTATGATCGTTATCAGTCAGGTTACAAATACCTCGGCTGTTACTTTGTTTGTCGCTGGATTTGTTCCAGCCGCTGTCATCATGCTTTGTTTAATGGTCCTTGTTTACTTACGAGCACGCAAATATGACTGGCCGGTGGATTCAAGACCTAGTTTGAAGCGCTTAGGCCAAGCTGGGCTTAAAGCAGCTGTACCGATGGTGGTACCTGTAGTCATACTAGGTGGTTTTGTGTTGGGAATCATTACAGCCACTGAAGCTGGTGCCGTTGTAGCTGGTTATGCTATTTTGGTAGCCAGATTGGTTTACCGGAATGTTTCGTGGAAAGAGATGGGACGCATAGCCTATGACAGCACCATACTGACAGCCGCAGTTGTATTTTTACTGGCTGTTGCTTCTATTTTTCAGTACCTTATGGGCGTTTCGGGTGTACCGCAAATGTTGGCTGAGATTTTAAAACCACTCGAGTCTCATCATTGGCTTTTTCTAGTGGCTACCGCTTTCATTACCATGTTATTTGGAATGATTTTGGAAGGATTGCCTGCGGCAGTTGTATTGATCCCTGTAGTTTTTCCAATAGCTGAGCAGATTGGCATCAACCCTATTCACTTTAATATTGTTCAAACAGCTGCAGTAGGTATTGGTTTATTTATGCCGCCCATGGGTGTGGGTTTGCTTATGGCATTAAAGTTTGCAGGGTTGTCTGTGGGGCAGCACTTCCGAACCTACGTGCCTTATATGGGTGCTTTGTTTGTAGGGTTGGGGTTGATTATTTGCGTACCTGAAATTTGTTTGGTGCTTCCTAGAGCAGCAGGATTGATTCGATAACTATCTTTATTGACTGCAGTCAATCGTCGTTTACAAAAGTAAGACTAGATTGATTAAGTTAAAGGTGAGTTCCCATACTTTAAAAACCCTGGTTTTTGGGTTGCATTCTTGAACCAAGCATCGAGATGCTCAAATTCTTCCCTTTTAAT
>JBBAKF010000108.1:0-6672 GCA_040403635.1 Polynucleobacter sp.
CGGCATGTATTCACGTACTTCAAAATCTTTATACGTACGTAAAACCGTGAACTCCTGCCGCTGTGTCATGGCTTAAGCCTACTGCGCCAACTTTTCCAGGCACCAGTACTACCGAGGGCCCACATCACCAACAACGGCTGAAAGAACAAACGAATAAGCCGTGCTCTATCGCTATTTAAGCCAAAGGCATCAACATGGTTGATGTATTGAGAAATGTTTCCCCAAAAAATTGCAACAAAGAAGATTGCAGCGAGCCATCCCATCTGCACTCGATACTTCCACAGCACCACTAATCCAAGTCCTAGCAATATCTCTACCACCCCAGATGCCAACACAACAAAGTCTGCATACTCAGCAAAGACAGTTGGCACCTGTGCTTGAAACTCTGTGCGACTAGTCGTCAGGTGTCCCACACCGGCATAGGCCAGTGCAAACCCCAAAACCATCTGAGGAAGCCTTGCAACAATCTTCATGTCACTAGTTAACACCACTTTAAGTGGCTCAGGTCTTAACCCTTGACGCTGCCTTGGACCAAGCCATCTGTGAATTTACGTTGGAAAACAAAGAACAATAGAAGCACTGGAACAATGACCATAACGCCCACAGCACTTGTCAAAGTCCAGTCATTTCCAAACTGCTGTTGGAAGGCAAAGAAACTTGTTGCGATCGGTAGTTTTTCCTCGTCATTGATCAGAATAAATGCAACTTGAAATTCATTCCACACATTGAGAGCAACAACTAGTCCAACGGTTAAGAAGCTTGACCAGGAAATTGGAAGCAGCACCTTAGTGAAAACTTTCATTTTCGATGCTCCATCCATAATTGCCGCCTCCTCAATCTCACGTGGGATTCTGATGAGAAAGCTTCTTAGGAGGAATATTGCAAATGGAGAATTGAGTGCGACATAGAGCAAAACAAGGCCAAAATAATTGTTCAATAATCCAACTTGGCGCCATAAGAAAAATAGCGGCACGATGTAGAGCCACAGTGGCAAGGTGGACACGGCCAGCATGTACACCATTACCCCGTTACTACCTCTTGGCTTAAGTCGTGCCAAGCTGTAAGCGGCTAAGCCACCAAGGATTAATACAATCGCCACTGTTACAAACACTAAAAACAGTGAATTTGATGCATGGCGACCAAAATTACTAGTCTCAAAAGCAGTTTTGTAGTTTGACCACATAAACTCTTTTGGAAGTCCTGTTGGATTTAACCCTAGATCTTGTCTTGATTTGAGTGAATTCATGATCAAGACAGCGATTGGATAAATAGCAAACAAGCTCAAGAAGATTAAGGGAAGGTTTAAGACTGAAGGGCGTGATTTAACCTTACTCATTAGATTTCCCACCCTCTCTTGCGCAGGATTCCAAAGGCAATCAGTGAGCCGCTTGCGAAAAAGGCCATTCCAAGTCCCTGCAAGGTTGCATACCCTGCTTCAAAGTCACCAAAGGCTGTTCGGTAGACCAAGGTGCCAAGTACTTCTGTGGAACCGGCTGGACCTCCTTTTGTGAGCACCCAAACATAATCAAAGACTAAGAAGGACCAGATGCCCACCATCATGAGCATGAAAACAAGAGTGGGTCTGATGCCAGGCAGAGCTACATAGCGAAATCTTTGAAATTCATTTGCACCATCAAGTTCGGCAGATTCATATAGTTCGCGTGGAACATTTTGTAATGCGACAAGAAAAAGTATTGTTAAAAATCCCCAGAAGTGCCAGTTATCAATAAAGGCGATAGCCCACAGCGCTGTATCTGGCGTTCCCAAAAGTGCTTTATCAAAACCAGGAACTCCCATTCTGTCTAGGAATCCGGTAAGGCCGCTACTTGGGTTGAGTAGAAATCCCCATAGCGCTCCAACGATTACGCTGGGAAGAATATAAGGCAAAAATAGCGATACGCGATAAAACATCACACCGCGCTTAATCTGACTCAATCCATATGCTGCAGAGAGTGACATGACAAATGGGATGGTTAGAAAAAATGCCAACCATCGAATATTGTTTTTAAGCGCTGATATAAAATTATCGTCATCAAATAAAAGTCTCTTGATATTGGTGAGTCCTGTGAATTTAGGAATACCAACACCGCTCCAGTCGGTCATGCTCAAGTAAATAGTGGAGATCGCTGGAAGGGCCACCACGAACAGGTGTATTACAAGAATCGGAAGTATAAAAAGCCATGATCCAAGATTCTTCTTTAGAACATTATTAGACAATTTATCTCCTATTTTAGAAGAGTACACCTGGGAAGTTTCTCCCAGGTGTACTCATTGGCACTACTTCTAACTATTTTCTGCCAGGAATTGGTGGTACATCTCCTGCTTTTAGTTCAGTTTGGAACAGCTTATCCATGCCTGCCAAATACTCTTCAGGAGTCATGTTGTTATTCCATACCTTTTCGATCTCATTGATGATGTATTGCTCTGTCTTTGGTGGCCAGAATGCCCACGTCAAGTAACCGAAGTTTCCTGATTTAGCAGCAGCATCCATCTTCACAAGGAAATCAACCTGTCGAGGATCAATACCCTTTAGCTCTTTAGCAGTAATTGCAATTGGTGCTGGTGCAAGTCCGCACTTAGTAGCCAAGGCTCCTTGTGTCTTCTTATCGAACATGTAAGCCAATGCCTTGGCTGCTCCATCTTGATTCTTGCTATTTTTGTTAATAGCCCAAGATGATCCGACTCCAATTGAGTAAACACTCTTTCCATTCTTGGTTGGGAATGAACCCCATGACCAATCATTTCCAGTGTCCTTGAAGTACTGGCTGGCAGAACCAAAGCGCCAGCTACCTTCCATGTTCATAACTGCTTTACCAGTTCCCCAGTTGGCTAAGAACTCATCAAACTTGAGAGTGTAGAAACGATCTACGCCACCTGAGAGTTGTCCCTTTTGTTGCCAATCAGTAATGAGTTTTACAGCCTCTAAGAACGCTGGATCAGTCCATGACTTCTTTCCTGTGAGAGCTGCATAAACAGCGTCAGGGCCTGCCACGGCATTAAACAGGGCGCTAATAAACCATTCGTTAACGCCTTTCCATTCCACATTTCCGCCAGTGAATGGATTAAGTCCAGCAGCCTTGATTGCATTTACAGTAGTTTGCAATTCAGCAATAGTTGTAGGTTGCTTTAGCTTTAACTTATCCATCACAGTCTTGTTGTAGAACATGACCATAGCTTCAGTTTCCCCTTGAAGACTATAAACTTTTCCCTTATAAGAACCTAAAGAAAGTGCCCAAGGAGCAAAGGCTTTATCCCAACCGTACTGCTTGGAATACTTTCCAAGGTCAACTATCTGTCCCGCCTTTGCATACTTTAAAGTTACGCTAGGTCCAGCAGAGTAAATAATGTCCGGTCCACCGCCAGAAGCGATTGCGGTCTGATCCTTAATATCTGCTCCCGTGCTATTTGAAATCTTGAACTTATACTTTGGATCTTTCCAATTTGCGGTTATGTATTTCGACCAACACACTTGATCAACTCCAGTGCCCATTGAAAATGTAATATTCACGGGTGCTGCCGAAGCTTGAGTCGCAAATGCGATCGAACTTAATGAGAGTGACAGGGCTGCAAGCCCCGCCAGATATTTAGTTTTCTTGCTTATCACTATCGATACCCCTTTCAGAGATCTACTTCCTCGTTGACAAATGTAATCGATTACATTATTGTGATGTAAACTACAGCAAAGCATGATTTAGTCAAGAGGGGGCACGGATGGACATTAAAGAATTTATTGGGGCTGGAGTACTACCTCAAGCCATAGAAAACAGTGGAGCTAACTCAGCCGAGATGCGCATTGCAACGGCTCTTTTGGCCTTTGCCGGCGGCGATGCGATCGGCGTCGAATATGAAATCCACGATGCACCACCTGTCCAGATTGAACGAATGGGCACCCGTGACGATTGGCCATGGGGAGGGGTGAGCGATGACACCCTATTAAGTCTGATCACAATAGAAACATTTGCAAACTCAACCTTGGCAGATGCCAAATCAAACTTCTTAAGAGATTTAAAAGCACAGGTGCCAAATTTGCGCGGACTCGGGCCAACAACTCGTTTCGCACTTGGTATTCCAATGGAACCAAAGTTAATGGCCATGGTTGGAAACACCAATGGCGGTCTGATGAGAACCTCAATGATTGGGCTTGCCTATCCCGCATCCCAAGCCAAAGAACGTCGAGCAATGGTCTTTGAACTAGCAACAGCAACTCACCACAACCTAGTTGCAGCATATGCAGGAGTTCTTGCATCAGCTTTATTTAGCGAAGCTCTTGAAAGCAATCCTCGCTCCAACTTTGAAGTGCTTAAGGCAGAAGTAGCCGCAATTCCAAATATTCCAAGTGATTTTCCAGAGTTCATTAAAAATTATGATTCATGGAAGCCACCAGTAAATGGAATCACGCTGGACTCACTGGAGACACTCCGAGCCGTCACCTGGGTTATTGATCGTGCCAAAGATTGCTTAGATGCCTATCGCCTTTCATGTGAACTCAAAGGTGACACCGACACTGTCGCTGCCCAAGCAGGAGCCCTCATGTGTGCTCAAAAAATTGAAAGTGCAGACTTCTTTAGCATCCCATGGCTAAAAGAAGTTTCCTGGAGCGAGATCAAGACCATGAAAACAGCATATGAGACATTAGCTTCGAGCAGAATGAAGTAGGTCTGTAGTATTTTTCATCTAATTGGGGAAGTGAGGTTATTTGTCGATGCGTAAAGTATGGGTCATCGGTCATGTCGCCGAAGATGTAGTTCTCAAGCTACAAACAGAGATAGTTGTCGGTAACTTCCACCTGCCCACCGAGGCAATTAATCGGTGCGGTGGAAGTACCTCAAATATTGCAATAGGCATCGCCTCAGGGCCCATTGAAACTGGCTTCATCACCTATCTTGGAAATGACGATGCAGCAAAGCTAGTTGAACCAGTTTTGCAAAGCAGCGGTTTCAATCCCCTTCACATCACTAGAGGGGAACAAGGAACCCCCCGTTGTTTAGTGGTCGTTGATAAATCCGGTGAGCGAACACTGATGTTGCTGAGCAAGCCAATTAAGGATCATGGTGGACTTACTTTCAGGAACTCTGGAATTAAGCCTGGGGACATAGCTTTATTCACACACTGGTATGAAGAGTGGCGAGATGAAATGGAATACGTCCGCGAGCTGGGCTGCACAATTGTTATTGGGTTAGCAGCATTGAATGCAGACCCAAAGGTGTCAGCCGACATCGTGATCGGCTCTATTACAGATATTCCCAAGGAACTACCCTTTGAAGAGTATCTAGATCGCTTCCCATTAATTGTTGTCACACGAGGTCTTACTGGTTCAACGATCTATAGCAAGTCAGGAAAAGTTCATCAACCTGCTTTTCCAGTAAACACAATTGACACAACCGGTGCAGGAGATTCTTTCTTGGCAGGATTTCTCACAGGCTATGCCTTAGGCATCACACCCGGCAAGGTTCTGCTCGAAATAGGAGCACGTTGGGCAAGCTTGATGGTGACAATCGATGCATCAATCCCGCCTAATTTTTATGAGATTGAGGGAATCCAAGAAATAATTGATAAGGCTTTACAAGAATCCAAATAGAGAATTTGGCTATTGATAGACTGGGGCCACGATGAAGAGTGCCAAATCAACTATCGCCGACGTTGCCTTGCACGCTGGTGTGTCAACGGCAACTGTTTCACGGGTAATCAACAACTCCCCCAGTTCTGAAAACACACGCCTGCGAGTACTAAGGTCCATAAAGGAGCTTGGCTATAAAGTAAACACAGACGGGCAAGCACTTCGATCACGAAAGACCAACAGAATCCTTTTAAGTTTGGCCAACATTTCAAACCCTTTCTATACAACGCTGGCAGAAAACATTCAAAATGCAATCAGCAAGAGCGGCTACCACATCTTGCTTAGCGCCTCAGCAAACAGTGAAGAAGAGATTCAAGAGCAAATTGAAAAGGCAGGCTCTGGCTTCGTCGATGGATTTATCTTTGGCCCCATTACCTTTTCTCCGACCACTGTAGAAAAGCTAAAAAAGCTAACCATCCCCACTGTCCTGATTGGTCCCCACATTCGGGGCACCAAGATGGATTCAGTGGGAACTAATGAATACCACGGGATGAAAGAGGCCATTTTATATCTACGCGCCAAGGGCAAAAAGAAGTTTCTCTTGTTTAATGGCCCCATCGATTCAATCCCGGGCCTGAACCGAAACAACTGCTTCTTGAAGATAATGTCAGAAATCAAAGAAAAATCCGTCAAGTTTGATGTTGTGAACACGCCTAGCTTCACCTTCGAGCAAGCAAATATTGACATCAGAAAATTGAGCACAGCTCTAGATTTTGACGCAATTATTTGCGGAAATGATTTGATGGCAGCAGCTGTCATCAACTACTTACGAGAGCAAAACCGATCTATTCCTGAACAAACAGCAGTGCTAGGTCTAGATAATGATGATTTCTGCTCCTATGTCTACCCAAAGATTTCAAGTATCGATATCAATATCCCTGAGCAAGGAGAAGCAGCGGCAAAAGCCCTCTTATCTAGATTGCAAAACCCAAAACAAAAGTATTCTGAGCACTTAACGGTCTCTAGATTTATTCCCCGTCAATCCACCTAAAGTAAATCCTAAAATCATTTGCGGAACTCTCCGCAGTATTGTCATGGTTTTACTTTATCGATCT
>JBBAKF010000109.1:0-6573 GCA_040403635.1 Polynucleobacter sp.
TGGATTTTTAACAATAGTTTCTGGAGTGCCTTCGCAAATAATCTTGCCGGCATCCAAGCAGACCACCCTTTGCGAAAACTTCATGACCGCTTGCATGATGTGCTCAATCATGATGATGGTGATGCCAAGCTTATTCAAGTCGAACAAGATTTCTAGAACTTCGTCTACCTCGGTGCCAGCTAAACCAGCCATTGCCTCGTCAGAAATTAGTAATTTTGGTTTCGCGGCCATGGCACGTGCCAATTCCATTTTCCGTAACTCGACTTGAGAAAGCTGGTTGGACTGAACGAAAGCTTTATCTGCTAAGCCCATACCTTGCAAAATATCCATGGCTTCTTTTTGTTGCACTGGCCCATCCTTGCCACCTACAAATGCAAAAGGAACTAGCAAGTTCTCCATCACTGTCATACTGCTGAAGGGACGTGGAATTTGGAAGCTACGCGCAATTCCGCGCTTTGTTCTCTCGTGTGCTTTAAGCGTTGTGATGTCCCCTCCATCAAAACGAATTGATCCTTGGTAATCGGTGAAGGCGCCTGATATGCAATTGATTAAAGTGGTTTTTCCAGAGCCATTGGGACCAATCAAGCCTAATCGTTCACCTTTAAGGACCCGCAAATTCACATCTGAAAGGGCAGTAAACCCTCCAAATTGCTTGATGACGTTGTTTACTTCGAGGATTGTTTCCATCTTTTAATCAATCCTAATATGCCTTCTGGGGCAATGACTACAAATAAAACCAGCAGAACACCAACAATCAAAACATTTAATTCATTAGAAACTGTGACAGTTACGATTTGCTGAAGCGTTGCTAAAAGTAATGCGCCTATGACAGGGCCAATCCAGTGAGAAGTGCCACCAATGATAGGCATACCTAAGGCGTAAATGGAGTAACTCAGGTTAAAAGTTGATGAAGGCTCGATATAGCTCAAGTACATGGGCATCGGCGCACCTGCAATACCCATGAGCGCGCCAGAAATAGTGCAAGCAATTAATTTAATCTTTAAGGTAGGAACGCCTGAACATTCGGCGGCCTCTTCAGAGTCACGAACTGCACGCAATCCGCGTCCTAAGAAAGAGTCCTGAACATAGCGGGCAATAGCTACTGAAATAACAGCTAAGACTGCCATAACAAAAAATAACATACGCACGTAGCTATCAAAAAACCACAGGTCTGGCGGGCGCGTAAGTTGCAAGCCAGTTGCCCCACCTACGTAACGCCAATTATTTACAACTGTTTCTAAAATAAATACAACTGCAACAGTGGCAATGGAGAAAAATATACCGCGCAATTTAAGTGTCAGTAGACCAACGCCCAACCCGAGTGCACCCGCCAATATTCCTCCGCCAAGGATTTGAACTAGTAAAGGAGCAGAAATTGATTTAAACAAAACGACAGCTGTGTAAGCACCAACTGCAATAAAAGCGGGCACGCCAAAGTTCACATAGCCAGCGTATCCACCCAAAATATTCCATGCGGTCGCAAGAACTACAAATTGCAGAACCACAAAACCAGCAAAGAAAACATATTCATTGACTCCACCCATAACGGATAAACCCAATAAACCCAAAAGTAATAAAGAGCTATAAACAGCAAATTTCATTTTGGTTATCTTCCAAAAAGACCCTGGGGGCGAACACCCAGCATCAAAAGTAGTAACCCGAATGAAACCGCAGGAGCCCAAGATGCGCCAAAGGTCATCATCACTATAGATTCAGTGATTCCAAGCACAAGACCTGCTACCAAGGTTCCACTCATGCTGCCTAATCCTGCTAATACAACAACGCAAAAGGTTCGACCAATATAAATACGGTCCATAGCAGGCTCAACAGGACCAACAATTATTAGCATTGCTCCGGCAATTGCATTGACTGATGTAGCTATACCAAAAGCTATTTGTTTAATTCTGACTGGATTGGCCCCCATTAATCGCAAAGCCCCCTCGTCTTGCCCGACAGCTTTGATTGCACGTCCGGTGAATGTTTTGGAGAAATAGATTGTCAGCACAAACGTCAAGGTAAGTGCAATTCCAAAGGCTACCAGCATGCGATACGGAAAACGATAATCACCGATTTCTAAGCTACTTCCTATATAGCTAGCTGCTACTGTACGTTGATCAACACCGAAAACCAAAATCAAACAGACTTCAATGATGAAGGCCATTCCAAAGAAGAAGGCAAGGCCACGCACGCCAGTATCAGTACTTCTTTTTTCAAATGTTTCATAGTAGAAACGGTAAAAACCAATGCCGATGAGATAGAAGACTGGCATCAAAAGCACACCACACACAATTGGGTCTATGCCTGTTTTGCAAAGCAAAAAAGTGAAATAAGACCCTAATATTAATAGTGCAGGATGTGCAACATAGGGAACGTCCAGCAACCCAAATGCCACGGATAGTCCGAGACTTACCGCTGCATAAAAGCAGCCAAGTAATATCCCGAAAAGCGTAGCTTCAAAAATTAAATCGACAGAAAACATTGGGAATTATTTTGATAAAAGATGGGGCTCTGAAAAAGAGCCCCATCAAAGGGAAGGGTTCTGAAAAAGTAGATTACGTAGCTTTTCTGGCTTTATCAAAAGGTGTAATCACGTCGCCTTGTTTTTCGGTTGCTGGCCATATGACTACTTGCTTGCCAGGTGATCTAAATTGATCCCAGTCGTTATCTTTAATATTTCTAAATTGGGCTTGCACTAAAGCAGGTTTGGCACGTTCTCCGTTTTTATCAAAACTAATGGGGCCCACAATTGTTTTCATTTCATTTTTCCGCAGATAGTCAGCTAACTTCTTGTGATCAAGAGATTTAGTTGCATTTACTGCTTGCTCGATCATTTGGCCAGTAGCGTAGTTATAAGGAGGCAAGTAGTAGCCTAGCTGATCAACTTTGGCAACAAGCGCGCGCTCTGTATAACGCTTGAGGAAATCTTCAATTCCGGGGTATTTCATCCCCGGTACGTATGAGTTGTAGTTCACCACCCCATTCAGAAGACTTCCAAGACCTTGCATAACAGGCCCGAATTGCAATCCGACCATGCCACCACCAAATATTTGGACTTGTGGGCCGAGGCCAATTTCATTGACGGAGCGCATGATGGCAACAGATTCATTAGGGTAGCAAGCAACAAAAACTGCTTCTGCTTTCGAAGCTCTCACCGACCGAATGATAGAAGAGAAGTCGGTGTTGTTGCCTGGATAGTTTTGGTCATAGACCACATTCCATCCAGTGGTTTTGATTACTTCACGAGCTCCGTTAGCAAGATTTTGCTGGAATTCGCCCTCTGCTGCAAAGATAGCTATGGTCTTAGCGCCTGCTTTTTTACCAGCCTCCAAAAATCCCTCAGACCAACCCTTGGCATCACCCCAAGGCGCATTGTTAAACCACATATCGTGTTGTACTTTTGCATTTACCTGGAATGAGAAATTTCCCATTAACAACAGCCCACGTTCTTTCACCATCGGCATGATGGGAGCTGTAACGTTAGTGGCATAGGGTGCTATCAACAAATCAACTTTGTCTACGTCAATTAGTTTTGTGTAAATTCCTGGAGTATTGGCACCGTTGCTTTGGTCGTCATAAACAATGAGTTCGACTTTTCGGCCTAGTAACCCACCCTTAGCGTTAATGTCTTCAATCCATAAGCGAAGTCCAATTAAAGCGGCTTGGCCGCCGGCACCAAGCCCCCCAGTTTGCGGCATGCTCATTCCGATTTTGACGGGCGCACCTTGCGCAAAAGCCATACCGGCGGGCAAGCTAGAAGCTAATAAACCCGCACCACCTGCACCTATTACCTTGCGACGCATCTTATCCATGAAAGTCTCCTTAAATCAAGAATGAACTACAAAACGAATGCTAAGAGGAAGATTCAAATCGGCTATCAGCTATTACCCTAGTTCTGTCTACTAAGCGATAGGTCCTTAGTTGGAAATAACGCCGACGCGCTCCATCTTGGAATAGTCTTCACCTTCCCACTTTGGGGCATTTTCTGCTGTGATATTGAAGAAATTTAGTTCAATCATGACCCCATTGGGATCAGTGATAAAGAGTTGATAAAGGTTGGATTCTGGGAAATATCTCGGTCTGAAATTGATTTGATTTTTAATAAACTTTTCTATGAATACATTGGGCTCTTCAGCTAAAAACGCCACATGGTCGATCACACCAGTTTGGCCATTGACTGCATCAGGCGGTGTTCCTATGTAATACTTTTCTCTATTAGGAATGTTGGATGGTCCCATATGGACTTGTATCGAGCCATTGACACCCATCCAATAGCCGGGGAAGGGAAAGTCTGGTCTAGGCATTACTTCAAAACCCAATATATTGGCGTAGAAGTCTTTCGTGAACTCAAGATCATTCGACCTAATGAAAAAATGGTTTAGCGAGTGAACAGGCATATGTGACTTCCTTAAAGGGTTAAGTGAACTCTAGGAATCATGCTAACACCGAGGACATAACTTTTAAGGAAGTGCTGGTATGCAAGATAAAAAAATTCCAAGTCGTGCAGAAATTCATGCGGTTCACTCTTTAGACCGTGTTGTTTTTTCGGTGCCAGACCTACATGAAGCGACCAATTACTACTCGGCTTTCGGTTTAGATGTTCGCAGTCATGGAAATCAAGTCGATCTGTATACAGATAACAATGCGCATTGTTGGGCTAGCATCATTCCGTCTAGCAATAAGAAAAAATTAGAGTTTCTAGTGTTTGCCGCCTACCCAGAGGATATGCAATCGATTGGTGAACGCATAGCTAATTCGGGTTATATCAACGGGATTCCTCACCCCTTAGGTAGTAATGATGGATTTTGGGTAGTTCACCCAGAGGGTTTTTACGTACAGGTCATTGAAGGTAAAAAGTCTTCACCACAAAATAAGTCTGAGCCTATTACAAAGCCACGCGCACCGGTCGGAAAAGGCAATGCGCCTAATCGCTCTAGCATCAAGCAAGTGAGACCTCGGCGACTATCTCATGCACTTTTATTTTCAGCCAAAGTCGCCGAAGCGGCTACTTTTTTCACAGAAGTCTTGGGTCTTCGCATCACTGACCGCTCAGACGACTTCATCATATTTATGCATGGTGTTCATGGAAGTGACCACCACATGATTGCGTTTGTGGCTTCAGATGGCCCAGGACTGCATCATTTAAGTTGGGATGTCGCCGAGTTAGATGACGTAGGTCTTGGGATGGAGCAAATGCTGCAAGCAGGGTATAAAAAAGGATGGGGCGTGGGCCGCCATGTTCTGGGCTCAAACTACTTTTTTTATTCGCGTGATCCGTGGGGGAGTTTTAGTGAATTTTCGTACGACATTGACTTTGTTCCAGCAGACCACGATTGGCAAACTGGTAACTACCCGCAAAATGATTCTTTTTATGCTTGGGGGCCAGAGGTGCCAGAGGAATTTGTGATTAACTATGAAGTTAGCCCACTTTTACTCTAGCACCCTAGTTTTTAGAGCACCTCAAATACGTCGTAAATAGGGCCCGTGCTCTCGCGACGTCCTGTAGCCACCGAAATGATGCGGTTAAGCCACGCATACTTTTCGCTAGAAGTTTCAAATATGGGTGTCATTCGAAAGTAATAGAGCGCAGGGTCGACTTTCTCACCTTTGTTCAATTTGTCAATGACATCTTTAGGTCCATGGCGCAGACCTCTGTAAGACATATAAATGTGATGACCATCGTCGGTTTCTAAAGTCAAGCGCACATCCAGCATCAAGACGCCATCTGGACGCATGAGCAACCAGTCTCCTCCCGGGGCGGCCATGACTTTGCCGCGTAAACGATCTCCCGAGAATTCGCCAGCACTGACTTGCGCAATCTTGCGACCCCCCATAGGCGTTTGCCCTAGGTCAGTGATAGATGGAACGGTGAGCGTGATTTGGAAGATAGGCCGTGTTTGAATCATCTTGACATCCTTTGTAACTAACTAAGATTTGCGCAACTTGCTCGAAATGAGATCTTTCAACTTCGAGTCTGGAAATAAAACCACCAGCATCGATAACAAAATTAAAACCAAGGCGATGATATCTGGCATGGTCACAGCTTCGCCCAAAATCAAAGCGCCACCTGTCACGCCGAATACAGGCACGAGCATGATAGAGAGGCCACTCGATACTGCAGAGAGCTTGCGCGCCACATGAAACCAAGCTACGTAACTCACTGCAAAGGTAATCACTCCCCCGTACAAAATGGCTAACCATTGCATCAGGGTAGGCCATTCCCAAAGGTCTCTTTCAAAAATAATGGTAACCGCTAAGAAGAAAAAGAAGGCTATAAAGAGGGCCCAAAAAGTGAGGGTGATGCCGCTGACACTTAGTTTGGAGTTTTTCATCATGGCATTTCCTACCCCCCAGGTAATGGCTGCCACCAACATGACCGCAATACCTAGCGGATGGTTACCCCACTCACCGGCACTCCCCCATGCAAGTAACAGAGCGGCACTCATAGCCAACGCAATACCAAGTAAAGCGGTGATGGTTATTTTTTCGCGATACAAAACAGCGCTTGCTAACAAAGCCCAAACTGGCATGGTGTAACCGATGATGGCGGCTCGACCAGAGTTCAGCATGCTGACG
>JBBAKF010000110.1:0-5538 GCA_040403635.1 Polynucleobacter sp.
GGTGAGGACTCCTGGCTAACTTTATTATGCGATAGTACGGTGGAGTAATAAGGGAAGAGTTGAGGTCGGTGTGGGGTCACGGCTGGCTGCGCGGTCTGCATATATTATTATGGTCGTCTCGACGATCAGCCGTCAATTTTATCCTGGCCTGCTCGAAGAACCGAACTAGAAGGCAAATTTAAAGTGATTTCTTTCTCGTCCAACTCATCAACGGTTCACTGACGTTGAGGGGACATGCGCTCCCCAACTACGTAACTACTACGTAAAACCAAATTGTACGCAGCTGCGACGAGCTCCCGATGTTTGACAGCATAGGTAATTAATCATATATGTAATAGATGGAATATATTATAATTATGATAAGGAAATTGATTCGAAAAGTAATATATATTTTACTTAAATATTTATTATGTTGCGTCATTTTCAAAACATGAAATTAACGATTTCATATATTGAATTTAAAAGCAATAAACATAATAATACCTAAATATTTTTTATTTAGCGTTGTTTTCAAAACATGAAATTTACGATTTATAATACATTTAAATTGACTGAACTTATATTATTGAATATGTTAAACACCTATTTATTTTAAATTAAGACTATTCAGATAACACTTTAGCATACTAACTCATTGTTTAAGGTGAAATATGCACATCAATTGTGTTTACACTTTCTTCATTCAAACATCGAACAAGGCACATTGACTGGACATTGTCAAATGAGCATGAGGTAAACGAAAATGACCTGATTGATGTTAAATGAGCAAGTTCTGTTGCAAAATTAACAATTTCTTTCATAGTGTTTGTATTGTTGAAAGAACATTCTATGAAGCATAGTGTTGTAAGGTGATTATCTTGATGCAGAAGATCATATCCAATTTCGTTTGATATGGTGCTACAACGTTGAAATGTGATATTTGTGATGTTGGGAGCACTTGCTGTAGCCAGCATCTCTTCACAACTTATAAGATTCATGTTTATGAAATACAAATCAGTAAGCGATGTAGAAACAGCAATTTCACCCCAGAATCGTTCAAGATCTTCGTTGTCCGGATCCAAACCATCAAAAGTTAGATGTGTCAAGTTGGTTAGTTTCCCTAACCGAACACCCAAGTTACACAACCATTCCCTATTACCACTGCGTGCCGTTGTAGTGAGTCCGTCCAAACTCTCATTTTCGTCATCTGATTGGCTGGGTTCCCAATCTGAGCAGGCGTCGAGGCAAGCTGGTGTGATGATTATGTTTGTTAGTGTGTCATCTTGGTGAATAACACGATTAAGACATAATCCCAATTTCATTGTATCTTCAGAGTAGGTAATGGTGCGTGATCGTGTGCGGTAGGCAATTGGTTGCATGTCTGATATAACCACAATGTGTCAACACAATGATGACGAATTATGACAAATATCAGATTAAGCAAGCATAAATAATTTCACACCGACAGTTGGCGATTTTTTCCTTTTTTAAGAAAAATGAGAAACTCCTTTTATTTTCATAAAATGACTGAATGACAGAAAGGCCATGTAAAAACAAGAAAATCGATTATTTGTTAGTATCATCATCTGTTATTTCGTCATAATCATTATCATCATAGTCATTTATTCCCATATCCCCATCCCCAATCTCATTCCCCTCCACCCTCATCCCCATCCCCATTTCCCAAAGTTCCACCCCCATCCGTTTTCCCATCCCCATTCTCATCCCCATCGACATTCTGATTCTGTAAAAATTCGTCTAAATTAATGTACGTTGTTTTGTTTGTCTCGTTGATTAATGAAAGGAGACAGTTAGTACCATGTTCAACGTCATCATGCTTCCTCTTGTTTAATTTTTTCTTTTCTGCAGCTACTGCTAGAGCAGTGGCTATTGCCTTGAACTTAGTGTTTGGAGGTAATTGCATGATTTTGCTTACTTTGTCTTCAGTATTTGTCTTCGCTGCTGTACTGATATTTGATTTTTCTTCTTCTTCTTCTTCTTCTTCTTCGTTTTGTGATGTCTTTTTCGTTAGGTCTTCTTGAGACAATTCAAACCTTGGTGGCCTTTCTGCCAGACTGAGTCTTTCTTTCGTATCCTTGTCTTGCATTTCTGATATAAAAAGAATATCCTGACTCAGTATTTGTGCAGCCCATTGTAAAAGCGAAGTGACACAATCCTTTCTTTTGCTAGGTATAAAGCAATCGAAACTTTCCACAGGTATAGGAGTGTTTGTTTTAGCTTTGGACATGTGAATATATCCCAAGAATTTGTTTTTGTTGGCAGTACTAGTAGCACAATATCTTCCAAACTTCTTGTGCCAATCTCGTTTATAATCAGTTTCATTTTGATTAAAAAAATGTTGCTGCAATTGCCGCAACCATGTCAATACAACCAAGTATAATATTGGTTTGTCAATGTGTACGAATTTTTGTTTTTTACCAAAATGGAGTTTGCTGAAGTAGCTGCTGTGAGCGGTTGAATTGAGAAGAATATGTAACATACTGGTTGCTTTTTTTTTCTGCTCTTCTTCGTTTGCGTTGATATTTGAGAAATACTTGAACAGAGAATCCAAATCAGGAGACCACTTTGATATGTCAGACCTTATTGTTGGTTGAATACCAAATACATTCAACATTTTAACACATTCATAACAGACCCAATGATACATGATGTTCTGAAAGATGAGCACTTCTCCATTATCTTTAGTTATGGAGAAGTGCTTCTTTGCAATTTTGGTTGATATAATATATGCTGCATCATATATATAACAAGATAAACCGTCTGTAAATAATAGGAAACAAACGGAAAAATCGATTATGTATAAATATGCGTAAATTTACAGTTTTGAAAATGACGCATATTTCATATACTTCAAAAACTTACTCATTATGTCCATAAACGTATCATCCATAACAGTGGTTCCAAGATCAAAACGAGATAATGCTGATATCAGAAAATTTCCAGATTTATCATCATTGAACATGAAGGATGCATTGTAGAGTGTTACTAAAAACGCAGTGACAGGAATGACTTTATATATGTCACTGAGGTCTTGTATGTACTCTGCATTGTTGGCTTGACTGCAATAATGGTTAAGTGCAGGATGTATATGCAGGTTTGGTGCTTTCGTTCCAAATTCAAATCGAGTCAAGTAGTGTATGATGTTAACCTTTAAATCAGCCTTAGACCCATCAAGTTTGTTAGGGTTGAGTTTATCCACAAGAGAATGAACTAATGGTGGAATGATGAAGTAGGCATTCACATTACTGCTGTTAATTGCGCATAGTTTTTTGTTACTTGTGGCATAAACGCTATTATTGGTAAGATTCTCGAAGTGTATTCCAAATGGTGGTTGATGATGCTTATTATATTCGGTTGAGAATGGACACACAGTGTTTATTAATGAATCTCGTAACATACTATTGTAGGGATTATTGATGTATTTCAACCACTCTTCAGTAATGAGAAATGATGGGTACATCATGAATGTGTCATCTCCATTGTGTTGTACTTTACTTTCATACTGTTTATTAATCTTCTCGATATATTTCAATTGAAATGTTTCGAAGGTTGGTTGTTCGTTTGTATTATTTCTTTCTTCAGCAGTACTATTATTTGTTAATTCAGTTAATACTTCAGCAGTTACCGATGAAATTGATTTTTGAGCTGAGTTGAGTTTATGCTTCGAATGAGATGAACTCATTGACCTCAACGTACTTATCAGTGTATTAGTGTCACAATTATTGTTTGATGGATAGTATGCCCTCACGTTAAATGGTGTTTTCAACATAGTTGAAGAATCACTATCTTTATTGTCAATGTCATTGAGCAAAAATATGTCATTGAGCAGACGTTCTGGAGTTAATGTAGAGTCTGCTGGCTTTGTAAAACATGGAAGTTCAGCTTTTTCGAAATTCGTTAAATGAAGGGACTTCGATACTAGAGTGTTGTTCTGATAATCAAATTTCGAACACAGAAGAGATAAAACTATCGCAGCATGCCTGTGTAGACCTTCAACAAAACTAATCCACACATGATCTTTTTCACTTTTCGTCTTCACAAGATATAGTAAATCGTAATATTGTGTAAGGACATCATTGTTGACGTTGTCGTTAATCAATTTGTTCCATTCATCCGAAACTCCATAGTGTTTGGCAATAGCTTGTTGTCCTTCTTTTGTTGTTCCATCGATTAGCAAAAAATCTCTGAATGCGTCACTTTTGATAAATGTGATGTATTCTTCATCAAAAGAAGTCAAGGATGTGATTATGTCTTCTTCATTGTTATAAGAGGCACAAGGGTTTAATCTCGTCATGTGCATGGTATTGGTCTCATTATTATTACATTCACCATTGGGGTCTGTATTGTTTGTAACACCAATAAATGCGATCATATCGGATCCCATGTCTTGTAATGGGGGATCCTGATTATCACTATTATTATGATAAGGATTACCAAGAATAGTATGAATAAGATTCATGACTTTCGGCTCATTTATTACATTGTGATTGATATCTTTTGCAACAAATGGAGATATTGTGTGTCCATCTTTATATCGTTTTGTTATAGTATATGTGAAGAAAGGGAGCATGGTCGGATTAATCTTAAAATTAAAAGATGATAGCTTCACACCTGAAGAGGGAGCCGACTATATAAAAAAGATCCCCATATCGTCATTTTCAAGTTTTGAAATTAACGCAAAAATATGATATGAGACAAAGATTATCACACGTATTAAGAATTTACCACCATAATAGTACTTACATGTTGTTCGGTTACCTATGTCGTCATTTTCCAGTTTTAAAAATAGCGCATAATATGATATTGTTAGATTGTATAGATATGCACCAATTACGTACATACATAAATTACTTACCGTTTGGATTTTGCTAGTTGGTGATGTTGTTGCAGCGGTTGTATTAGTGGGGGAACTATTATCAGTATTAATGATGTCATTATTGTTGTCAACATCCCCATTCCCATCCACACCCCCATCCCCAGTCACACCCCCATCCCCATTCCCATCCCCATTCTCATTTTCATCCATAATCTCATCCCCAACATCTGCATCTTCGGCCATGGTTTGGGATAATATAGTGGCTTTGGATTTTCTTTGAGACGATGTGCGTGTAGGTGTAGATTTCATTACGTACGACGCAAGTGCATCCACATCATCATCTTTGTTTTTTGTTTTAGCCATGGTGGCGTTGGATGGTGTTTTTTTAATAGTGGTCCATTCTGGTGAACCACACCGTTCTAAACTTGACGGAGTGGCGTTTTTCTGTTCAGACGCGACAGGAGATGTTGTCGTTGTTGGGTGGCGGCGTTGTGTCGTCGTAGGGTGGCGGCGTCGTCTCCAAACATGCTTAACTGGCATGAACGTTAAAAATTATGACGAATTGTGTGGTCGCACAGCACGTGGTGGAGAGGGGGTCGTGCAACGTGGTAAGGAACATGTGGCCGAGGTGCGACGTGGCAGAACTTTGATCGACAAAAACATCTGCACGAATTGTGTGGTCGCACAGCACGTGGTGGAGAGGGGGTCGTGCAACGTGGTAA
>JBBAKF010000110.1:5638-6462 GCA_040403635.1 Polynucleobacter sp.
GGAACATGTGGCCGAGGTGCGACGTGGCAGAACTTTGACATCGACAAAAACATCTGCTCAGTACAAGTTGAGGAATCTTCAACATACGGACTATTATTATGTTTATATTTTAGTATTTGATGAACGTGGTCATTTTTTAATAAAATATAAAATTGAGCTAGACATGATATTTATGAATAATATTATAATAAACATGATACTCTTACATATTTATATGACTATTATACCCTAATTTTCATTTGTATGTTGATTCAGCCATGAATGTGGGAAAGTGCATAGAGGATTCTTTACACTCTGAATTGTGATCAGCGATCGTACCAAAATGAAACGATTGAGGCATCGGTGGAACGAATGAGTGGCACCCAGTAACAACTGTGTGTGTGTTTCAGTCTGTTTCTTACACGATGCTTAAATGACACGGAGTTTCATTCCCAGAGCAATATAAGACATGAGCTTCGGAGGCATGCGCCGAGCTTCGAGGGCATGCGACACACTTTTGTCATTATATGCATCAGAATGAGCTCATAAAATACATTTTGTATAATCATGTCGTCACATCCGTCAACAACATCACCGCATGTTAACTCCTCATCAACATCACCGCCTTCAAAGAGGATTGCTAACCCATATATTAAAGGATCAAACAAAGGTAAGCAAGTTCGCAACGACAGTTTGTATGATGATCTTTACGATGATTTGTTGACGCCGAACTGGAAGAAGTTGAATGTTGGTGTTGTTACAGAATCGCCAAGGAATAGTAGTGATAGTAATAATCGTAAAAGACAGGACAACAAGCAGTTTACAACGAGTACAAAGTTAAACTT
>JBBAKF010000111.1:0-6281 GCA_040403635.1 Polynucleobacter sp.
ATCAATCCTTGGAATAGACGCTACCAATATTAGTAGTGGTGGTGGGTTAATGCATCTTTTACGCTTATTGGGGTTATGGAATCCTCAAGACCACCAGTTTCAGAAGATTATTGTATGGTCTGCATCTACAACCTTAGATAAATTGCCAAACTATCCTTGGATAGTGAAAAACTCTCATCCATGGCTTGATAAAAATATCGTCTGGCGTTTTCTGTGGAGGCTTATATATTTACCGAGCTCCATTTCCTTTTTTAAATGTAGCGTCATATTTTCACCTGGCGGATTATTTGTTTTTCGTACCAATATTCCACTAATATGCATGTTCCAAAACTTGCTCCCTTTTGCTACGGATGAAATCTTAAGATTTGGTTTTAGTTTATTTACCTTAAAGTTAATTTTGCTTCGCATTGTTCAGAAAATTTCGTTAAGT
This sequence comes from Polynucleobacter sp., assembly GCA_040403635.1. Taxonomy (GTDB): domain Bacteria; phylum Pseudomonadota; class Gammaproteobacteria; order Burkholderiales; family Burkholderiaceae; genus Polynucleobacter. The sequence continues at coordinate 431 of JBBAKF010000111.1, forward strand.
TTTTCACGTGGCGTTATCTTTTTGAGCAGTTTTTCCCGTGATCAAATTGAAGCTATTTCAGGAACAATCGTTGAAAATTATTCCATCATTCCGCATGGTGTTGATAAGGAATTCTTCTTGGCGCCTCGTAAGCAGCTAGACATTACTACTTACAATGAGTCTCGACCGTTCCGGTTGTTATGTGTATCACCAATTTGGCCTTACAAGAATTATGAAAATGTTGTTCTTGCAGTATCTCGACTAAGAGATGCTGGATATCCCATTAGACTTGATATTGTGGGGTCTCACCCACATTTAGCTAGCTATATAAATCTTATGGCCTCTCTTGAGGCGGTAGATAAGAATCGGGAATATATTTACTATCATGGTGCCAAAACTTTCGACAAAATTCTTTCCTACTATCATGATGCGGATTTGTTTGTGTTTGCATCAAGTTGCGAGAGCTTTGGCCAAATCATTACTGAAGCAATGGCTTCTGGATTGCCAATCGCTTGCTCAAAACTATCCTCTATGGCTGAGACTTTGGGGGACTCGGCAATATATTTCGATCCTTTTAGCAATGAAAGCCTGTATCAAGAACTCAAAGCGCTTATTGATTCAACGCACCTTCGAAGTCTAAGTGCATCAAAAGCTTATTTAAATGCTCAGCGTTATTCATGGGAGCGCTGTGCCAATGAAACTTTTGAGTTCATATATAGCTTATCTACAGGCACACAGTCAGTTGGCTCGATTAATGCTACTCATTAGGTCTGCATAATATCAAAAAGTGTTTTCAATCTTGTTGTATTGTGCGCTTTCAATTTTATCGGTATCGACAGTAAATATTGTGAGAAATTCACTTTTCGATAACGTGGTATTCCAAAGAGTTTTCGTCACTCAATCTAAAAAAATAATTTAAGATTATTTGCCTTTTTTGGTGGGAAGATGGACCGGGCTAGATGGAGTCGCCGCAATAACTGGTTGCCCAGCAATGGGCCCGTCTCTTATGGCGGATGCTCTACAGGAAAATAAGAGCTACAGTAGCCCAAGTTTTTTATGATTCCGTAATCATTACAAAAAATACTCCATATACAAATATCGGTGATAAAAACTTTTATGCAATTACCTTGCCAGGCTTAATTTGGTTTTTATACTTCGCAGACTCCTATTGGCTGATATTTATAGTTACCTTATTGTTTGGAATGCTCGGCATAGTTTTGGAGTTAGCATTTATTAGGGTCACTACTTACTCCCTGATTGCTGCATTTATATCGTATTTAGTCGCATATCGATATGCGCCCTTTGGTTATGCGCCTAAAGATTCATACTTATTGGGCCTCTCTTTATTAGGGGTTGCAATAATAGGGTTTATGATGAGAAAGTTTCGCATAATCAATTTATTCCTTAAAACTAGCTAATATTTATTTCTTGTCTATTAATGAACGTTAAAAGAATCAAAGTTCTTATTCTGGGCGCATCAGGCCTCATTGGTAGCGGATTATTCCAGTATCTTTCAACCCAGGTAAGCCTTGAGGTGTTGGGTACCGTCCGATCAAAAAATCTAATAGAGCTTTTTCCAAAAAGATTGAGAAAAAATTTATTATCTGGCGTTGAAGTAACGGGGGGCTCAAAGACTCTCAATCTTATTTCTCGACTTCGTCCAAATATTCTGATTAATTGTGTAGGTCTCACAAAGCATCTTCCTGCTGGGAATAATCCCCTAGCTGCCATTCCCTTGAACGCTTACTTGCCCCACTACCTTGCGGCACATTGCAAGAAGGAGGGTGTCAGGTTAATTCATATCAGTTCCGATTGTGTATTTGCTGGGACCAAGGGAGGGTATCAAGAGTCAGATATTCCTGATGCAACAGATATCTATGGAAAGTCAAAGGCATTGGGAGAGGTTGATGATGGTAGCGCTCTTACTCTAAGAACATCTACTATTGGTTACGAGCTTGCTTCAGCGCACGGTCTTTTAAATTGGTTTTTGAGTCAAACGGATCAGTGTTGTGGATTTAAGAAGGCAGTATTTTCTGGTGTACCCACTGTCGAGTTAGCAAGAATTATTAGCGATTTTGTAATTCCATCGCCTAATTTGGTTGGCCTCTACCATGTAGCGGGAAAACCCATTTCTAAGTACGACTTATTAGAAATGATTGCCAGCGAATACGATAAGAATATCAAAATTATTCCCGATAATCGCTTCAATATTGACCGCTCATTGGATGGAACAAAGTTTTCAAAAGCCGTAGGATATAAGCCCCCAGGCTGGCCAAAATTAATTAAAATGATGCATCAGTCACATCAAGGCTAAATAGATGTTTAATAACCAAGTTCTCATGATTACGGGTGGTACGGGTTCTTTTGGAAATGCCGTCCTAAAACGTTTTTTGTCTACAGATGTGCGAGAAATTCGCATATTTAGCAGGGATGAAAAAAAGCAGGAGGATATGCGCATTGCTTTTAATCACCCGAAGCTTAAATTCTATATTGGCGATGTTCGAAATGAACAAAGCATTGCTCGCTCAATGAAGGGGGTTGATTTTGTTTTTCATGCTGCCGCTTTGAAGCAGGTTCCTTCGTGCGAGTTTTACCCGCTAGAGGCAGTGCAGACGAATATCCTTGGGACGCAGAATGTGATGAATGCTGCCACCATAAATGGCGTAAAGAAGGTAATCGTCTTAAGCACTGATAAGGCTGTATATCCAATTAATGCCATGGGAATGTCTAAGGCTATGGCGGAAAAGTTGATGATTGCTCAGGCTCGAGGTCAGCAACAAGGTGAGACTATCTACTGTGCCACACGTTATGGCAACGTTATGGCATCGCGGGGCTCTGTCATACCATTGTTTGTTGAACAAGTTAAAAGTGGTCAGCCTCTGACGATTACAGATCCAAATATGACCCGTTTTTTGATGTCTCTAGACGACTCTGTCAACCTAGTTTTATATGCTTTCGAGCATGCGCAGCAAGGGGATATTTTTGTTCAAAAAGCTCCAGCTTCGACCGTAGGTGTTTTGGTGACTGCGATTCAAGAGCTCTTTCAAAAGGTGGGCAGTGAAATTCGCACCATCGGAACGCGACATGGAGAAAAGTTATATGAGTCACTAGTCTCCAGGGAAGAGATGGCGAAAGCTGATGATTTAGGCGATTATTATCGAATTCCAGCTGACAACCGTGATCTTAACTACGCTCAATACTTCAGCGAAGGTGAAGAGACTATATCAAATATTGAGGATTACACCTCTCATAATGCTGAGCGCTTAGATGTTGAAGGGGTGAAGAAATTATTATTAAAGTTGGACTACATCCAGAGAGAACTGAATGCTTAAAGTAATGACCATTGTTGGTACTCGGCCTGAATTAATAAAGATGAGTCGAGCAATTGCCGAATTTGATTTGCATACCAATCATGTTTTAGTTCATACGGGTCAAAACTATGATTACGAACTCAATCAACTTTTTTTTGAGGATCTGGGGATTAGAAAGCCGGACTACTTTTTAGAGGCCGTAGGAGAGAATGCTGCTCAAACAATTGCCAAAGTAATAGAAAAGTCAGATGCTGTGATGGCATTAGAAAACCCAGATGCTGTGTTGCTTTATGGGGATACAAATTCTTGCTTGGCGGTTATTTCAGCGAAACGAAGAAAGATTCCGGTATTTCATATGGAGGCAGGAAATCGTTGTTTTGATCAAAGGGTTCCTGAGGAATTAAATCGCAAGGTTCTTGATCACCTGAGTGATATCAATCTGGTACTGACAGAGCATGCGCGCCGCTATTTGATTACAGAAGGAATTGCACCTGAGACAATTATTAAAACTGGTTCTCATATGCAAGAGGTTTTAGATTTCTACAAGCCTAAAATTGAGGCCTCTGATATTTTGTCTAAGATGAATTTGAAGTCAAATCAGTTCTTCATCGTTAGTGCCCATCGAGAGGAGAATATTGATAGTCCTGAAAATATGAGGGATATGGTTGATACCTTAAATGCTTTGGCTGAGAAATATCAGTTTCCCGTCATCGTTTCAACTCATCCGCGTACAAAAAAGCGCTTGGATACCATGGAGCTTGGCAACCTAAATCCATTAATTCAATTTTTAAAGCCGTTTGGTTTCTGTGACTATATTAAGTTACAAATGGAGGCGCTTTGCGTTGTCTCTGATAGCGGAACAATATCCGAAGAGGGGTCTTTGCTGAATCTTCCAGCTATTACTATTCGAAATGCTCATGAACGTCCAGAGGGGATGGATGAGGGTACTTTGATTATGAGTGGGCTAAAGAGGGATAGGGTTTTAGATGCGGTGCGTGTTGTCATAGCACAGCATCAAAAATCTTCACGGACGATACCACCGGTGCGCGACTACGAAGGCGGCCCAGTTTCAAAGCAGCTATTAAGAGTGGTAATGAGTTATGTCGATTATATAAATCGGACGGTTTGGTCAAAATAGAACATGCATAAAAAGTGCATAGCTCTAATAGCCGATGCCTACCCCCCAATGAGGTCTTCGGCGGCGATTCAGTTGAAGGATTTATCAATAGAGTTTTCTAAACAGGGTTATGGACTAACCATGATTTTGCCGGACTCTGGTATTAATAATGCTTTTGAAATTGCTGATGTTGACGGAGTCCAAGTTTGCAGACTGAAGACATTGAGAACGAAGGAAATCTCTCTTTTCTTTCGAGCGGTGAACGAAGCGCTCTCACCACTGTTAATGATCTTGAGGTTCCGAAAGTCACCGCTGGCAAAGCAAAAATGGGATGGGATTATTTGGTATTCCCCCACCATTTTTTTTGGAGCATTTGTTAGCTATTTAAAGAAAAGATCGGCATGCAAGGCTTATCTGATTTTGAGAGACATTTTCCCAAAGTGGGCTCTTGATCTTGGATTAATCAAAAGAGGAATTCCATACTATTTTTTTAAGATTATTGAAAGTTATCAATATTCAGTGGCAGATTCAATAGGCGTGCAATCGCCTTCCAATTTGAGCTACTTCGATTCTGAGAGCCCGGTCAACCTACCTAAGGTCGAGGTCATTCAAAATTGGTTAAGCGATTCAGAAACCCTCAATTGCTCTATTAATCTCTCGACAACCATTCTTGCTAACCGAACCATTTTTGTCTATGCAGGCAATATGGGGGCCGCTCAGGGCGTCGATATTTTCCTAGACCTTGCTCAATCATTGGCTTCGCATGATGGCGTTGGCATCTTATTGATTGGCAGGGGAAGTGAGTTAAATAGGTTGCGTTATGAAGGGGTTGCTCGGAACCTAAAGAATATTCTTATTTTGGATGAAATTGATTCGTCCGAGATACCTGGACTGTACAAGCAATGCCATATAGGCCTTGTTGTACTTGATTCTAGGCATCAAACCCATAATATTCCGGGAAAATTTCTTTCTTACATGCAGGCAGGACTGCCAGTATTGGCGAAAGTGAATCCGGGAAATGATCTGATTGAGCTGATTCAGGATCATCAGGTCGGCTATGCATTCCACGACAACGTTGATGTCAATATGAAATTATTCGCTGAAAAATTATTGGAAGATTTAAGCGATAGCAATAGGGAGGGAGTGAGACTAAGAACAATGGAACTCTCTAAAAATATTTTTTCTACAAAAATTGCTGTAAAGCAAATTAGTTCAGCCCTCAATTTAAATTGAGTTACTTGCTAGTATAGTATACGCATCCACTTGGGCGTCTGAAAGCGCACAATCTTTTTATACATCCAAATATATAAAATAGAGAACAGCACGGCGCATATTAAAAGCATTGCACTCGAGTTCCACCATAAGATGCTTGCACAGACTGGTATTGAAGATAATATCCAGAGATATGGTGAGGTTCTTGCGTTGGTCGATAGGCTTTGGATAG
>JBBAKF010000112.1:0-6267 GCA_040403635.1 Polynucleobacter sp.
TTGGGTCGCTAGATCAGCTTCAATCACGCTACCGGTTTTGCATTTCTCAATAAATACAGCTAACTCGGGATAATTGGCAGCTGCCAATGTTGCCAATGGATGTTCAGCAGCAACTGCACAGAAAGTAACGCCCATGATGGTGTCAGCACGTGTCGTAAATACATACAACTGACCATCTTGAACAAAGTTAGCATGCGCATCTGCAATCTCGTGCTTAAACGCAAACCGCACACCACGACTCTTACCAATCCAATTCTGCTGCATGGTCTTGACGCGCTCAGGCCAACCTAAATTATCTAGACCAGAAAGTAATTGCTCTGCATAGGCAGTGATATTGAAGTAATAGCCTGGGATCTCACGCTTTTCTACCAAAGCACCAGAGCGCCAACCGCGCCCATCAATCACCTGCTCATTTGCTAATACGGTTTGATCGATTGGATCCCAGTTAACCACTTGAGTCTTACGATAAGCAATGCCCTTTTCAAGCATCTTTAAAAAGAGCCATTGATTCCAGCGATAGTAATCGGGGCTGCAAGTAGCCACTTCGCGTGACCAATCAATTGCTAGACCCATCGCCGCCATTTGCTTTTTCATATAAGCGATGTTGTCGTAGGTCCATTTCGCTGGCGGTACTTTATTCTGAATCGCTGCATTTTCAGCGGGCATGCCAAACGCATCCCAGCCCATCGGCATGAGAACGTTATAGCCCTGCATGCGCAACTGTCTCGCCATGACATCATTGATGGTGTAGTTGCGAACGTGACCCATATGCAACTTACCGGATGGATAAGGCAACATAGAACAGGCGTAGTATTTTGGTCTTGGCTTGCCAGAAGAATCAACTGCGTTCTCGGCTACCTTATAAGCCTGCGCACTTTCCCAATCAGCGCGTGCCGCTGCTTCAATACTGCGGTGATCGTAATCCTTACTCATTCAATACAACTCTTTTCTTCTATTCTGATTTACTGAACATTCACTTACGTAGGCCAAGAACATCTTGCATGTCATAAAGACCGGAACCCTGAGCTTGCAAGAAGCGTGCAGCGCGCAAAGAACCTTGTGCATAAGACTGACGGCTAGAAGACTTATGGCTAATCTCAATCTGCTCACCCTCGCCTGCAAATAAGACAGTGTGATCACCCACAATATCTCCACCACGGATAGTGGCAAAACCAATCGAGCCAGTTTTGCGCTCACCGGTATGACCTTCGCGTGCGTAAACCGCAACATCGTCCAATTTCTCACCAAGCGCATCCGCAATCACCTCGCCCATTCGAAGGGCGGTACCAGATGGAGCATCTACTTTATGACGGTGATGGGCTTCAACGATTTCAATGTCGTAACCTTCATTCAACATCTTTGCAGCTATCTCTAACAACTTGAATGTGGCATTCACGCCAACACTCATGTTGGGCGCAAAAACGATGGCTAAATTTGCAGAAGCCTTTTTCAGGCTATCAATCTGTTCTGGACTAAGACCAGTGGTACCAATAATCATTTTGCTAACAGTCTTTTGCGCCACGGCTAAGTGAGCCATCGTGCCTTCTGGACGAGTGAAATCAATTAAGAACTCAGCACCAGTCAAGGCCTTTGCAATGTCCGATGTAATGGCTACGCCAGTTTTTTTACCCAAGAATGCGCCAGCATCTTCACCAAGCAAAGGGCAAGAGTCATGCTCCAGTGCACCAACAAGCTCAGCGTCCGTGCAATTGAGTACTGCCTCAATCAACATTTTTCCCATGCGGCCGGTTGCACCAGCAATTGCGATTTTCATCATTTGTATCTTCGTTTCTTATTCAAGGTTGTCGAAAAAAATCACTCGACATCAACACAACTTTATCTTTACTTTGCTTCACTAGCCTGTGGAACGTTGAGAGATCCAGGGCCTAACTGTTGAGGTACGGGCTGCACATCTGGCGACTTTTTTGAAAAGCTAAAAAAGTCCCAAAATGAACTACTAGCAGGAGCTGCAGGCACAGCGGCCCCGACCGGCAAATTATTCGTTGGACTAGGAACCAGCAACTCAGGCTGCTGCAAAGGTGGAGTGACTGGTGGCTTATTTGATCCAGTCATAACATCCCAGAATGAACGCTTCGTTTTTGCGTAACCATCAATCTCAGCAACCAACTCGATATCGGTTGGTAACGCATCACCCTGAAACTTCACCAGCTTATCGCCTTCGAAAAATACTGTCACACGGCGCTCTTTACTCATTTGTTGACCAGCGCGCTTAAATTCAAAAACGTAGTCCCAGCGATTAGCATGGAAATAACTGGCCAGTAAAGGCGTTCCCAGAATTTGACGCACTTGCTCACGACTCTGACCAACTTGTAACTTAGCGTATTGCTCGCTAGAAATAAAGTTGCCCTGCACCACATCTGGGACATAAGGTCTAAAGACTTTATTCATCCAAGCACGCTGGGTGTCATCGACAGCGCTGGTGCAACCAGTAGCAATCATTACCGAACTAATAGCAGCAATGACTAAGCTCGTCCGAGCGAGGTCAATCATCTCAAAAATAGAGTTCAGTAGACGGGTAAAAAGTTGAAGGCAATTTTGCATGGCAGGCCGTATCATTAAGACATTGATTTTAGCTCCCAAACCCTGAATATGAACCAAAATCCGACTCCAGCAGATTTACGCGACATTGGCCTTAAGGCAACCGGTCCACGTATGAAAATCTTGGACTTTTTTCATCAAAATAGTGGCACGCACTTTAGTGCCGAGGACGTCTTTATGGCCTTGGCCAAGAAAGACAAAGAAATTGGTTTAGCCACGGTATATCGGGTGCTCACCCAGTTTGAGCAAGCAGGCCTCTTACTCCGCAGTCATTTTGAGTCCAGTAAAGGGGATGGCAGGGCTATTTATGAACTGAACGAGGGCCAGCACCATGATCACTTGGTCTGCCTAGATTGCGGTCACGTTGAGGAGTTTGTAGATGAGGCCATCGAGAAAAGGCAGCGCGATATTGCTAAAAACCTCGGTTTTAAGCTTCAAGAGCACTCTTTAGCCATGTATGGCCACTGCCAAAAGAAGAATTGCCGCAATAAACCAAAGTCCTAATTTCAGAAAGATAGGCGCAGTTAATGAAATAAGACCTCAATTGAGGTCTTTTTTACATGGAAATCAAGATTTTAATGACTGTTAGCCTTAAAAATCCAATTAAAGACTCACTTTACAGCCATCAATGCCTCAGCAGCATTGAGCATTTGGACTGAATAACCCCACTCATTGTCATACCAAGCTAACACTTTGACCAACTTACCATCCGCTGAAACGCGAGTCTGGGAAGCATCATAAATACTGGGGCGTGGGTCGTGGTTGAAGTCGATGGAAACTAAAGGCAAGGTATTGAAACCCAAAATACCCTTCAACTCACCCTCACTGGCTGTTTTGAGGATGGAGTTCACCTCATCCACACTAGTGGCGCGACTGGCAGCAAAGGTTAAATCCACAACAGAGACGTTAATTACTGGCACACGCATTGCAAAACCGTCAAAGCGCCCTGCTAAAGCTGGCAATACCAAGCCAACTGCTTTTGCAGCACCTGTCTTAGTCGGAATCATGCTGGTCACAGCAGAACGCGCTCGGCGCATATCCTTGTGATACACGTCAGTCAGAACTTGATCATTAGTAAACGCATGAATCGTAGTCATCAAACCAGACTCGATGCCAATCTTTTCTAACAAAGGTTTCACCAATGGTGCGAGACAGTTCGTTGTGCAGCTCGCATTAGAGACCACAACATCGCTTGCCTTGAGAACTTGTTGATTCACACCATAAACAATAGTGGCATCAACATCTTTTTCACCTGGAGCAGAGATCAATACCTTCTTCGCACCCTGAGAAATATGCACCATGGCTTTTTCTTTGGAAGTGAATTTGCCTGAGCACTCAAGCACTAAATCCACACCCAACTCACCCCAAGGAGTTTCCAAAGGATTGCGAGTAGAGAGCATCTTGATGCGATCGCCGTTGACCACCATGCAATCACCGTCTACCTTTACTTCAGCAGGAAAACGGCCGTGCGCAGAATCATATTGCGTCAGGTGTGCATTGATGTCGATATCACCCATTGCGTTAATTGCGACGATTTTGATATCGCGCCTAGGCTTGCCATTGACTTGATCTTCATACAAAGCACGTAAGACCATACGACCAATACGACCATAACCGTTAATTGCGACACGAATTGTCATTCCATTTCCCTTGCTAATTTTGAATTCTTAAATAAATACTTTGTTTCTTATGCTGTCTATTTCTTTGCAATACATTGCTTCACAGTTTTAGTAATCTGATCGACCGTTAAACCAAAGTATTCATAGAGCACAGGTGCTGGCGCAGATTCTCCGAAGGTATCAACACCATGTACTGCTGCACAACCATACTTCCACCAGAAATCACTCACCCCCGCTTCAACAGCAATGCGCGGAATATCCGCTGGCAAAACTTTTGCTTTGTACGCAGTGTCTTGTTGATCAAATACTGTCGTTGATGGAATCGAGACCACGCGAATACCGAAGCCCTCACCATCTAAACGCTCTGCTGTTTGCAATGCCAGCGCAATCTCGGATCCGGTAGCAATGATCACTGCCTTGATCTTTAATTTCTTGGGGTCACGCAAAACATATCCACCGCGGGCAATATCTTTTACTTGCTGACTATTGCGTGAAACAAATGGGCAGTTCTGACGACTGAAGATCAAAGCGCTTGGGCCATGCTTACGCTCAATCGCAGCACCCCATGCAACCGCACTCTCAGTAGTGTCACATGGACGCCACACCATTAAATTCGGAATAAGACGCAAGCTTGCTACATGCTCAACAGACTGGTGGGTTGGACCATCTTCACCCAAGCCAATAGAGTCATGTGTAAAAACAAAGATACTACGTAATTTCATCAATGCAGCCATACGTAATGCATTACGACTGTAATCAGAGAAGGTTAAGAAGGTGCCGCCGAATGGAATATATCCACCGTGTAAAGCGATGCCGTTCATGATGGCACTCATACCAAATTCACGAACACCGTAGTTAATGTGATTACCCCACTGATCAGCACGTACAGGCTTGCATGAAGACCAGTTCGTTAGGTTGGAGCCCGTTAAGTCAGCAGAGCCTCCCATGAACTCCGGCAAAGCTGGCGCCAATGCCTCGATGGCATTTTGACTTGCCTTGCGAGTAGCAATTGTTTCTGCTTTGGTTTCACAAGTTTTCAAATAAGCATCTAAAGTTTTAGAGAAGTCTTTAGATAAGTCACCTTGCATGCGGCGCTGGAGTTCAGAAGCCAATTCTGGGTATTTATTTTTGTAGGCTTGGAATTCTTTGTTCCACTCATGCTCAGCAGCTTGACCACGCTTCTTGAAATCCCAAGCCTCGTAAATATCGTTTGGAATTTCAAATGGCGCATATGGCCAGTTCAATGCAACACGGGTTGCAGCAATTTCAGCTGCGCCCAATGGAGAGCCATGCACCTTATCGCTCCCCGCCATATTCGGAGAGCCCTGACCAATTGCAGTCTTGCAACAAATCAATGTTGGTTTGTCACTTTTCTTCGCTTGAGCGATTGCACTAGATACAGCTTCTGCATCATGACCATCCACAGCGCGAAGGACGTTCCAACCGTAAGCCTCAAAACGCTTTGGCGTATCTTCGTTAAACCAAGAAACCACTTTGCCATCAATCGAGATACCGTTGTCATCCCACAGCGCAATCAGTTTGTTGAGCTTGAGTGTGCCAGCCAATGAACACACTTCATGACTGATGCCTTCCATCAAACAACCATCGCCTAAAAACACATAGGTGTAGTGATCAACAATATCGTGGCCTGGGCGATTAAATTCTCCTGCCAATAGCTTTTCTGCTAGCGCCATGCCAACCGCATTTGAAATACCCTGACCTAAAGGACCGGTAGTGGTTTCTACTCCGGGAGTAATTCCATACTCAGGATGTCCAGCAGTTTTACTATGTAACTGACGGAAGTTTTTCAATTCGCCAATTGCTAAGTCATAGCCAGTGAGATGCAATAAGGAATACAACAACATCGAGCCATGGCCATTAGATAAAACAAAGCGATCGCGATTCATCCAATGGGGATCGGTTGGATTGTGTTGCAAATGCTCATTCCACAGACCGACTGCTATATCAGCCATACCCATTGGCATTCCAGGATGCCCCGAATTGGCTTGTTGTACTGCATCCATGGATAAAGCGCGAATGGCATTTGCCATACGAATTTGAAGGTTTGACATCGTAAATTGGGTCTCGA
>JBBAKF010000113.1:0-6223 GCA_040403635.1 Polynucleobacter sp.
CAGCGTTTATCCGAAACTGCGATTTGCCACTGCGGATGACTCCAAAGAACCTGAGTTTGAATCTCAGAAAGACATTGACAAACCCAAAAATTAATGTTATAATAACTCATCAAATGAAAGGATTACCATGATTACTCTTAAAGAATGGATGGAACTGGTGGATTACCGTATCACTGAAGGCAGTGACTATGGTTGGCGGTGTTACGGCCATGATGTTCACATGCTGGACTCTTGGAACGGTGATCAGGACGGTCACAGCTTCACCGTGATCTTTGACACCAAGACTGAGACTGTCTACGAAGTTCAGGCACACGACTATGCTCGCAATCGTGCATATCGTTTGATTAATCCAGAATTTAAATCTGCCCATGAGCACGAAAGCCATGGCCGAGGCATAGAAATCAACAATGCCTGGGATGATGTCAACTACATCGATCTAGACGTTGATGATGACTTTATCCAAAAAGGCCTAGCTATTCGAGACGGTGAAGACTACGACACTCGTGTGCAGATCGAAGTGAACTTCGACGATGCAGAACTGTTGGAGTACATGAAGATTGCACACGATCGTGATATCACATTCAACGAGTTAGTTGAAATTGCACTGCAAGAAGCGATCGATCAACATCGTATGTTGAACGATATTCCGTTTCCTGTAGAAAAGAAAAAGAAAAAGAAAGGTAAAAAATGACCGAAGCACAGAAGTTTTTAGATGATCTAAAGACTGGTGTTCGACATGTGGTAATCAACGACTGCTATGGTGGGTTTGGTCTCAGTGACCGTGCTCGAGATGAATACAAAAAACTCGCAGGTATCACAGACCCTGGTTGGTATGATCGTGATGTAGCCAGAGACGATCCCTATCTGATCAAGGTAGTCAAGGAACTTGGCTCTTCAGCCAGCGGCGGCCATGCCAAGCTCAAGATAGTAGAAATACCCGGCGATGTGTTGTGGCACATTGGTGAGTATGATGGGGTAGAATGGATAGCTGAAGATCACAGAACCTGGAAATGAGCAAGCCTGTAGTCATGCTTCCCCATCAATGGCGTAGTATTCTTGAGCGTATCAAACAACGAGAAAAGCCCAGCATTTACCTATGTCGTAATAAGATGAAAACTGTGCTAGGATTCACAGTGCGTGAACACAGCGAATACCAGTATCATCCTAGTGAGCACAACTCGTTTGATACAGCATCAAGTGTGGTCACCGTTCGATTGGATTTCTACGATGAACAGAAACGCACAATGTTTCTACTAAGATATGGTAACGGTCAAACCTAAAATTCTTTCTCTCAATGAGATTCTAGCTACTCGTGTTAGAACTGTCTATCCCTATCGTGTGAACTTTAATAATATCACACGCAATCAAATTGAAGAAATGGCTGCTTGGTGTATTAACAACTGCAAAGACCTATGGCGTGAAGAACATTATCACGCACTATACTTTCAATTCACAGATGACCGAGATGCTATGATGTTTATATTAAAGTGGGCATAATGGCAATAGCGAAAACCAAAGGTTATCGATTTGAACCTGCTCAGGGTTACCTAGGTCCTAGACCTAAAGGAGATACATATAGATATATGATAATCAACGATCAAGTAGAGGAAGTACGAGAAATAGTGGTACACGAATTTACCATGGGCGATGTTGAAGATCCTGATCTATATGCTGCAGAACCACTTTGGAAATGGCAGGAAAGTGAAGAAGGTGCGTGGGTAATGACTCATGCAGTAGAAACTCCTAGTTGGTATAGAATTCCAGATCAACTGCAATATGGATACCGATTTGAGGTAAGAGCCAAACTATCAGGTGCTAGACTCACAGAATACATGTTAAGGCACGGAAAGTGATATTTCCTCCAAACCCAACTCCCACCATTATGAGAGCTCAGAGAGCAGAAGAGCATCTCAAGATCGATCAGAGATTGATGCAGTTATTGGACACCTATCATGTGATTGTGATCAGAGATGAGGACTTTGCAGAGAAACTCACATGGTGTTTGGAAAACTGCCAAAGCAAGTTTCGTGATCTCAGTGATCCAAATGGGCGAGCATGGTATTTCCAAAATGAACAAGATGCCACCATGTTTGCCATGAAATGGGCTTGACATTCTAGCCAACTGATGTTATACTATACGTATAATATAAACTACACGAAAGAGGTGCAAATATGGCAGGCAAAGCAAAATCAGTTTACTTAACAGTGACCACAATGGATCACAAATCAGTGTTTCATCGCATGTTTTTCAATGCCAAACAGCTCAACGATTTTGTTAACACAGACGAATTCAAAGCCAAGTACCCAACAACTGAATTTAAAATTGTGAAAGAAACTTACTAACATGTACTCGTGGATTTTAATCATTGCAATGTATAGTCCAGGCGGGGACTTTATCAACAAGTCAACTGTAAAATTTCAATCTAGCAAGGATTGTGAAGCGGTAAAGGCACAATTATCAAATTTGGACAGTCCCATGGGTATAACACACAAAGGATTATGCGTAACTAGAGATCATTGGGAAGGTAAGAAACAAATGCCTGGAGTAGCCTATGACTAAAGAAAAGCATAAGAAGTACCAGTGGATCGATGGCGAAACCGCGGATCGCATCACTAGCCTTAATCTAAAAGACTATCGTGCCTACCTTAAAAAGGAACTAGCACAATGGAAAAAGAATCCCAAGACGGAAGATAACCCAGACGGCTATTGGATGCACCCTGAAGATGTAAGCGGTAACATACGTAGGATTGAAGCTCTCAATTTAATTATTAACGACTTTATTGAAACATCGGATGATATAAAATGAAACAAGAACTAGACAAGTTGTTGTGCGAGAAGTATCCAAAGATGATGGTGAACCGCAACAAGAACATGCAAGAAACTTGTATGTGTTGGGGCTTTGATTGTGGCGATGGTTGGTTCAATATCCTCGATCAACTCATGGGCAGTATTCAACATCACATTGATTGGAAAGAAAAACAGCGAGCAGGGGCCATCAAATACAACGAAATGGCCGCACAGGCCAAGGCTGGTAACTTTGATCTGTTTGAAGAAGACATGAAAGCACTGCTCAATGATGAATACAAAGAAAAACGACTAGGGGAGATCGTTGCTGGAGACTTTAGAAAAGTTCCTGAATCAATTCCTCAAGTAACATTGGACCAAGTTAAAGAAAAGTTTGGTACATTGAGATTTTATTACTCAGGCGGAGACGACTATATCAGCGGAATGGTGTCACTGGCAGAAAGCCTAACTGGTGTCACATGCGAAGAGTGCGGCAATGTCGGTGAACGCCGTGGTGGTGGATGGGTTCATACCTATTGTGAACCTTGTGAACTAGCACGTGAACTAGCACGTAAACAATATGACGAAAAGGAAACAGAATGAAAATGGGATTTAGCCTTGGACGTTGCGTCCGTGATATTGTTAAGGGATCGGTTGACATCAACGATGTGGCATTTATTATTGCTGCCACTTCCATACATGATGAACCGCAGTTGGCCAATGTCATCGAACAATATATGTATCGCGATGATGACTACCTTTACGGTCTTGACGAGAGCAAATGTCAAGCAGTTGCTCTTGAACTCTGGAGCACAAATAAGATACTACAGCCTCGTAGACAAGGCCTGCATCGTCATCGTCAACCCGAAAACTCAGTTTGGGTAGACATGTTTCCCACAGAGCTCAGTGAGAATCATTCAGTCAAATCTGCCTGGGATGCCTATAGATTTATGCTACATATGGTAGAGAATGTTGATAATGAAGCAGTAGAGGTTTTCAAACACTAGGAAAAGCCATGGTCAAGGTGGGATCTAAATGGATGGGTAACGAGAACAACAGGTTTCGTGTGATTCATGTGATCGAAATCGAAGGTAACACCTGGGTGCATTATATCAAAGAAAATGCATTAGAAGATTTCAATCGTGAATACAGTTGTTACGAGGAAAGTTTTTTGACTAGATATCGGGAAGTACCCAGTGCTTAATTTTAATTTTAATATCCGAGTACCTGGATCAAATAGATTCCGCAGTATTCAATGTTGGAACGGCGGCTTGCCAATACCTTTCAAGTTCTGGGAACTACAGATATATCTCAGTGCAGACATCATAGACGTTGCTGTGGATCTCACTGCTAGGCAAAGTCACAGCGGTATGCGATTGTGTCTAGGACTGTTGGGTGTCAGCGTGGATTTTAATATCTACGATTCAAGACATTGGAGCGAAGGAAAATGGCACTCTCAGACGTAGAAACCATACTGTTGGTATTTGTTGTTCTGCAGGTCAAGCATTTTCTAGCAGACTTTGTCTTGCAGACTCCCCGTATGATTCAAGAAAAAGGCATCTACGGCGCCAGTCATGGTATATATCACAGTCTTTGGCATAGTGCTGGTACTTTATTAGCGTTTGTATGGTTGCACCCGATTATTGGATTGGTAACTGCATTTTTTGATTTTATGCTGCACTATCACATAGATTGGTTCAAAACCAGGATCAATGCCCACGCCAAGCTGTCACCACAGGATCGTGCTTTTTGGATATGGTTTGGTGCTGATCAATTGGCACACCAGCTCACTTATATCATGCTGATTTGGTGGATATTCTTTGGTCTCTAGCAGTAATTAAAGTATAATATTATAAAGCATAAGTAACAGTATAGCCTGGAGCAAAAAAGTGAGAAAACTAGAAGATTTTAATGCCGAAGACCGCATTGACCTAAAACTGCTAGAAAACAGCACATACTTTCTCAACGGTGAAATTTCTGAAGAATCAGCAGCTGCCTGTACCAAGTGGTTGATCTACGAAAATCTTGAAACTTCAAAAGAAAAAATGTTGACCCTGTATATAAATTCCACAGGGGGAGATCTCTATCAAGCCTTTGGTCTAATCGATGTCATGCAGGCCAGTCCGCATGTGGTTAGATGCATAGGCATCGGCTCAGTGATGAGTGCTGCTTTTTTAATTTTTGCAGCCGCTGACAAAGGACATAGATATGCTTCCAAGAACACCAGCTTTATGTGTCATCAATTCTCATCCGGAATGGATGCCAAGTATCACGATCTCAAAGCTGAAATGAAAGAAACTGAATTGTTAAACGACAAGATGATTGATGTTCTCAAAGAAGCCACTGGGCTTGCTCCATCAGTGATCAAGAAAAAATTACTGCCACCATCAGATGTTTATCTCACAGCACAGGAAGTGTTGGACCTAGGCATAGCTGATCATATTTTAGAATAAGGATGATATGAAAACAGATTCAAAAGTAGTTATATTGGGTGGAAAGTTAGAAGCCGAGGCCAAACGAAAACAAGATCTCCTTGATGTCATTGACGCAATGAGATTGATGGTGCAGAGTGGAGAGATCGCAGAGTTCGTAGCAGCCAGCATAGATGAAGATGGCATCACACAGATTCACGTGTGTGCATTGGACTTGCCTGGCAGCATAGGCCTGTTTGAGATTGGCAAGCACTTGTTGATCGCAGGCGAGACTGAAATCCCCGACCTAGAATAAACTGTGGCAAAAATGTCACATAAAGTATACAGATTTCAGTTGACACATAAATAAAAAGATCGTATACTACACACAGTTGTTTAGGAAGGCGTCAAAATTTATTTTGCCTAAAATGCAAATAGGGGTTGACAAGAAGACTAAATAACTGTATAATTAACACATAGACAGCAAGTTGTTGTCTACAATGAAAAAGGTTTAAAGAGAAAGAAAATGCAATCAAACGTCAAACATCAGCAATTTAATACAATGCCTAAACTGGCAGGCCTCATAGCCTCCGGTTGGCTAGCGATTAATTGTGGAAGTTTATCATATGATCGCACACCAGAGATTCGCAGGGTCCGGAGGACTGTAATGTAACTTAAAACTTACATCGCAAACTTCAAGGACCCTAGGATTAAAAACCCTGGGGTTTTTTGTTTTTAGACGTTGAGAATAGTGTAATAAATTACGGTAACGAGTACCGGGTCCTGCACTTAAAACATGGGACAAAAGGGCGGCCTGTAGGATGAAGCACTTCTTCTAGTGTGAAAAATTACAGCGTATTAAAGCATTCTATAGGGACGGCCAAACAGATAGCGTGGTACTGCATAGCAGGCGTTATTAGAATGTTTTAATACACACATTGGAAACAGTGTGTTATGGAAGTGTGCGCTGAATTGGTTGAAGGCAACGGACTGTAAATCCGCCACATAAGAAACATTGTAGGTTCGA
>JBBAKF010000114.1:0-6126 GCA_040403635.1 Polynucleobacter sp.
AATAGTTTCACCTTTCCAATTGAACATTGCATCTCCACCAAGTCCGTGCTCCCCCAGATCTACTTTTAATTCTAAGAGTCTTTGAATTTGCCACCACTGCGCGTCATAGAGGCTGCCCTGAGAATCAAACTTCGGAGCCCATCCTGTAATCCATAGCCAATACACTGCTGCGAAAATCAGGGAGATAAAGAACCCAAAAGTCGGATATTTGAAACGGTTTCTAATCACGCTCGAGTACCCCATCCCCAGAAAATATGACCATGTTCATCATACAAGATTAGGTTCGCGCTAAGTAGATTCTATACATGAGTCATAAGGTTTTTGAGGAGATCCCGTGATTTTCTCAAATCCTCAATTTATCCTCTATCTGTTGGGCTTTTTATTTTTGTATGAGTTAGTTGGTCGGACTCAAATTCGAAATTATTTCTTGGTTGCTTCTTCGCTTCTATTCTATTTAATATTTGCTGGTGTTGCAGCTTTATTCATTTTGCTCTTTGCAGCATTTACTACATGGATTTGTCTAAAGTCCTTGAAAACAAAGTTGATTCCTGTTGGAATATTTGCCAACATTCTTCTACTCTTTAGTTTTAAGTATTTACATACGAATAGTCTCTTTATTAATGCGCACGAATATCTATTGTCATATTTGTCACTTAATGAAATTCAAGATCTAATCCCAAATTGGATAGAGGTTTTAATTATCCCCTTAGGATTGAGTTTTTATGTTTTTGAACTCATTCATCTTTTGATTGAGAAGTTCCGTGGAGGCATAACCCACCTGTCACTTTCAGAGTATTTAAATTTTATTTTCTTTTGGCCAACCGTCATAGCGGGTCCAATTAAGCGACTCAAAGGCTTTAATGTTCCTGATTTATCTGATTTACCACTTGTGACCAGACTTTACAGATCACTTCCAATAGTGGCGCTTGGATACTTCTATAAGGTGATTGGAGATAATCTCTCTGTCTTGATTCGAGTTCTTGAGGGCAATCTTAATTCTATGTCTCCTAATCAAGCACGACTTCTAATCTTAATTCTTGGCTTACGAATATTTTTTGATTTCGCCGGTTATTCGTATATCGCCATTGGCATCTCAAGACAGATTGGTGTCAACCTCCCTAGGAATTTCCACGCGCCTTATCTGGCGCTGAATATTCGCGATTTCTGGAATAGATGGCATATTTCGCTTTCAAGTTGGATTCGAGATTACGTTTACGTACCATTAGGGGGAAATAGAAATGGTGCAGCCCGAAAGCGATTAAATCTACTTGCTGCAATGGCCCTCTGTGGTGCATGGCATGGGGGAACAAGTAACTTTGTGCTTTGGGGTGCATACCATGGAATCCTGCTTGCTTCTTATGACTGGTTCAGTAGTCGGAAAAAAGTCTCGAAAAATCTGCGCTCTTCTAAAAACAAATTTCTATTGATTCTTCGTTTCCGCGAATCGATAAGTTGGATTTTCACTCAGTTACTAGTATTTCTAGGGTGGACTCTATTCTTTTACCCTATTACAGATGCCTTTGACATCCTAAGCGTGGCAATTTAGATGCGGCAGATAATTCAACTTGCAGATAAGAGCTTTTTGATGATTATTTTTTCTTTATTTGTTGCTTTTTTTGTCGGAAACATATTATTCAACCGTATAGGCCCTTTTCTAAAACGACAATCACTTGATTTAGAAAAAGCAAGCAGTGCAAGGTTGTTTGCAGTTGCTTTTCTATCGATGTTTTTGATCCTAACTTCCCTAGGTTTCCAATCTGCAAAATCTTCCTATCTATCAAAAGTAGAACGCTTTCATCCTCATGTAGCTCCTGAGTCGTATTTTTTTCCAACATATGATGCCGTTCTAAATTCAGTTTTGGTTCGTTACCAAGAGGGCCAGACTATTGTCATCATTGGTGGGTCAAGCGGTTTTTATGGCATTGCCCAACCATTGAATGAATCGATGGTCAAAACAATCGCGGACAAACTGGGCGCAGAATTTCTTGTAATTAATTTAGCATTTCGGGGTGGTGGGCCCTTAGGTCATGGCTACTTAGTGGCTGAGAGTTTGATTAATAAGGGCTACCCAGTTATTTATGTAGCGGATGTTCAACCTGGTGGTGTCAATCCACTGAATAATGTCAAAGATTATGAATATTTTTATTGGCAAGCAAAAACTAGCGGTGATCTAGTGTCGTTTTCCCCCAGGGATAGGTTCGTATCTGAAATTTCTGAACCTTTGAATGGATATCTAATTAGTTCTTACTTGGAAAAAGTAACAAGAAGCATTAATTTTTGGAATTGGGTAAATTTCAATATTGCTGGCGTTTTCATTAACCCGTATGACCCATTAGATAGCGCCATTAAGGCTCGGAACCAATTTTCTGATGCGGAAGTGGCTCCAGAGGTATCTCAAACCTATACCCAAGACTTACAAATGGAAGCGTCGATTTATACAGGAACAGCTAGTCAACGATTCTCCCAAGACCAGTGGAAGACAATTTTGGCGAGTTGGAGAAATTCAATTCCACCAGTCGTTCGACTTAGATGCATTTTTGCAGTTGGACTCGAGAGTCCTAAAATTCGACGAATGGTTCCTGAAGATCTGGATAAGGGGTGGATAAAGGAAAGAATCAAATTTGCCAAGACCATGAAATCCAAAGGCTTTAACATAATAACTTTTGCTGAAAACTATTTGGACGAAGACTATATTGATAGGCCACATCTCTCAGTATCTGGTGCCAAAAAAACAGCGGAGAAATTGAGCATGGAAATATTAAAACTTAAGAATTCGGAGCCTTGAGATGAATGCCTGGTTAAACTATCTAAAACCAATTTTGTACGGAGTTATATCTGCCGTAATTATTTATTACATAATTTTTAGTATAATATTTCCAAGCGTTCCATTCATATATCAAAATTTCTAAGCTAGAGGAGTGGTGCATGTATAACTTTTTTGAGGGAGGGATTTTCATATATGAGAGATAATACTTGGATCGTATTCCCAGCTTACAATGCCGAACATACCCTTAAAAAAACGTTTTTAGATATCCCTTTAGAATTTCGGAGTCGAGTTATTCTTGTTGACGATTGTTCGAGCGATAATACTGTTTTAGTAGCACGAGAACTTGGGATTGAAACCATTGTCCACGAGAAGAATTTGGGTTACGGAGGGAACCAAAAAACTTGCTATAACGCGGCGCTAAGTAAAGGAGCTGAAATTGTTATAATGGTGCACCCCGACCACCAATATGACGCAAGAGTGGTAGGAATTATGTCCGACTTAATTGAATTGGGTAATTGTGATGTTGTCCTAGGGAATCGAATAAGAACCCGCCGAGAAGCCCTCACTGGTGGTATGCCGAAGTGGCGATACTTCTTAAACAGGTCCTCAACTCTCGTTGAAAATCTCTTACTTGGACAAACTATTGGAGATTTCCATTCTGGCATGCGTGCTTATTCTCGCGAAGTATTGGAAACAATCCCTTTTGGTCAAAATAACCTAGGTTTTACATTTGACCAAGAATTCCTAGTTCAGTCGGTATATTTTCGATTCCGGATAGCGGATGTGCCTATACCAGCGAAATATGAAAGCGACTCTTCAAGTATTTCTTTTTCAAACTCTGTGAAATACGGATTAGGTGGAATTAAAGCTTTATTTCTTTACTTTCTTGCTAAGTCCAAACTTCATATTGACCCTAAATTTCGGCTTCGAACACAAGAGAAAAAGAAGGTGTGAGTTACATGGGTTCTGAAAAACGATATCCCATAAAGCGTTCGAGGTTTTCTTCCCATAGCAAGATTGCTTCATATCTGAATGGTGAAATATTTGTAAGGTCAGGGGGGCGGGCGGGCATCCTGGACATTGGTTGTGCAAAAGGAGAAATGAGAGATCTTTTGCAGGATAAGGCTATTAAGTATGTTGGCGTTGAACCGTTTCTGGAAGATTATTTATCAGCAAAAGCTAATGGTTTAGAGGTAGTCCATTCTTCAGCAGAGAATGCTGTTAAGGAAATCAAGTCCCAGTTTGACTTCATAATTTTTGCCGATGTGCTCGAGCACCTCCAAAATCCTACAACTATTTTAAAAGAGTGCCATAACTTATTAAATCCTGAAGGCGAAATAGTGATTTCGATCCCTAACGTTGCTCACTTTAGCAATAGATTGGGATTGCTCTTCGGAATGTGGAACTATGGCGAAAGAGGAATTCTTGACAAAACACATTTACGTTTTTACACTAAATCAAGTTTTGAAAAAGAAATTCAAGACTGTGGGTTCTTGGTTAAGCAATCCTCGAGCACGCCTATTCCGTTGGAAGCACTGTTTCCACGGATGAATGAGTACCTATTCAAAATTCTTGATTTCGTATTTTATTATCCAACTCTTATCTACCCTAAATTGTTTGGCTACCAACTTCTTTTCATAATTAGTCCGGTAGACCAGCATTCATCTGAATAAGCTTTTCAAGGTATGAGTAATAAACATTCTTTGGTTTTTTACTTATGATCTCTATAATATGGTCACGCGTAATCCAGTTGTTCATTAATGCAATTTCTTCCAAACAGGCAATTTTCAAGCCGGTTCTCTCTTCAATTATCCGAATATACATGGCGGCGTCACTCAAAGTATTTGGGTGGCCCGTATCCAGCCATGCGGTGCCCCGTGAAAGTGCAGTGGCTGTCAATTCTCTATTTTGTAAATAACAATCTAATAATGAAGTAATTTCAAGTTCATTTCGTAGGCTTGGTTTTATCTTTTTTGCGTACCCACTCGCTTTGGAATCAAAAAAATATAACCCTGTAACAGCAAGGTTAGAGATGAATCTACTTGGTTTTTCAACAATCGATTTCGGGTGATTCAACTCGTCAAGTTCTAGTACCCCGTAATCCTTTGGATTAGCGACTTCGTAAGTGAATATGTGAGCGCCTATTTCTGGAAGTACACTTGCGATCTGTCGACCTAATCCCGCTCCATGAAAAATATTGTCCCCAAGTATCATCAAACACGAGTCACTGTCTAGGAAATTTTCTCCAATCACGAGCGCTTGCGCTAATCCCTTGGGCTCCAATTGAATTGCATACTGAAAAGAAACTCCAAGGTATGAACCATCACCGAGAAGCTCTTTGAATTGAGGTTGGTCATGCGGGGTTGTGATTATGAGGATTTCCCTTATACCAGCGAGCATTAAAGTTGATATTGGGTAATAAACCATAGGTTTGTCATACACTGGCAAAAGCTGCTTACTTACGGATCGGGTAATAGGCCAGAGTCGTGACCCTGAGCCACCTGCAAGGACTATTCCCTTCATTGCGCAATTCTAGAGGGTAAGGTTAGAAACAGGAGGCGAAGGGAGTGATCAATTGAAGTTACTTGTTACAGGTGCCGCCGGGTTTATTGGCTCAAACTTCGTCCGAATGATCACAACCGGTCAGCTACATGGTATTTCGGCAGTTAAGGTCCTAGATAAGTTGACCTATGCGGGAGTTAGGGTGAATCTCAAACCCGCAGAACATTTCCCAAATTACCAATTCACACAGGGAGATATCTGCGATCCGATCAAGGTCAGTCAGCTGATTTCTGAGGTGGATGCTGTTGTTAACTTCGCGGCTGAATCACATGTGGATCGCTCCATCTCGGGAGCTGCAGATTTTGTTCAGACAAATATCGTAGGAGTTCAGGTTCTTCTTGACGCAATCAAAGCATCTGGAAGGCAGATCCGTTTTCTTCAAGTTTCAACTGATGAAGTGTATGGATCAATTGAAGAAGGCTCCTGGACTGAAGAATCGCCACTACTTCCAAACTCTCCATATTCCGCAAGCAAGGCAAGTGGTGAGTTATTGGCGCGTTCGTACAATAGAACTCACGGTATGGATGTTGTTATCACTCGCTGTAGTAACAATTACGGTACACACCATTTTCCGGAGAAATTAATCCCCCTTTTTATCACAAATGTAATTGAGGGAAAGAAAGTTCCAGTTTACGGAACAGGTGAGAATATGCGAGACTGGCTACATGTCGATGACCACTGCCGTGGAATCTATTCGGTCTTAATGAATGGACGCTCCGGTGAGGTTTACAACATTGGTGGCGGCCGGGAGTTAACCAATAATGAAATTACAAGTTTGATTCTTGAAGCTATGGGCG
>JBBAKF010000115.1:0-6114 GCA_040403635.1 Polynucleobacter sp.
ACAGCCCGGTAGGCTGCTGGTCTTGTGCAGTCGATACATTGGTGTCTAGCAACATTTAGGCTCCTTTGGCAGGCTTTTGTGTGGTCTGGTAGGCCTTCATGATACCTTCACCAAACTTGGAATAGTCAAATTTGGTTGCTTGTTGCATGCTTTTGACCATTTCGCTAGTCAACACTGCTGCGGTGTCTTGACCAACTTTGACTGCTTTTTTGGTGTATTCAGCTTGAGTGTCAACAAAGTTGACCATGGCTTCTTTCACAGCTTCGTTGGTGACGAATGTGTTGACGAAAGTTTTTTTACCGTTTTGTACGGCGTCGATGACGGCTTCTGATGTAAACATAATTTTTCCTTTAGACAAAATTTACTAGCTGGACCCGCCCTATGCAGCATCCTGGCATGTTTCTATTGTAACACATATTTACCTTCTATGCTGCAGGGCAGCATTTTTTTAACAGGTTTTTGGCAAAATTAACTGTGTTTTTTTGCCCATAACATCTAGGTTGATAAATATTTCATAGGAGAACTTATGTTTACAAAAATCAAACAATTCTTTCTGGGCAAGCCTGCTCCGGAAGCTCAGGCACCGTACAAGGTAGAAGCACCATGGACACATGCCGAGATTGCACCAGCAACAGCACCAATAGTTGCTGAACCAGTCACAGCAAAACCTGCTGCAAAGAAGGCGGCCAAAAAGCCTGCTGCTGCAAAGCCAGCTGCAAAGAAGCCTGCTGCTGCAAAGCCAGCTGCAAAGAAGCCTGCTGCCCGAAAGCCAGCGTAATCTCTGACTGAACATTTGATACCCCCGCAAGGGGTTATCTCACGATTGCGCAGCCACAATTGGCCTTAAATTTAAGCCACTCTCAAGATGTCTGCGAGACATCTGCTCTTTCGTTGCACTCAGAGCCAGTTACTAACGAACCCAGATTTAATTCATCTAGATTGTGGAGCGAATACGACACCCTGTAAAAGAGTGTCGTAGAGTTTCATCTGAGTTGCTTTCACTTCCACTGACCTTAGGTGTTTAGGATTCCACGTCTCTGGGCTCTGTACCTTACCCTACCTACTACGATTTTTAAAGCAACCTCGGTGTCAATTGTTGCCATGGACGTTTTGGATCTAAGCCAGATTACTCTGCGCTCAACCTGTGTACAGTTATCCAAACGTAAGACCCCGGGGGCAACATTTTAAGGCATCCGCACTGAGGCGGGTAGTGGATAAAGGTCTCTGGACAATTAGAGATTTAGGCTGCCGTCACACATCAGAACGGATTTCCTGGCAGTATTATGATCCGGCCTGCCGACCTTGTGTTGTCTTGTTTTGCTAGTATACAGTGTTATCCAAATGATCGCAAATGATCATTTGGGCAGCTTTGCCTAAGAGTTTTGTGCTGGTTTATCCCACTTGGCCACCATGGCATTTTTGAGTGCAACAGTGGTTGGGAAGTTGTTCTTACGCATGTAGTTGTTGATCTTGACTGCTGTGGGATAGTCTGTTGAATTGGGTTTACGAGCGTTGCTCATATCAGTACCAAGCCCGCTGTCCTCATTGGGATACCTGCTGCCGTAGTAGACCAAATCGTGTCGTAGTTTTTCTGCACGTGGAGTCAGTTCTGACTTGTTGTTTTTGTAAATTAGTTCTAGCCACGGCTCAAGATACATGGTTGGCGGTCTGCTTGGTGTATAACCTTTGGATTGTGCGCCTTTGAGTACAGGTGCTGCTGCGGCTGGACTCACAGCCTTGCGTGTGTCTTGCAGGCGCCAGGCAGTTTCGTCTGTGTAAAAATACGCAGGGATACCACGTTTCTTTGCTGAGATCAGTACGGTTCTGGCTTCGGGGCTGCGATATTCACTTTGTTCTTTCAGCAGCACATGTACCGCCGTCACGCCATCAATTGACATTTCGGGCTCACGGCTAAACACACGGTCTTCACTTTCGCGACTTCTGGTGCCGTCGCTGTGTAGCCAAGCACGTTCCCAATAGTCCACAGGTCGAGTCTTGTAATTGCGATTCAACCAGGTGCCGTCAATCACAAACATCACGCCACTGCTGCCAACGTATCTATGATAGTCGCCTACCCGGCTGCGTGTGGTACTTAAAAAATACGGATATCCTTTGGGAGCATACATTTCTTCACTCTTGTTACCGGTTACGCTGCTGAGTTGGAATACGCCGCTGGTGAGTATTTTGGCTGCTGCACCTATACCTGCATAATGATAAACCACTGTTGTGGCTGCTTCTGCTAGGAATTCATTGGCTCTCATGGTTATATTTATCCAAAAATTTATCAAAATAAATAACACTGATGAAGCCCACTATTGCACTGTTCGTGTACGATCCAAACTGTTCTGTGCAATCAGCCAATGGCGTAATGTCTGCCCTGGGTCAGTACTACAACTTCAAGATCTTCAGCAAAAGCGCATTAGAGTCTAATTTCTTTGATGGAGTGGACATGATTGCAGTTCCTGGCGGCTTTGGTGATGCTGACACATTCACACAATTGTTCAAAAACAACGGTAGCAGAGTAAGAGACTTTGTTGCCAGTGGCGGTAGATATCTAGGCATATGCATGGGTGCATACTGGGCCGGCAGTTATTATCTGGACATACTAGATAAGGTTGATGCTGTGCAGTACATTACACAACCTGGCACAGATACCCGTAGACCACATGCCAAAAATCTCAGTGTGACCTGGCAAGGAGAATCCACAAAAATGTTCTTCTACGATGGCTGCTCCCTGGTGGGCGATCAGCACAAATTCACCACAGTTGCCACCTATGCCAATGGTGATGCCATGGCCATATACCAAAAGCGTATGGGACTAATTGGTTGTCATCCTGAAGCTGAACAGTTCTGGTATGACAGCTACAGTTACATGAAAGGCAGGTTCAACAGTGTGCAACATCAATTGCTACTGGATTTTACCAACGAACTGATGCGACGTTAATTCCAATACTTGGATGAGTCCAGACTGTCCCAGTATTGCGTGTTGTTGCGATTCATAAAGTTTTTGACCAGGTACTTGGCCATGCCCATGTAGCCCATTTTTTTGAATCTACGACTGTCCTGTCCAAGGTGATGACGAACAATTCTAAACTTTCGAGGGCTGTACTTTCTGGACAAAAAGTAGTCTTCGCTTGTGGAAAAGTTTTCAGGAAATCCACCGTATTCTTCAAAACGATCTCTGCGTGTGAGCATGAACGCTCCAACTGCAAAGGGTGAGAAATATTTTAGTGCATGATTTATGGTGTTGAACACAACAAATCCTGCTTTTGCTCTTAGGTCTTGATCATAACACTTGATGTTTAATCCCACAAGATCCAGGTTCATGGATTCAATTTTATCCACAGCATCACGGATCACATTGTATTTGAAGAAACGCACATCAGCATCAATGAACAAGATGTATGGTGTAGTAGCTAATCGTGCTCCGTTGTTCTTGGCCATGGACACAGGGCCGCCGTTGATTATTTCAACATTCAGTTCCCAACTGTTGTCCTGTATGACTTGTCTAGTTGCATCAGTTGAGCAGTCAGCAATGATAACTCTGGTATCACCTATGTTCTGTTCACGTAGTGCGTCTAGCAAATGATGAATATATGTTTCTTCATTCTTGCAAGGCACTACAATAGTAATTTTGTCACTGATTTTCATGGTCTGTCTCCCGGGTCCAAGTAATTATTTCCCATGCACCGTCATGATGTTCTACCAAGGCTGTGCATGATTCAACCCAGTCGCCATCATTCATATACATCACACCGTTGATTTCTTTTATCTCTGCGTGGTGTATGTGTCCGCAGATAACACCATCGAAGCCTCGCTTCTTGCAATAGGCAGCTAGGTTTTCTTCAAACTTGAATATAAAGTCTACTGCTTTTTTGACCTTGTGCTTAAGAAACTGGCTAAGGCTAAAGTACCCAAAACCCATACGATGACGTATCCAATTAAACTTGCTGTTGACACTAAGAATGATATCATATGCTCGATCTCCTAAAAATGCTATCCAGGGTGCCAGTCTAGTGATGCCATCAAACAAGTCGCCATGCACCACAAGATAGTGTCGACCATCTGCACCTATGTGTTCCGTCTGATTGTGTATTTCAACATGTCCAAAACTGAACCCATATGGTATCATGGGTCTTAGAAATTCGTCATGATTGCCGGCCACATAAACAACTCTAGTGCCACGTTTGGCATGACCTAGTACTCTGCGTACCACATTGGTATGACTCTGTTTCCAACGCCATTTGTTTTGTTGTATGCGCCAGGCATCTATTATGTCCCCCACAAGATACAGGGTCTCGCAGGTGTTGTTCTTGAGAAAGTTGTTGAGTTTCTCTGCCTGACAGTCTCTAGTACCAAGATGTACATCACTTATTGCTATCGTTCTATAATGTTTTTTAACTGTTGGCATAAATATAGTTGTAGTTCGCGATACTGGAAATATCCAACTACCCTAAACGCTTAGAGGAGCAGTCAGCATGAGTATTTATAAGACAGTCCGTTACAATAATATCACAGTGAATGGATTTTATACATATGCCTATTTGAGAAAAGACGGCACACCTTACTACATTGGTAAAGGAAAAGAATATAGAGCCTGGATGAATCACAGAGTCAATAATAAAGGAGTTCATACCCCCAAAAATGTGTCTCGTGTAATCATTATGGAACAAAATTTATCCGAAGTAGGAGCATTTGCGTTAGAACGCAGATATATCCGTTGGTACGGTAGAAAGGATATAGGCACAGGCATACTACATAATAGGACAGATGGCGGAGAAGGTGGCCCAGGTGCAAGTGCTGGCAAGGCTCGTCCCGGTAAGTTAAACGGAATGTATGGTAAAACTCGTCCTCCAGAACTTATAACCAAAGCTGTTGCTGCAAGTGTTGCTAATTCAAAAGGCAGAACTTACGAAGAAATATACGGTGATAAACGAGCAAAAGAAATTAAACAGGCACGATCTGTAGCATTACAAAAACCTAAATCCAATGCTCACAAAGAAAAATGTAGAGAGAATGGGCTAAAAGGAGCACAGAAAATTGGTGCAGCCCGCAAGGGTAAAACTTGGGACGAAATTTACGGCAAAGAAAAAGCTGACAAAATGCGAGCACTCCGCCGACTTAGGGATTTAAGTAAAACTTAAATCCTTACCAGAGTCCAGCGAGTTGTAAATGCCTTGCCAGCAGCCTTGTGTTTGAGAATTTTTCGATATTCTTCTTGACGAAGTTGTTGAATCTTCTTGGTATCGTGATCAACACAGGCTCGGTATAGTTGCTTGATCAATTTTGATTGTTTCATGACATGCCCATCCTTGAAAACTATTTATACCGTTAGTGAAATAATTGCCAATAAAAAAGAGCCCTAGAGCCCTTAGTGCTGGTTACGAATTCCAGCGTCCACCATATCTTGTGGCCGGTTTGTTTACTTGTAGTGCTGTGTATTGCAGTTCTGTTACACAATTTGCAGAATCATGCGAGTCAGTCCCACCATGTCTATGCTCACCAAAAGTATATAGTTAGCCAGCATACCAAAAGATTTCCTAGTATAACTAGCCCAAGCATACATGGCACAACCACTAATCCAAATAGGATACATTGCCAGCAGCGGAGGGTTGGGGACGGTGATCGCCATTGTGATCGAGCAGCCAATAGACACTGCCCAAGCCACAATCTCAACCACAAACCGAACAGGGTAAGTTTTATAGTCATCTCTGATCCAAGAAAAAATATTGGGTAATATATCGTTCATGCCTGAGCCAGTCGCTGATTGTACACCTGTTCACTAGCAAGGTTCTTGCCTTTGGCTTCACACTGAATATCCCACTGATCACCAAATGTCAAGGCCCATTCATTGCAGGCAGTGTTCCACATCATATCGCTATGTGCCCGGAGTTTTTGCTTTTTAAAACCTGCTGCAAGTAGTCCATCAAGATCAGGTCGAACTCGGTGATCGTGACCCACCAAAATATCTTCACGGCTAACACTGTAGTGACAAACAGGGCGAGTACCACGCCAAGACTCAACAACCCGTTGAGCACGTGGATCAAGAGGTTCGATATATTCGCCGGTGTTGATCCAATGGTGATGAATATCCAAAGTAAGAGCCACACTATC
>JBBAKF010000116.1:0-6040 GCA_040403635.1 Polynucleobacter sp.
TGATGAAGCCTTAGCGGGCTTATCAGGTTCTGAGGTTGATGAAGTACTTGAACTCATTATGAGTATGAAGCAAAAAGGTATCTCAGTATTGATGATTGAGCACATCATGAGTGCGGTCATGCAATTCTCAGAGCGTTTAATGGTCTTGGTGGCAGGCACGAAAGTAGCCGATGGTAATCCACAAGACGTGATCAACAATCCTGAAGTGATAAAGGCATATCTTGGCGAATAAAATTATTCTTAAAGACGTTAATGCCGCATACGGAGCGGTACAGGTCTTGCATGGTGTTTCCATGGAAGTTTCTAATGGTGAGACAGTGGCATTACTGGGCACCAATGGCAATGGTAAATCAACACTTATTAAATGCGTCGCAGGTTTGGTAAGACCCACAGGCGGAATTGCACAAGTCGTGATTGATGATGTGACACATGATTTGATGAAGTTGACGCCTGAGGCGATCGTGAATTTAGGCGTTGCCATGGTTCCGGAAGGGCGACGTTTATTTCCATTACTAACAGTAAAAGAAAACCTCTTATTAGGCGCTTCAAGAGCACATGCAAGAGCTTATGTGGAAGATACTATGGAGTATTGTTTTGAGGTCTTCCCAAAATTACGCGAGCGTGCGAGTCAACGCGCTGGAAGTATGAGTGGTGGCGAGCAGCAGATGGTTGCACTTGCAAGAGCCCTGATGAGTATGCCTAAAATCCTCTTGATTGATGAGCCTTCAGTAGGTTTAGCCCCGATTATTGTTAAGCAGATGATTGAAAAGATCGGTGAATTAAAAATCCAAAAAGGTTTAACTGTTTTAATGGCAGAGCAAAACTTCACACAAGCGATGCGAATCGCTGATCGTGGCTATGTGATTGTGCATGGTGAAATTAAAATTGAAGGTAGTGCAGCAGAGCTTGCTAACAATGATATTGTGCGCAAACTTTATATGGGTGTTTAAGAGAAGGGTTTGACTGTGAAATTTTCTTTACCAAGTGAGCGCGTTCCCTTTGTTCCTATCGTAGATCGCCCACAGTGGCATTTGCCAGACGGAAATAATTTATTAGTTTGGATTATTGTTAATGTGGAGCACTGGACGATGGCGAACGCGATGCCACGGATGGTGCTCAGTCCTCCAATGGGTCAACCACTTTTACCAGATGTACCCAATTGGTCTTGGCATGAGTATGGAATGCGTGTTGGCTTTTGGAGAATCTTTGATGCTCTCGTGAACAGAAGTATTGTGCCGACTCTCGCAACCAACGGTATTGTATGTGAGTCTTATCCTCGGGTAGTTGAGTCTACTTTAAAGCACGGTTGGGAAATGATGGGGCACTCATACGTTCAAGGCCCAATGCATAAGTTGCCGAATCAATTGGAAGCGATTGAAAAAACAATCCATACAATTAAGAATTTTACTGGTCAAGTGCCCGTTGGTTGGGAAAGTCCTGGTTTGACGGAGAATGATGAAACAATTGATCATTTATCAAAAGCTGGAATACAGTATGTGGCTGATTGGCCACTCGATGATCAGCCGACATGGATTGAGGCTTCACCCAAGCCCATATTATCAGTGCCGTACACTGTAGAGACGAATGATATTCCGATGATGTTGTTGCAACAACATCGTGGTGATGAAATGTTACTACGTGGTCGGGAGCAGTTTGATCGCCTATTGGCAGATAGTCAGACGATTCCTAGAGTGATGGCTATTAGTGTGCATCCCTATGTTACTGGTGCTGCACACCGTATTGGATATTTTGAACAGTTACTCGATTACATACAAACTAAAAAAGGTGCGTCGATACTTACTGGAGAGCAGATTTATGATTTGTACCGAGCACAGTTTCCTGCGCCAGTAAGTAAGAAATAACCATAATAATAAATAACTACAAGACCTTTGATTTAACTAAACCGCATCTTGAATGCGGTTTTTTTTATCAGTCTGTAGGAATGAGTTCTTCGCTCATAATGATGTCAGAGATATCTACAGCAGTCTCTTTCATGACGCGGGTTGCAATACCGATATGATTATTTTTGAGTTCCTCTTGACCTTGGGCGCTCATGAATTTACCTAAATATTGTGCGCGATAGATAACACGTTGGCAAGGAATTAGACGCTCATTTTGATAATGCTCAAGGGCTAATGGCGTTGCACCATGTTGGCCAATGTGATGCATTAAAGACAGTGCATCCTCGGCAGCTTTTGATACTCCCATACCGACATGGGGACGCGCGACAAAACTCGCATCGCCCATGAGGGCTACTCGATTAAAGGCGACTTTATCGGAAAATACATCATAAATCGGCTGGAAAAATACCATGCCTGTTTTTTCTAAAACCTCTGCAAATTGCGGTGCAAGATGATCTTTAGCAGCTTGGCGAACAGCGGCAATATGTTTCCAATTCACTTGGATTGGAGAAATACCGTGTGGATGAAAAACGCCATCAGCATCAGTGAGTAGATCTTTCAATACAGTATTTTCAGGGGCCTGACGATACCAAACAAAATTATATCGACGGCGACCAACGCTTAAATCATTATTATTTCCAGCGACTGGGTAGCCAAGCATTTGTTCACCTTCAGGTAAGCCAAAGCCAAAATGCGGGAATAATGAATCCCGCATGGACTTACTCAGTGCTGCCTCATCACATACGCCACGCCATGCAACATAACCTGAATAAACAGGCTTGATTTGAGGGGCTACAATAGCGCGAATCGCGGACCGAAGACCATCTGAAGCAATAAGAAGTTCGGCTTCATAAGATGACCCATCATCGCAATGGACTAAGACTTCTTCGCTATTCTCACCAAAAGAAACTACGTTCTTACCACTGTGGTAATTTTTCGCAGGAAAATTTTCTTTGAGCATGTGGTAGAGGCGACCCCAGGATGTAAAAATTTGGGGTAACTCGATATTTGCTACAGCATAGCCTGTTTGATCCAGAGTAACGCGTCTTGCAACGGGGACGCCGAGATTTTGATCAATATGAATACCGCAGATTTCAAGGGCCTTAATAAGTACTGGGTGGGGAACAATGCCAGCGCCTCGACCATCGAGAGAACCGGGTACTTTTTCTAAGATATCAACTTCATGACCTTGAGTGCGTAATAGATTTGCAACTAGAAGCCCCCCAAGGGAGCCCCCAACAATAATAATTTTTGCCATAGTTTTCTTTTAAAGCTTTACGCGTTTGTTATTTCCTGATTTTTTTTATCGAGGTCTGTACGTTCATGTGCAGGATAATTGAGTTCGATGACGATGCCATTCGGATCGTCTAGAAATAATTGATGTAAGCCAATTGTGGGCACTAGGCGTTCTCTAAAGGGAATTCCTAGCTCAGATAAATGGTCGAGCATTTTCTCAAGACCAGTTGCAAAAAATGCAAGGTGATCGATAGCGCCTGTACCGTGAAGGGTGGGTAGCTCGCGATCACCGAGATATTGGATAAGTCCTGCTTTGTCATTAGGGTCAATACCTACGATATGAACGACTGCATTGAGGTAGCTTGAATGATCTGAATCAGATTTATAGAGCCAATATCCAGGAAACGGGAAATTCGGACGAGGTCCCGGAACTAAATCGAGTGTTTTCATAAAAAAATCACGCGTCATGTCTGCATTTTGACTGCGAATGGCAAAATGATTAATAGCTAATTCACCCATGTATGTATCCTTTTATGTGATTTTTTTGTAGCATTTTATTTGTCAGCGAGGTATAAATAATAGCAGTATTATCAAATAAAATATAAAATATATTTTAAAGAAATATACCTAAACATATAAGATACAGGAGGCAGGCATGAAAGCGGCTGCATTTAATTATCAAAAAGTAAACTCTGTTCAAGAGGCCTTATCTTTACTCTCTAGTCATGGTGATAACGCCAAGCTCATTGCTGGTGGTCAAAGCCTACTTCCTGCATTAAATATGCGTTTATCAAATCCCGAGATTTTGATTGATCTACAGGGTATTGCAGAGTTAAAAGGGATTTCAGAAGAGGGTAATGTGATTCGTATTGGGGCGATGACTACCCATACGGAAATTCAGAACTCAGCAATCATACAAAAGCGTTTACCGCTTTTAAGTCAGGTCGTACCTCACATCGCGCACCGTGCAATTCGTAACCTCGGCACATGGGGAGGCTCCTGTGTCTTGGGCGATCCTGCGGCTGAATGGCCTGCTTGTGCGATTGCTCTTGACGGGGTCATGGTGATGACCGGTAAAGCTGGCACAAGAAAAGTTCCTGCAAAGGAATTCTTTTTGGAT
Source organism: Polynucleobacter sp. (assembly GCA_040403635.1). Classification (GTDB taxonomy): domain Bacteria; phylum Pseudomonadota; class Gammaproteobacteria; order Burkholderiales; family Burkholderiaceae; genus Polynucleobacter. The sequence goes on from JBBAKF010000116.1 coordinate 4,258, forward strand.
TTGTATACAACCGCATTACAAGCCGATGAGATATTAGTGGCGACTGAGTTTACGCTCTCATCAGCGACTAGAACATTTTTCTTTGACGAGTTGTCTAGACGTCATGGGGATTATGCAGTGACTGGTTTAGTAGCTCAATTTGAGTTAGATCAACAAAAAATCATCCAAAGTCGATTTGTATATTTTTCTGTAGCCTCAACACCGATGGTTGCGCAGGGTGTGCAAGAACTTTTGCAAAATAAAACAATCGCAGAGCTCAAGGATCCCACATTGATTGCAACGGCGCAAACCATTGCTCGCAAAGAAGTGATGACCTTAGCTGACCTGACTAATTCAGCCACGATGAAAACCCATTTGGTGGGTGTTTTATTAGAGCGAGCAATGCTCAGTTTAGCGGCTTAAAAACTCAACAAAAAGAGAAAAAATATGCAAACTACATCGATTTCAATGACACTTAATGGTCAAAAAATACACGCTGAAGTTGAACCGCGTCAACATTTGGTTGATTTTTTACGAGAAGATCAATGCTTAACTGGGTCACACTTAGGGTGTGAGCAAGGCGCTTGTGGCGCATGTACAGTCAAGCTTGATGGTAAAGTTGTTCGCGGTTGTTTAGTCTTAACGGTTCAAGCAAACGGTGCTGATGTACAAACTATTGAAGGCCTTAGTGCTTCCGGGGCCTACAAAGATTTACAACAGGCATTCTTAAAATTTAACGCCTTGCAATGTGGTTTTTGCACATCGGGCATGTTAATGGCTGCTATAGAACTGATCGAAACACAACCCAAAGCAAGTCGCACAGAAATCCGTGAATGGATTTCTGGAAACTATTGCCGATGCACTGGCTATCAAGCCATTGTCGAAGCCATTGCTTATGTTCTTGAAGAACGTCAATCTGCTAAATCTTAAGGAGAAATCGATGAATAAGCCAAAAGAACTTCCCGCTTTAGCTCCAGTTACAAACGAACAGCGTTATATCGGTATGAGTGAGCCTCGTCATGGGGCAAAACGATTAACTGAAGGTCTTGGAAAATATATTGATGACTTACAGTTGCCCAAGATGGTCCATGTTGTCTATTGGCGTTCGCCTGTTGCCCACATGCGCATTAAAAAAATTAATAAAAATGCTGTATTAGAAATGCCTGGAGTTGTAGCCGTGATTGACGGACAGGATATGGCAAAAATTTGTAAACCATGGGTAGCCACTTTAAACCATTTGCCAGGGATTAAATCTGCACCACAACATCCATTAGCACTCGACCGAGCTTGTTGGCAGGGAGAGCCAGTAGTGGCAGTTGTTGCGAAAACACGCGCTCAAGCTGAAGATGCATTGCCTTACTTAGATGTTGAATGGGAAGAGTTGCCTGCACTGCTTGATATGCATGCTGCGCTAGACCCTCAGGGTATGGTGATGCACCCGGATTTAGGCGACAACATTTGCTTTAAACGTACTTTAGATACGGGTGATGTTGATGCCCAGTTTGCTAAGGCTGACGTGGTGGAAGAGGCGACTTTTAAGTTTGGTCGTCATACCGGAGTTACTCTTGAGCCAAGATCTCAAATTGCAGATTACTCACCAGATGGTAGATTAACTGTATACCATTGCCAACAAGCGCCGCATATGATGCAGGACTTGTATTGTCGTCAATTTGATTTATCTGAATCTGATGTCAGGGTAGTTTGTTTTGATGTGGGTGGATCATTTGGGATTAAAGTTCATGGATATCCGGATGACTTTGCTACGGTAGGTATTTCGATATTACTCAAGCGCCCAGTTAAATAT
>JBBAKF010000117.1:0-5940 GCA_040403635.1 Polynucleobacter sp.
CGTGGAGTCGCACGGCAGACTCCTCCAAGGCTGATAAGCCCTCAAAACCTTGTAAGTTTTCCATGAACAAAAAGTTACCAGCAACCACTGACAAGTTAAGTAGGCCCCAAATTGTCAGTTGGGGCGTGTAGTCTTTCAATCTAATCAAGGAGGTTGGCCATGAATACTTTCGCAAAACTGGTACTTCTCTCCACTGAAATAGTGAGTGGGCAGTCTGGAAATTCCACTCTGTGGCAAGGTGCTGATGTCGTAATTACGAATAAACCACCAATTGTGAAAGAAGATAGTTTTTATCCTGCTCCAAGGTACGTTGTAACTGCGCATGCCTCCGAGTTGAGCTGGCTCTTTGAGCAGGTTCGCAATACATTCATAGAAATCGATGACTACGGATTTCTGAAAGAAGAGATTTTTGGGCGTCTCGGCAACACCGCCAATAGATTTCTTGCCAAGAATCCAGAAGCCGATACTAATCAGACTCTACTTGCGGTAATGCATGAGGCATTTGCAATTGCTGAGGAAATCCGAGACGGTGAATTCGCGGCCCTCATGGTTACCAGTGGAAATCAGATTTTAGATGACTTGATTTCTGAGAGCGAAAAAGGTGGATTCCTAACAGTTGAGGAAACAAGAGCCTATTTCAAGGACAAGGGGATTATTGAATGACCCCTGTCGTTTTATCTCGTGTGAGTAAGAAGTTTTTAGATGGGCTTGATGCCAAGCAGTATCGCCAGATTAATAAAAGGATTTGGGGACTCCAAGAGGATAGCTCACCCCATGATGTGAAATACCTGGCCGGACAACCTGGATATTTTAGAATCGATAACGGGGAATTTCGTGTGATTTTTTGCAGGAAAGATGGACTCATTGAAATCACAATGATAGGAAAGCGAAATGACGATGAAGTTTATAGGGACTTTGCCCGACTCTAATAACTAGTATTTTTCATTTTTCTTCCCAGCTTTTTCCATTCCAATATCCTTCGTCACCATTGAGGTCATAAGTACCTACCTCTTCAGGTACGCACCATTCTTCCCCATTCCAATAGTGATTCTCCCCCAAGAGCTCATATAAACCAGGGTCTTCACCTTCAAGATAATCAGAGCCATCCCAGAACCTCAAGAGACCATCTTCAATTTTCCATGCAGGCTTATCAGTCTTTTTAGTAACTCTTCTTTTGGGAGTTTCGGACTTACCTGAAGCTTTACCTACTTGATATCCGCGGAATTCACATTGGATTTTGTGACCATGGCCTTCAAGTTCCTTAATAAAATCTTTCTCTTTCCTGCGTAATTCGCGTATATAGCTATCGTTACGAAAAACCTCAAAAGTAATAAGTGGCTCATGGGGACGATACGCAGCAAAGATAAGCGACTCCATCTGAGTAACCATCAACATGTGTTGAACTTGTGCCACATAGTAACTCGGCACTTTTCTTAAAATCTCAACAGTTTCATAAGTTCTCGCACCACATTTAATTTCATAGACTTGGTCTTTGGAACTATTTATAGCATCCAAGCTTGCTGCCAGGAATGGTTCATAAATATCTTGCACAATCGTGGGTGAAAGTTTTTCTTTGTATTTTCTCTCCAGGGCGGCACGCGCATGTGGTTCATTTAGATTGCCCTCCCGAGTAACGTCATTTCCACTGAAAGGTTCGACCAATCCGCGTTTCTCATCTATCAGCTGCTGGCGACCTTTCCAGCGGTTTTCCCCCATGATTATTGCCGCTTCAGATGCGCCGATTACACCCCTACGCCACTGCAGCCATTTTGCAGTTCCTTGCTCGATGTCATCAACTAAATAGAAGCTCATAGTATTAAAATTTCATTCTTGAAAATCCATCACTCAGCTACAAACGGTGCTGAGTTATCACATTTATTGACTCGCCAATTATCACAGCTCAGGAATGCTGAATATGCCCTGCCAGAATTCTTGGATATACCTGCGGGCCTAAACGCGAATTTTCCTCCGCATCCTGGGCGGTCGCACTTATCGCCAATTTTTGGGTGCTTGCCTGGTGGATAAACCTTGGTAGGTCTTCCTTTGCTAACACGTTGATTTTGATATTCCTCAATAATGCTCTGTGCGAAATCAGGAGAATCAATACGAACCATGATTTCGGTTGAATTCTTATGAGAAAGAATGTTCAAAGAGCCCAGCCATACAATTCTTTGGTCGAAGACGGCCAATTTTTCGTGCATCTTTGACACTGGTCTTAACTCTTTAAACACCGCTTCTAAACCAGTATGGATTTCCGCTGAATTGGTGGAGGAATCTTTCTCATTCACGGGTTTTGTGAAGCCGACAATTTCAACTTCCTTGGCCCGTAAGTCTCTAAATGTTTGCATCCATCTTTCAGTTCCTTGAGCTGTAGTGAAGGGGCTAGCAAGAAAGACCTTGGACTTGACGCCTCTTAAGTCTTTTTCAAATGCTTTATAGAACCCTTCACCCGTAAACCATGAAATTGAGCCCGAAGATGAAGTTGGTTTAGTTTTTGATGCCAGTAAGAGCTCTTCATTGATTACGGTTCTGGCATCAATTACCTTCATGTTTTTCTTCATTTTAGTTACTAGTTGAGAAATAAGTGCGCTGCTGTTTCTCTCAAGGGTTGGAAAATCCCCAACTATAATTACATGCTGTCTTGCCCTGCTAATAGCTACATTCCACATGGCATTTTCTGGAGCTAGTGGGTCTGGGTGTCCAATGAAACTACCAAGATTCGGCTCACTATCTGATGCGACCTTGGTTAAATCAATAATCATTAAGTCACGTTCATTTCCTTGAAACCTATGGACGGTGCTAATGCCACCCTTAACATGCTTTTCAGGGTCAGTGGTGAGAAGACCTTCTATGAAACTGGACTGCTTTGCATAAGGTGTGATGATTCCAAAAGACTTCTTTGCGGTTGACTTTAACTCCCAACCATCCTCAAACAGCTGTTCTGCAATAGCTTGGACCGTTAGCGCATGCATAAGGTTTCTGCGAGATTTGCCATTGACCGTTGAGGACTCAGGTTCAAGAGAGGTTGTATCAAAAAAGAAAAACGCTTCATTCCCCCAGGGCGTAGGTTTATCTGTTTTCTCAGCCACGGTTCTTAACGTGTGTTCGGGATAAAAAGTTTCAGAAATCAGGTTTGAGATAGGCTCTCTCATTCGGTACTGGTCACGGAGAGCAATCAGCTCTGTAGTTTTTTCACCAATTTTTGACTTGGCAATTACGCCAGATTTCGTAAATGCATTTTCGGTCATAAGTGATTTCATATCAGCTTCTAACGCAGCAGCAGGTGAATCCCCCCTGCTTGAATTAGAACCGACTCGTACAATTGGAGGCAATTGTCGAAAGTCTCCTGCAATGACAATTCTCTTTTGGGCAAGCGCTGCTGCACAATAATAAAGTGGTAATTGCAGCATTGAAGCTTCGTCTACGACGACACAGTCAAACTTCATTGCGATAATTTCTTTATCAAGTAGTGGTTTGTATGCAGTACAAGCGATTACCTGCGCTTTCTGCATTATTGCTGTGCGCTTCTGGCTAATTTCTTCCTGAATTGCCTCAATGGCTGTTTCATCAAACGCAGTTTCACCCTTTAAGGAATCAATTTCAGCCTTTAACTTCGGTCCATCAGGGTGTTTCACAAGCCATGCTTTTGAAGTCGCTGCAGCATGGTCTATTTCTTCTATTTCCTTCTCTAAGACTGGGATTTCAGAAGAAATTCTAAGCACCGCTTTATCTGCTTGGTCCTTTTTCGATTGAGCAGAATTGATATCAAGCCTTATTGCACCTGGGTTACGGGACTTAGAAAACATTCTGCCAATACCAGACTTTGAATTTGCTTGAGTAAATTCCGCTTCTAGCTCTGTAATCCTTAATTTAAGAGCAGGTATCTCTTTCTTGGCTTTCTTCAAGTCATCTCTGAGTCCATTAACTTTCTCTTCGGCCTTTGCTGAACCTAAGGATTTTTCAAGGTGTCGGTCGTACTCCCTTTGCGTCTCGAGCAAATCACTAATCTTGTTCTTCTTCTTGCTTAATGCGCTAGAGATTGTGTCTATCTTCTTACGTAACGGGACAACTTCTATTTCAAATAGCGTATCGAGGTCAATTTTTGAAGAATACTTCTTAATCAACTCAGGTTTAACCATGGTGCCCAGGCGTAGCATCTCTCCGCCGCTTAGTTCTTTGATATCACTAAATCTATCTAGGCATCTCTCAAGCGCCGTGTCTATAGCTAAATTTGTATTGGAAACCAAAAGCACCTTTTGGCCCAGGCTAGCAAGAGCCGCAACGATTGAACCCATGGTGGTCGTCTTTCCAGTACCAGGTGGGCCCCAAATGTATGTGACAGAGTTTTTCGCGACGACTTCCAGTGCATCCGATTGAAGTTGGTTCAGGCCATCCATGAAGCTATTATTCGGAGAAAGTGAATCGACGTTTAGGTATTCAGCTAAACCAATTGAAGAAAGTGCTACCTGGCTTTCAAAAGGTCCATCCGCGCTCAAGATGGAAATTTGTTTTTCCAACAGAAACAGTGGGTCACTAATAATTGCACCCTGAGTAATATTTGCACCTAAGTCATCATCGAATTCAAAGACGAACTTGGAATTTATCTCGCCTAGATATCTACCTTTAGATGTCTTCTCTCCGACCGTAAAGGAAACCTGAACACCCTCATCAGGTGGATACCCTGTGAGTTCCTCAAATTCATAGACAAATGAATTGCCTTTTTTTCGAGTTTGTACGCCATCCTTAACTTCATTGGCACGTTCACCTGAGGATGCTTTTCGGGCAATTTCCAATTCCTTATTTAGGGCAGCGCCCATTTCTTGCTTCAAGGTTGCTGCGCGGGTAGAAATTACCATCCGTGGGCGCTATTTTTTGATTTCTTTTAAGATGCGGTCAAAAAATCCTTTTGCATTAGCAGCATAGGTCGCTGACTCCTCTATCTCATCAATCCGATTCTTTTTGAATGCATGAGAGCAGGTGCTTTTTGCCTCGTAGTAGTAATCCTTTGCTCTATCTAAAAGGTCTTCATAATATGGGGAAGTGCTCGATACCTGGTTAACTATCGGGTAGGACTCTTCCAATTTTGCACAGCCAAACTGTACTGTGGCAATCGTTGCATTCCCCACAACATAACCTGCATATGCATCTACGTATGAATACATAAGCTTCGAGAAAAGCACCATCGTCTTTATTTGTTTATCAGTGAACCCACCATTTTTGATATTTTTTGAATCTTTAAAGGCATTTGCCTTTTCGGCTTCTGTCTGAGCTAGTTTGTTAGCCTCATCAATTTTTACCTGCGTTTTAGCATCCTCTTCAGCTTTTTTCTCAGCATTTTTGGCTTCAGCCGCTTTTTTCTTCTCGTCTTCAGCCGCACTCTTCTTTTGCGCCTCAGCAATAGCTAAATCGTCGGCTGCAGCAGCCTTCTTATCGTTTACCTCTTTTAGCTCTGCAGCCGCAAGTTTCACGGATGCCTCATACCGAGATTTCTCTTCGCCATCAATTGCCAGGCGAATTGATTGCCCCTGAACTCCTACGACACCAACGACCGAGATAGCTAAAACTGCTGATAGAGATATCCCGCCAACCTGGCGCAACATAGTCTTACTCTTCTCTAGAAATTTCCCTCTCAGCCATAAGCGCCAAATTTGAATTGTTAACACAATTCCGGCAGTAACGATTAATAGAAGTCCAAGAGTTTCTACGGGGGTGTCTTGCGAAGGTCTGGAAGTTGTTACCTCTGCGTCGCTGAGCACTGACCCGAGAACAGACCCAGTTAACGCCAACCAAACGAGCGGTTTTCCCATAAAAAATAGAAACTTCCTCATGCTTGAATTCTGCCTCTTAACTCCCTGAGTAGCAACGGGGTAGCAACGTGGATAGTGATTTGGATGCCCAATTCGATAATTGAGCGTTTACTAGGCTTATTACATGCGGTAG
>JBBAKF010000118.1:0-5907 GCA_040403635.1 Polynucleobacter sp.
ACTGTACGAAAAAGGCTGATGGACGCGGGTTCAAATCCCGCCAGCTCCACCATATATGAATCTAAGGGCGTCTGCTGGGATCCGGCAGATGCCTTTTTTCTATATAAATCAATGATTTATGATCCAAGTTTGTATGAGGTCGTCTATTGACAAATAAGTGATTTGTGGGGAACATTGTGGGGAATAAGCCATTTCCAGCATGATTTTATGGGGAACATGGTACGTTGGCTTGACTCTAAGGACTACCTAATGCTTACAGAAGTTCAGTGCAAGAACGCAATTTGTCTACCGGGAAAGAAAAGATCACGATTTACTGACTCTGGTGGGCTTTATTTGGAAGTGGGTGCTAATGGATCTAAGCGCTGGTTTTGGAAATTCAGAAAGGGTTCAGTTGAGTCAAGGCTAGCGTTAGGTATTTATCCAGCAGTCGGACTATCTGCCGCAAGAAAGTCCCGTGACTCTGCAAGACTGCAAAGGTCAAATGGTGAGGATCCAGTCCAAGGGCGCAAGGATCAAAAACAAAAGTTACTTAGTCCTAAAGGAGATACTTTTAAAGTTGTTGCTTTGGATTGGTTTTATTTGCGAGTCCCAAACTGGAGCGAGAGTCATTCACAAAGAACACTTCGGAATTTAGAAAAAGATCTAATCCCTTTCCTTGGGGCGAAACCTATGGTGGCTATCAGCCCAATAGAGCTTCTAATGGTTGTTCAAAAAGTTGAAGATAGAGGGTCTTTGGAGGCCGCAAAACGTGTTTTGGATACAGCCAGTCAGGTTTTTAAGCATTGGCTTCCTATGGCGCCTCCACAGTACCGAAACATTTGTGAGGGCTTGAAATCACGTCTCGCGCCAAGAATAAAAGGACATTTCCCAGCTATTACTGACCCCGTTCGCTTTGGGGAGTTAATCAGGGCAATTCGCTCCTACAAAGGCGGGCCATTGGTACGTGTTGCATTGCAGTTGGCGCCATTACTTTATCAAAGGCCAGGAAACTTGCGCATGATGGAGTGGCAAGAAATAGATCTAGATGCGGCAATATGGACAATTCCAAGCGCCAAAATGAAGAGGACTGTAAAAGACAAGGAGCATGGGTTGCCTCATGTTGTCCCATTGCCAATGCAAGCCATTGAATTGCTTAGTAGTCTTATTCCTCTGACCGGTGGTGGAAGGTATGTATTCCCAGGCGAAAGAAGCCATGACAGACCTCTCAGTGATAACTCAGTCAGGAGCGCTCTTTATGCTCTTGGTTTTGGAAAGGAGCAGTCATGGCATGGATTTCGGGCTAGTGCCAGAACAATGATGGTAGATGAACTTGATGCCGACATACAAGCTATTGAAGCGAACTTGGCGCATGCTGTAAAAGACGCAAATGGTAGAAGTTATAACAGGACGCAGTACATTAGAAAAAGATTTGAGCAAGTTCAACGATGGGCAGATTATTTAGACGAAATTGCTTCTGCAAAAACTAAAGTTTCCTCATAATTTCTTGCCTGTTCGCAAGTGGGTACCCCCCTCAAATTCTAGCCAGATCAGCCCCCACCATACCCCCATCCCCCCATTTTCAGAAAAGGTACCCTTTGGTAGGTATGCATAGTGTTTTGCTCAAAGGATTGTGTAACCCTAGAATGCAAAATAGTTATAAAGTAATAATAGTTATTAAAAGTAGTTTTTAAGAATTATTAATTTTTTGATTTGTTATGCGGGAGGGTGAAAAAGTTGATAATGTTTTTAAATTAAGAATTATTATCAATGCCCAAATTAAAAACTGTTGCTCGCTACTCGCCATTTCTCGCAGGGCTTATATCGGCATGCGGTTCAACTGGTGGCGGCTCATCAAGCTCAACGTCAAGCATTACATCTGGGTTCGCAATTAAAGGCCAACTCAAGAACGCTACTGTTTTTGCAGATTACAACGGGGACGGCGTCCTGAGTGCTGGAGAGCCTTCAACTACAACTGGTACCGATGGCTCTTTTTCGTTAACAACAACACAGTCATCTGCCCTAGTTATGGTGGCTGGTGCAAATACTGTTGATTCCGTCTCAGGCGCTAGTGTTACATCGGGTACAACATTCAAAGCTGTAGCTGGTAGCTCTATTGTTTCACCTGCAACTACCATGATTGCTGCAGGGGCTACGCAAGCACAAGTTATCAAAGCCTTAGGCCTGAGTTCGAGTATTAATCTCGGTACCTTTAATCCCTTTGCAAGTGGTGTTGATTCCAGTCAAGCCTTGGCCTATGAAAAAGCGGCTATTCAGGTATATGCGACTATCAGCGCGATATCTTCAGCAGCGCAGTCTGCAGGAGCTAGCTCTAGCACTGCTAATACACAAGCCTTTGCCGCTTTAACAGAGAAGTTATTGATCGCGGCAAATGCAAATACAACTCTCGATCTAACGAGTTCTTCAGTTGTACAGACCATCGTGGCTTCTGCGCAATCCAAGCTCTCGGGCAATATAAATTCGACGGCATTTTCATCTGCTGCTTCACAGATAGCTTCCGCTGTATCGAACGTGAATAGTTCAGTTAGTGTGATGACTGACTTTACGTCCACAGCGTCTAAGAATTTAATGGCAGTTGCTATTCACACCTTAAGTACACAGGCTGGATCTGCGGTGACTACATTAATTGCAGACCCCTCGAGTACGGCTTCAATAAGTTTGTCGGAGTCGGGTGGCGTGAGTTCTGAGGTGTCTATCACTTCAGGCAATCATGCTCCTGTACTCGATGCGGCATCTTCGGTCAGCATTGCAGAAAATTCGCCTACATCAACGATTGTATTTAGTGCAGCAGCAACGGATGCGGATAGTAATGCACTGACACATAGCCTATCTGGAGTCGATGCAAGCTATTTCTCTATTGATGCCCAAACGGGTGCAGTGAAATTACTCTCATCTGCTAACTATGAAGCTAAAGCTAGCTATAGCGTTACGGTTAAAGCAACTGACAGCTTAGGCGCTTTTGACAGCCAAAACGTAGTGGTCGCTGTCACTAACGTAGCGGAGAGACTGTCAGGAACTATTGTCGACGGTTATGTTGCTGGAGCCACTATTTTCCAAGACGCCAATAACAATGATGTCTTAGATGAAGGCGAGCCTTCAACAACTACCAGTGTAGTGGGCGATTTCACGCTAGAGGATGTTTTGTCTTCGCCAGATGCTCCTATAAAAATGATATCGGGCTTTGATATAGGTACTAATAATCCTATAGTGACAACAATTGGCGCGCCTTCTACTAGTGCTGATTACATAGTTGCATCCCCTCTTTCAACCATCATTTCTCTAGCTTCAGCTAGCGATCAATTAGAGGAGTCAAGCGTTTTTGTCTCTCGCCTTGGTACCTACTTGGGCCTATCAGATGTGACGCTTGAAAAGATAAACCTACTTACTGATAACCCCATCGAATTGCTGAGGGACTCTGATAGTTCCATTGTTAGTGCAGCAAAAAATGTTTTTGCAGCCAATCAATTTGTGATGTCTCAGGCGAATATAACGGGATCTTTTACGAAATATGTCGCTCAGCAGTTTGAAATACAAGCGCAAACATACTTAAGTAGCTTGGGTTTAACTAATCAAGACGTTCTTGGCACTACAGATAGTTACGAAAAAATTGGTTCTGATGCAATATTTGAAAAGATTGCAGATGCAATTGCTACAACAATTAATCAAAGCGGGGAAACTCTTTATACCAATCTCGCTACCCCTGATTTTGCTGCATCTGTCATAAATCATGCCGAAGAAAATCTGGTTCTAGCTATTCAAGCACATTTAGACACAATAAATATTACGATTGATGATCAAGTAATGACATTGTCAGATGTCTTAGCTGGTCATGTTGATGTCTCTAATTTTCTAAATACTTATAACGAAGTCGGTAATCAAATTACTACTGTCGCATGGGCCAAACTTGAAACGATTTTTGAGTCATATAGCAGTCAAAGTGCGGTGGATTATGCGCAGTCGTTGATGGTGGTTAACTCTGCCACAAAGTCATTTGATATGAACCAAGTAGTTGGCGAAATCATGGACTCAGCTGGTAACTATTTGGCTGGCAAATCGCTCGATACCGTTAATTCGTTGCTAGATAGCTACGTCACGCTTGCGGGGGATACGGTAGGGGATATTTTTGGTGACGTAACAAGCGCCAATTTTTCTGGTGCAACTGTTGTTATGTTGACCACTGGAGATGACACTAGGGCGTTAACTGATAGTAGTGAAATTATCGCTGGCTTGGGTGGCAATGACACTGTTAGTGCGGGCGGTGGAAACGATAAATACATTGGCGGTTCGGGCGTAGATATTGTCGATGGCGGTTCTGGTAACGATTACTTATACGGCTTTGACGGCAATGACTTGCTAAGCGGCGGAACTGGTAACGACTACATCAATGGGGGAAAGGGTAATGACCTCATTAGTGGCGGCCTTGGTGATGACACCTTGATAGGCGGTGATGGAAATGACTCAATTAGCGGCGGCGATGGCAGTGACACGATTACCGCCGGAACTGGTAACGACTCCATAGCAGTGGGTGGTAATGGCGGGGCCGCATTCAGCACATATGTTGATGGTGGAGCGGGGACAGACACTCTGAGCATCAGTTATGACGGAATAACAAGTTTAAAAGACTTGTCTCCGCTTAGCTATACGAACGGTACGTTAACTTTTACTGATGTTAATGGTGGTGTGATTGCTGCTTCTGGCATCGAAGCGCTGACGGTTGCAGGTAACTCTTACGACTTGTACCTTGGTTCTTACTCATTTGACGTTGGCCAGCCGGGTTATGGCTCAGGTTTGATTTGGGGTAGTTCTGATAAGACGCTCTATGCTGTGTCGGGATCAGTCTTTTATGCCAACTCTGGTTGGTTAAATAATCTCACTGGATTTAGCGGATCAGATGATTTTGAGTTTGTTGGCTCTAGCGGTCAAGATACGATCAATTTCAATATTAGTCGCGCATCTTATTCTGGGAAATTCACCTTAAATATGGGCGATGGAAGCGATAGTATATTAAGCGCAAAATTAAGTAATACCGACGAGGTAAATCTTGGTGCTGGTGATGACACTATTTATGTGATGTCAAGTGACCTAACTACTTTAAATGTTAGTTTGCTTTCTGGTGGAGATGGTACTGACACGTTGGCATTTGAAGAAAGCACGATCTCAACTGGGCAGTCAATTAGCTTGAATACGGGAAACGCAACCGGATTTGAAAATTTACGCGGCTCAAGTACGGCAGAGACATTAATTGGAGATGACAATTCCAATGTGATTAAGGGTTTGGGAGGTGCCGATACGATCTATGGCGGTGGAGGTGATGACACGCTATATGCTGGCGATAGTGGAATGAGCGCTTTAAGTGCCTCTAGTAATAGCACAGCAGATATTCTTTATGGAGGTGCTGGTAATGACACTCTGATTGGTAGTGCAGGCGCAAATACTTTTGATGGTGGAGTTGGCTCAGACACTATTGTCACTGGAGGTGGCAATGACACTATTGTGTTGCGTACGGGGGACGGGGGTAGCACCATTGCTGGTGCAGATGTCATTACTGACTTTACTGATGGGACTGATGTATTTGCACTGTCGGATGACTTGGTGTTTGATGATTTGTCTATTTCGCAGGGCGATGGTATCGAGGTGGCCTCAACTAGCACGGTCATTAAAAACACAACTACAAATGAATACTTGAGTGTTGTAGAAAACACATTGGCATCATCTATTACGTATATGGATTTCATTGGACTATCAACAGATCCACAAGTGTTGATGGGAGGCGATAGTAACGATGTTTTGATTGGATCGTCTGGCTCAGACACTATCTCAGGAGAAGGAGGTAGTGATGTACTTCTTGGATGGGGTGGTAACGACTCCATAGCAGTGGGTGGTAATGGCGGGGCCGCATTCAGCACATAT
>JBBAKF010000119.1:0-5839 GCA_040403635.1 Polynucleobacter sp.
GCTGGTAGACATGCACTAGAACCAGTGACCCTTACACTGCGTGATGATGCCAGTGGACAGGTACAGAAAATGGTAGGACAGCAGATTCAGAAGCAGTTCGACTTCATGGAACAGGCTTCAGCACGTTCAGGTATCGACTACAAATTTACCACACGCATTGAAGTCTTAGACGGTGGTAATGGTGCTCTAGTACCAAGTACACTAGAAACGTTTGAGATGTATGGATGTTTCATTCAAAATGCAGACTATGGTGATGCAAATTACAGCACCAATGAGCATATGACTGTTGCGCTGTCTATCGTCTATGACAATCTATCACAGTTTGCAGCTGGTGCAACAGCAGTGAGCCCAATAGGCGGTATTGGCGCAGCAGTAGGAAGAACTATCGGTGCAGCTACCACAGGCGCTTCCACAGCACAAGGTTAATTATAATCTTCAAAACAGCCCGACTAAAAATCGGGCTTTTTTTGTGGCATAAATATTTGTATGGCAAATAAATTCACAAGATATCTATCAGAGTTTGGCACCGGCTTGGTCGAAGGAGTAACCAAGCCCAAAGGACAACTAAGCAATTATCGGCATGCTACTCGGCTGTTTGTGGATGATGGTCTACGATTATCGCCTAAGACTAAATTCTTGTTCTATGTTGTTTTTGAAATGGAAAACTCAATAAGAGGCATGAGTCTTTACACCGATAAACATGCCGACGAAGCTGGGTTATTGGTTAAAAGTGCAGAGCTGCCAAAATTTAATTTTGATTCTGTGATTAAGAATCAATACAATCGCAAGAAGATCATATATAAACAAATAAATTACGACCCGGTGACTATCAGCATGCATGACGACAGCAATGCTGCGGTTAACGCCATGTGGGCCTTGTACTATGGATACTATGTAGGAGATCGACATAATCCAGACGCTGCCTATCAACAAAATCAACTAAGACCAACCAATACCAAAGTTGATAATTTTAGATATGGTCTAGACAATGATAGAACAGAAGCAAATTTTTTTAAATCAGTGACCATCTATACCATGAGCCGTAGAAGATTTGTGGGCTACACACTTGTCAATCCTAAAATTAAAAGTTGGAATCATGGTAGCATGGACTATTCAGCCAGTGAATTTAATGACAGTCAAATGACTCTAGAGTATGAAGCAGTCAAGTACACCACAGGCAATGTAAGTGTTGGTACACCTGGAAATTTTGCTGAGCTGCACTACGACACTGTACCAAGCCCACTGAGTGTGGCAGGAGGCGGAGTAGCAACTCTCACAGGAGAAGGCGGAGTATTAGATGGACTAGAACAAATTTTTGGAGATGTTGGGTCGGGGGCTGCGTTCAGTAGTCCTGGAGGATTCATAGGCACAATGGCTAAAACCTTCAACACCTATAAGAATGGTAAGAGTCTAACCAAAGATCAAATATCCAGTGAAGTTGTTGGTATTCTCAGCAATTCTCGAAATATTACCGCTGTGGGTCGCAGCATCAGTGGTGCGGTAAGTGGGGTAATAGGTGCTGTGTTCCCCAAGAGCGCCAGTACAGAAACTGTTACCAACGCCGTCAAACGTACCTTACTGTAGGATCAAATTAATCTATGGCCACTAATTTACCAGCTCAACCCATCGAAGACAGTGCAGCCGCTACCAAATTGTATTTTGAAAACTATGGCGAAGCTGCTCTAGAGTTTCCTTCCAATGATGTTGCAGCCGCAGTGAGCTTTTTTCAACAGGCTGGTTTTGATCTAGATGCTGCTTCTACTTCAGCATCTGTGATACTGAGACAGGCCAAGATTGACGGCACACCTATTTTTCAAATACTAGACACATTGAAAAACTTTCCAGGAGTAGCGTTGGGACAGATAGTAGCAGAAATACTCAACAACAATCGTGTGCCTACATCACTGCTAGGTTATAAAACCAGTGATGTAAAACCCAATCAAATAAGAAACATAGCTGCCTAATGTCTAAATTCGCACAGGGACGATTTGAAATGAAAAACCCTGCCAAGTATGTGGGGAAGAAAACACCGTTGGCTCGTAGTTCGTGGGAGTTTGTGTTCATGCGCATGTTAGATGAGCACCCGGGGGTTGAAAATTGGGCCAGTGAAAGCATACAGATACCTTATAGAGATCCTATCACTGGCAAATACACAATATACGTGCCGGATTTCTTTGTGGTTTACAAAGACAAAACTGGCAAGAAGCATGCAGAGGTGGTGGAAGTTAAACCGCAGAGTCAAACTCTGAGAGAATCAGTGGGCAAAAGCAGATACAATCAAGAGCAGTATATTAAAAACATGGCCAAATGGGAAGCTGCCACAGCTTGGTGTAAACAACAGGGCATTAGGTTTAGAGTGGTTAACGAAGGTGATATTTTTCATCAAGGCACCAAACGCAGATAAGTATGATATGACTAAAAAATTAGAAGATCTATTTGATTTAGAAGCTCAAGCTGAACCAGCAGTACCGCCGCAGCCTGTACATGAAGAAATTAATAGTCTTGACGATCAGTATCAAGCAGTACAAAAGATAGTACAAACACTGCCACATATACAAGAACTGGAAAATCTCGATGAGCAGGAACTAGATAATCTTGCCAAGAAAGCCGAACAGGCCTACGACGATCTCATGGATCTTGGTATGAATGTAGAAGTGAGATATTCAGGTAGGATATTTGAAGTAGCTAGTTCAATGATGGGCAACGCTATTACTGCCAAAAGCAACAAGATAGAAAAGAAACTCAAAGCTGTGGATCTACAGCTGAAAAAATTAAAAATAGACAACGATGCTGGGGTAGATCCCAACAATGTGATAAACGGGCAGGGTTATGTGATCACAGATCGCAACGAACTGCTGAAAAAATTAAGCGGAAAAGCATAAATACTCATATGAAAACTTTTAAAGAATATCTCGTCGAAAACAAAAAAATCTACAGCTTCAAGATCAAAGTTGCGGGCGATGTTCCTGAAAAATTCCAAGAAGCACTAAAGTCACGATTAGACAGCTGCAAGGTCATGACCTTTGAAAAACTGTCAACTACACCTATACAAAAATTGCCACTGGATTTTCCAGGACAGGAAAACAAGCAGGTTACCATATTTGAAGTGATCTGTGAATACCCTATCACACCACCGGAAATAGAAACACACGTCAAAGCCATGGGCATAGACGAAAGCTGTTTCCGTGTGCGGAACAGCGGTGAGCCTACTGAAGTAGATCAAGTGTTGTTGGACAATGAACCTAGCGGTGAAGCCATGTTGAGCATTGGACTAGAGCCAGACGCAGGAAAAATCAAACACAAAGACTATTTTGGTGACGACTTTAACAAGGGATTTCTAAAAGATTTAAGCAAAACAGCCAAGCAGAGAACCAAAGATGGTTTCGCTGCTGAATACAAAATACCCAAGCAAAAAACAGACAAAGCTGGATCTATGAGCCCAATGTCAACTGCTGGCAACCCAGATCCACGCAAAGGAAATTAACTATGAACTTTCAAGAACTATTGGCCAAGATGCAGGAGTTAGATAGGCCCGCCACAGAAGCCTGTGGCGACTCACCTATGCCAATGAGCATGCCATCAATGCCCGATGCACCAGACGCTCCTCCACCTTCAATGAGCGTTAACCTCAATGCACAGGGCATGGACAACATTGAAGAACTAATGAAGTTGATGACCAAAGTTAATCCAGATATGATTAACCAACCAGCTCCTATGAACTCTATCAGCATTGATCCCATGGACAAGCCCATGGGCGGACTGCCTCCACTGAAAATGCTACCGGACATGGACAGCGACTATGATCACAGCGGAGATCTTGATGCACATGAAAAAGATCACGAAGACGAAAAACCCTTGATTAAAACTCTAGATCAAGATGGCGACGGTGATCACGACATGGACGATCACGATGCTGAAGAGAAAGAAAAAGACGAAGCGTTTGGTAATTCACTAAACGGTTCAGAACCAGAGTATGCGGGAATAGATGCTTCTGTGCGTGATGGCAACGACTTAAACAAGCCTAAGAAAAGTTTCAGCGGTAAGCCATATCGCGGTGACAATCCCATGGCAGCAGGTGCCTACGAAAGCAAAGAACAACTACGTGCCAGTATAAGAGAAGAACTGCTTCAACGATTGGCAGAAGCTAAAGGAGCGAAATAATGTCAGGATTTAAAATTTCAACAGATTCGTTAAGACCAGAATTTTATCAAGTTGTACTAACATTAAGCGGCGGCACAGGAACATATCCTACAGCCGACGGCAATGACAACGGTGCTGTAAGCCCACAAGATCACAGTGCATTTGCAACTAAGCCAACTACACTAGCACTCGGGCGCCGTGTAGCTAGAGCTCATCAACGTTTCTTGGCCATTGTTGAAAACCTACAAAAGTATGGTGATGCACAGATTCAAGATGTGCAGTTTACTAGTAGTGGTGCAACCGTAGCAGATAATCAAGTACAAACGGTGACCTTTACTGTGAGATATGATCGTGCAGGTGCAGTAGCCGCAGGTACAACAGAAGGTGTATTGGGTGGAACGAGAGCAGAAATTGGAACACCTTTTCAGTTTACTGCAACCACAGATGGCGTTATTACTGTAGACACAACTGCCAAGGCCCTACGCTATCAAATTGGACAAGCTATTGGCAGAACCAATCATGTTAAGAGTATGAGAGTGTTTGATGGCGCCCAAGGTGCTGAGATTCAAGAATCATTAACAGTTACACTGCCCGACACACTTGCAGATATTTACAAAGATGTGGCTGTGACATTGGTTGATGCAGCAGAAACTGTTGATAGTTAATATAAACCAACAAACCAAATAGGCTCTTCGGAGCCTATTTTTTTCATTAAATAAACATATGTCAAAATCCTTAGACGGCAATCTGATTAAGAAAGCCCATGCACAGATACGTTATACTCTTGATGAAGTCAAGCACCTAGAAGCCTGTATGGATCCAGTTAGTGGTCCGTTATACTTTGCAAAAAACTTTATTAAGATACAACATCCTACTAGAGGATCGATTCCATTTGAACCCTATGGGTTTCAAGAACAATTAATCGACGCATATCATACCAACAAAGAATGCATAGCCATGTTGCCGCGCCAGATGGGTAAGACCACATGTGCAGTGGCATATCTGTTGTGGTACACTCAGTTCATGCCAGACGTACAGGTGTTGATTGCTGCGCACAAATATGAAGGTGCTCGAGACATCATGGATCGTTATAGATATGCCTATGAAAATTTACCCGACTTTATCCGTGCTGGGGTGTATTCATACAATAGAAATACCATCGAGTATGACAACGGATCACGTATCCAAGCAACCACAACAACAGAAAACACAGGTCGTGGTAAGTCTCTTTCATTAATATATTGTGATGAGTTTGCGTTTGTGCAACCACCAGAGAAAGCCAAAGAATTCTGGACAGCATTATCACCAACATTGGCCACAGGCGGTAAAGCTATTATCACGTCAACACCTAACAGTGACGAAGATCAATTTGCTATGATTTGGTTAGAAGCCAACAAGCGATTCGACGACTTTGGCAATGAAACCAAATTGGGAGTCAACGGCTTCTTTCCATTCTTTGCACCGTGGCAAGAACATCCGGACAGAGACGAAGAGTGGGCTAGATTAGAACGTGCCAAGATCGGCGAAGAACGATTCCGCAGAGAGTTTGAGTGTGAATTCTTGATCTATGACGAAACACTTATAAACTCTGTGAAGTTGGTTGAACTTGCGGGATCGGACCCTATGATGAACATGGGGCAGACACGTTGGTACAAAGAAATAAACCCCAGAGCCACATATCTAATAGCTCTAGATCCCA
>JBBAKF010000120.1:0-5817 GCA_040403635.1 Polynucleobacter sp.
TGGCACCGTTCACGATCGACCGGAATCAGCGTTCACGATCGCCGGAATACGCAATGACTGACCGTTCACGCAAAAGATTGGCATTTAGAACGCCTGCAATGGTCTTTCATCAATCGTCATCACGCGTTGCACTTCGTAGTTGAATCCGTCTAGGGTTAACCCTTGAATCAACGCGATTCAGATATAAATTTTTTTAAATTAGCTACCAAAAATTATTTATTTAAAACGCAAATAAATGCTTGACAAGGACGATGCCATGCCTTTAGAGTAGGACAATAAGCAGTAGCAGTGCTGCTTAATTTTTTCAACTTCCGTCTGCATCGGCAACAACGCCGATAGTGGTCAGAGCAATACAGCTCATCTCAGGTTAGCGCCTGAGATGGGCTTTTTTTTTGGTGATTTTGATATGAGCTTAACTGCAGGAATAGATCTCAAGATAGGGCGACCAACTCCCGCTATTGGTTCCACAGAAGCCAAACTTCAGCAACGAAAACTCGATGCTTTGCGACGCGGTGTACATCGGGTGAAAGACGCTGAAACTTTGGCCTACGGAGTGCATGTCATCGGTGTTGGTGGCGCAGGTGTAAACATCGTGCACCAGATGCTTCTTGACGCTCCTTCCACTCTATTGAAGACATCGGGTTCACGGATGAGTGTGTTGGCCATTGATGTTGGAGATTCCAATGCCCAAGCGATGGCAGGTATCCAATCACTCTCTAATAAATTCGACGTGAGTCAATCTCACATAGAGACGCTGACGCTGAAAGTTCCAACAAATGTCGAATTGAACGAGCTAATGCAAGGCTATCGCCAGCATTTAGAACTTGAGTATCCATTTCTGCAAGAAACCGCAGATTTTCAGCCATGGATCGCAAAGGACTTGCCGATTCCCACCAATGGTAAATCGATTCCGCGTTCGTTAGCGAAGGCCATCTACGGAAAGTCGTACTACGATGAAAATCGCCCCATGGCTAAGGCCCTGAAGCGCTTTGCCAGCAGCACCAACGCCACTAATGGTGACGCGATTGTATGCATTGTTTTTGGACTAGGCGGTGGAACAGGCAGCGGTATCGCCTTGGACCTTGCGCGTCATCTTTCCAGTGGAATATTTGGTCGTCGCGTTTTAGTGATGGGCATTGGAATTGCACCATGTGACGGTGATCAAGCGGTACACCAGGGCGCGCAACTATTTGCCACCATCAACGAACTGGACGCCTTGTGTGATGAGAATCAAAACCAAGGCGTCGTTCAAGCCTGCGGAGAGCTCTACAAAAATCCGTTTACCGCAGGCTTTTTGCAAGTGCCACAGCAGCCGACCTATTCGCACCTAAAAGACCTTGGGAAGACCCATGCGCGGGTTAACTGTGAAGTCGGGGCACTGCTGCTTGAGCGCCGAGGTGCAAACTTGTGGGAAGCCTTACGTTTGTTGAACTGGGTGGCGGCACCTTCGACGCAGCATTCTGCGGCGCGCACGCCCTGGGGCGCTGGTTGGATGCATGTTTACGGATTTGCAGATTCCAATCGGGACCCCGCAGAGGTACTGCCTGAGCTCTACGCACATATGGGAATCCTGCCAACACATCGCGCTGAGTTCATCGAAGTTCGCGTACATGAAACAGAGCCACTGGTTCAGTCGTGGGAAGAATCAATGAACCGCGTGTTTCGTCCCGAGGTGCCCGCGACGACTGCGGATGGCGGCAAGCAGGGTTCCATCCAGTTCGTATTGCCCCGCGTAAGCAAGGTCGAAACCCGGTTTTTCTATTCTGCGCGTGATGCTTACGACAAACTGCCCCGGTCTGAACGTGCACTGGTCCATTCGCTATTGCTAGAGCGCGGCGTGATGCTTTGCGAGCCCTCATCGCGCTTGGAGGGAATGGCAGGCGCAAGCCTTGGCGAAGGTGGTTCTTGGGTGCTGATTCCTTATGAATTAATGCGCGGTCCCCTTGCACCACCGAGCAAGGAATCATCTGAAAAATTAGAGGAGATAAGCCATGCCACTTGATTGGAACATCGTAAAAGAAAAATACGGAACTGGATACCAAGTGCCGACTTGCGCCGGTGGAAAGTTCTTAAAAATTGCTTTCACAGACGACGAGGCCATTCACATTGAGTCACCCATATGGCAAGCCACGCTTCACCGCAGCAATTTGGAAAAAGGAGTAGCGCTTATCGAGGAGGGAACCATATCACGTGATCCTGGACTCTTCGTAGAAGACTACATGCTTTATGTCGCAAACGAACGCGCAACATCGGTCGCGCATATTTTGCGCGATCTTGAATTTCTTGACAAAACTGAGACCTTCTCTATACGTTGCTAATTATTTATTTAGCAACGTATGGAACAAGCGGGGTGTTGTAGCCCCAAAACGCGACCGGGAAACCGGGATTTTTATTAATGTGTAGATCAATGGAGTGAATCTAATGACATCATCAATGTATCACAGTGCTACCGGAACGCAGTCACCACACTGCATTCACGCAATTGGCATCGGGCGAACCGGTTTGGCATATATAGAAGCGCTTCTGCGTACTGGCGAAATTGAAGATCTTTTAGTCGATAAACGTGCAACCTTTGCGGCTATGGTTGTCGATATCGGTGACCAAGATATGGGTGTAGTAACCGACTACGCCAACGCCTTCAAAAAACGTCTTGAATCCAGAGGAATCCCCGGCGATCGCTTTCAGTTCCAAGCAATTCCCCTCCAAGTTCCCCACCGGGATCAGTTCTTTGAAGATATGAATCGCACGCGCGAGTTTTTGAAACTCGAATACCCACGCTACTACTGGAACCCTAATTTCGAGTCATGGGTTCCTCACAAATACCAATTGCCGCAGGCAGGCGAACACTTTCCGCGTGCTGTCGCTAAAGGCATATACGCTAACGCGTACTATGCCGGCGATCGTCCTATGGACAAGGCGCTACGAAACTTCGTCGACCAAGTTGAACGTGCTGCGCTGCCGTCCATTGTGCTTGTCGCTTTTGGCATGGCAGGCGGTACTGGCAGCGGAATAGTGGTAGATCTGGCTCGCCACCTCTCGAACGTGAAACTTGGACGCCGCATTCCAGTTATCGGGATTGGACAGTTATCACATAGCGGCGATGACGCAGCTACCCATAACAGTGCCACCCAGTACACCACATTAAATGACTTGGACTGCATGCTGGACGACGACAAAAACGCCGGCGTTACAGCGGTTTGGGGCGATTTGTACAGAAGTCCGTTTACGGGTGGTTTCTTTGTAGTGAATGCTGAACAAAGCTGGCAGCGTCTTACTGCTTATACGACCACAGGCGAAAAAGAGGTTCGCCAAAACTTTAAGCAGATGGTAACCAACCGATTTGTGGCTGACTCCTTCATGCGATTTGCCGTAATGGAAAATGGCCGAGTGTTGTTCCGCACCATGCGTCCAGCCGGATTTACGGGTGCTCCACACGAGACACTGTCAGCTAAGTCGCGCAATTGGACTTTGTTTGATGTCGCCAAATTGACGCATCCAGGTGTTCAAGTGCTTCCAGGCGAATCCGGATCCAAGTGGGATTCAGTACTTTCGCAATGGATTGGCTTTATGCCCAAGTACAGTGGCCTTAAAGAAGGATTCAAAACTGACTACGCTGAAGTTCATGTCCATGCATCTCGCGATATGGGCTATGACGTCATCAGCAAAGGCTTTAAAGACCTTATTGGGGCGCAGTATCTGTTGGAAGGCGACTCAACCTACCAGACGTCCAACCATGAGTTCTTCGATGCATTGACTGCATACGCGAATGTCATCATGCCTGGCGTTGCAAAAACCGATCTGATTGGGTTCTGGGATAGTCAGGCGAATTACGACAAACTTGACTGGGAAACCAAGCTCAACGAGCACGCTTGGCTGATTGATATCGGTCCCATGCTGTCTGAACCCGCGATTCGCTTCGAGGGAATGGCAGGCGAATGCATCTGGGGATGCGCATGCTGGGTGGTCGTCCCATACGACCAACTTCGCGGCGACAAATTGCCACCTCCTAACCGTAAAGTAATTATGGAAGAAGGTATTGCAATGATGACCAAGACGGTAGTCAAAACGCCCGGTGGTGATGCTAAAAAAGTCGCTAAAGCACATGCATAAAAAAGTGCTTTTAGCGTCCATTTAAATTTATTAAGGAAAAAATCATGAATGCGTTCAACGTACAAAAACTTGAAATTTCAACAAGTCAAGTATCTGGTAGTACAAAAGCCTTGTTGGGTGCCTTTTTACTCGGCGTCGTTATGGTGTTTGCGACTGGATTTTCCAGCACAAGTGCCGTGCACAACGCAGCACACGATATGCGCCATACCAATGCATTTCCGTGCCATTGAAAGGTGTGAATTGATAGGGTAGCCGACAAATTTCAGCTGCCTAGTATCAAGAGGGAGGGGTTTTGCCAAAGTTTTC
Organism: Polynucleobacter sp.; assembly: GCA_040403635.1. Classification (GTDB taxonomy): domain Bacteria; phylum Pseudomonadota; class Gammaproteobacteria; order Burkholderiales; family Burkholderiaceae; genus Polynucleobacter. The sequence goes on from JBBAKF010000120.1 coordinate 4,417, forward strand.
TTTGGCGAAACCCCAATCACTCATTATTGGAGAGAAAAAATGATGATATTTCAGCGTTTGCTTATTTGTGCATTATTGGCAGGCCTTAGCGCAGGGTTTACTTCGAGTGCGGTTCAACGTTGGAGCGTTATCCCCATCATAAATGCTGCTGAAGCCTATGAGTCAGCGCATGAGGCGAGTGCAAAAGCAGTAGTTACTGAAGAAACCATTAAACAAGCAGCCCCTTCTGTCCAAGCGCAACTGCAAATTACGAATCAAGTGAAATCGCATGACCATGCAAGTCATGAGCACGACGGCCATGACCACGACGACAGCGCATGGGCGCCTGAGGATGGCGTTGAACGAACATTTTGGACGGTGGTTGCAAATGTATTTACCTCATTCGGGTTCGCCCTAATTCTTCTGCCAGCAATAGCATGGTGGGACCTAAAGCGCGACGGCAATGCGGCAACTTTCTACACAGGATTAATTTGGGGTGCAGTCGGTTGGCTTTGTTTTTTCCTTTGGCCTGCCCTTGGCATGCGGCCAGAACTACCAGGTGAAGTCAGTGCATCCTTGCAATCGCGTCAAACTTGGTGGTTTTTGACGGTCGCTTGCGCCTGCATCGGGTTTGGTTTTATTTTGACCTTTCGCTCACAACTGCGTTGGTTAGGTTTGGTGTTTCTGGCTTTGCCATTTTTAATTGGCGTGCCGAAAATAGCTGCATTACCATTCTCGGAATATTCGACTGAAATCGCTATGCAAATGGAGATTTTGGCAAAAAAGTTTTTTACAGCAACTGCACTGGCTAATGCCGCGCAATGGTTGGTATTGGGCGCAATATCGGGTTTGCTGGTACCACTTCGGTTGCGCTCTGTGCTATCGCAAGCCCGGCATAGTAATTAGCGCAAAGCGAATTGCGCATTCATTTCAATACTACTAATCGGTACCGTCGTTCACCATGTACAAGATGCTGCGTATCGATGACCACGGCTGCTTGAAGGGCTCGCAGTTGAAGGTTGGTGCTAGATTGATAAACGATCTTGCGGAAAGCCAAATAGTCGGGCGTGGTATCAGCACTCTGCGCAAAGTGTTCTTGCTGGATATAGCCCATTACAAACTTGAAAAGCGCAGGCAAGGTGAAGACCAGTTCCTCGCCTTCAAATTGCAGGTCGCCCGAAAACATTTCAACAGCCTGTTTGAGTTTTGTTTCGTGCCTCAAGGCCGCTTCAAATACGGATTTCATCAGAAATTGATGTGTTTTTTCTGGAGTATTCATGGGGCAACGTTGGGCAGCAGGTGCACTACTTTATCGTCTTCTGCATTCTTCGTCCGTTAAACATTTTAGCGAGTATCAGTATTTTTGTTATGTTAAATAAAGATAGAAATTTTGGCTGGGTATCGAGTCCTTTTTGGAAACCA
>JBBAKF010000121.1:0-5750 GCA_040403635.1 Polynucleobacter sp.
GATAATATTGCTCTATAACCATTTCAATATCTTCTATGCTCATTACTCTTGGAGTTTCATAAGGTACTAAAGCCCAAGAGTTTGTAAAAGTTTTTCCAGCGGGCTTAATGGCTGATGGAGAAATCGGTAAGCCCTCTTTTTCATGAAAAGAACTGTGGGATGTTCGACCAACATGCCAAAGTTGCGCAAAGATCTTACCTTCTTTTGCATGTACCGCTTGCACAATTTTTTTCCAGCCAGCAGTTTGCTCAGGACTATAAATGCCAGGCGTGGCTGGATAGCCCTTCCCTAAAGGACTTATCTGTGTTGCCTCCGAGATAATTAAACCCGCAGATGAGCGTTGGGCATAATAGATTTCAGATAGTGGATTGGGAACATCATTTTCAAGCGCTCGCATCCTTGTGAGTGGCGCCATGATGATTCTATTTTTTAACTCTAGTGGACCCATTTGCAAAGGTTGGAGTAATTTAAGATTTGTATTATTCAAGTTAAGCCCTGTTTTTAGTTTGTATTAATACGATTGCCTGCGCCTCAATCGCCTCAGCGTTTCCTAGGTAACCTAGGCCTTCATTCGTTTTGGCTTTTATATTGATTTGGGACGGGGCAATATGCAGAACCTCTGCTATACGGCTGATCATACTTGGTATCTGTTGTGCTAGCTTGGGAGATTGACAAATAATAGTTGCATCTATGTTGACTATGACAAACCCTTTTGCTTTGACTAACGCATCAGTCTTTTGTAGCAAGACAGCACTATCGGCATTAAGGTACTGCGGATCGCTGTCAGAAAAATGCTGACCTATATCCCCAAGGGCTGCAGCCCCTAATAAAGCATCCGTAATGGCGTGTAATAAAGCGTCAGCATCAGAATGTCCGAGTAAGCCCATATGATGTTGAATCTCAATGCCACCCAAAATGAGAGAGCGGCCTGCAACCAATCGGTGGACATCATATCCCTGGCCAACACGCATCGAAATTTCTTGCATCAGCAATTTTTCCATCATCAACAGATCCTCGTGATAAGTTATTTTAAAGTTTTGCTTCGAGCCTTTTATTAACAAGGGTGTATTGCTAAACACTTCCATCGCACTAGCTTCATCAGTTATCTCAATACCCTGTTGATGCGCTTTTTCAAGAGCATCCTTTAATTGCCCTAGTCGAAACATTTGTGGTGTCTGAGCCTGCCATAACAAGTCACGATTGAGCGTTTTCTTGATAATATTTTGATGAGCATCCGACTCTTTTACAGTATCTGCAATGGGTAAAGCCAAAATACCCCCAATACATGACGGATCTTCGTTAACAACACGTATTAAGGTATTAACGTCATCCTTGGTAATCCCTGGTCTTGCAGTGTCATGGACTAGAACCCAATCAGTCAATGGGATTTGCTGTGCAATCATGGCACGAAGAGTATTTAAGACGGTTTGTGACCGAGTTTTTCCACCCGTTGGTATTACATAAATTTTCTCTCGAGGGTCCACTTTGACATAGGGGTCTTGATGATTACAGCCAATCCATATCGTACTGATTTCGGTGAGTGATGCGAATATTGAAATACAGTGTTCGATGACCATTTTTCCAGCAAGCATCTGATATTGTTTGGGAATATCTCCCCCAAAACGCGCTCCAATACCGCCACTAGGAATTAATACATGACATTTAGCTGGTGTTGATGATTCAAACATCACATCGTTCTTTCATTAAGTTCTTGTTCCATCATGCTTCAATTCTATAATGCAGTCTATGTCTGATTACATTGAAGTTAAATCTACTCCATTAGATTATATTCAGTTCACAGCACCCTTCCCTGGTCCTGAACTTGGGAAACGCTTTACTTGGAATTATTGTGTGGGCTCGAGTGACGCCGCAGTCATTGCTGAAAATGCTAAGAAGTTTCGCCAGTCATTTTCTCTCATGGTGGTCATTTGTAGTGAGCCAACAGTTGCCCAAAGACTTTCTCAAGAAATTCTTCTTTTTGATGCCACATTAAAAGTTTCTTTGTTACCTGATTGGGAAATCCTACCCTATGATCAGTTTTCACCCCATCATGATTTGATCTCAGAGCGCTTAAAAACTTTACATGAAATGATGACTGGTCTTTGCGATATTGTGATTGTGCCCATCAGTTCAGCCATAACACGTCTTGCACCGCCACAGTTCCTTGCGGCTAATACTTTCTTTTTTAAGCAAGGCTCAAGTATTAATGAAACGGCTTTACATCATCAGTTGCAACAAGGTGGGTATGATACGGTTTCTGCAGTTGTTAGACCCGGAGAATATAGTATCCGAGGTGGCTTAATTGATTTGTATCCTATGGGGGCCGCTCTGCCTTTTAGGATTGACTTATTTGGTGATGTCATTGATCAAATCAAAGTATTTGATCCTGATACCCAGCGTAGCCTTTACCCCGTTAAAGAAATAAAACTGCTTCCTGGTCATGAATTTCCATTTCATGAACAAGCACGGAAAGATTTTCGTGGTAAGTGGCGCGAAGTATTCGAAGGCAATCCTGCTAAATGTCCTCTCTATAAAGATGTAGGTTTAGGCATTCCTGGTGCGGGTATGGAATCTTATCTGCCTTTGTTTTTTGAAAATACCGCCTTGATTTTTGATTATTTCCCCAAATCAGATTCTCCTGCTTGGATTTGGGGTGTTGGTAATCTTCAAACTGCTATCCAAGAATATTGGCGTGGTATCGAAGCGCGTTATCAATTTCTTTCACATGATGCAGAGCATCCTCTTCTTCCCCCCATTCAGTTATACGAAAAAGAAGAGCATTTCTTTTCTCAACTTAAACCCTTTCCTCGTGTTTTTTTAAACCCTGCAGATATTCCTGAAAATAATACAGTCTTTGATCTACCTCCTAATGTGGCAGTTATTCGCAGAGATAAAGACCCGATTTTGCAGCTTAAAAATTATTTATTAAACACTCAACATCGGGTCCTCATCTGTGCAGATAGTCCAGGACGTAGAGAATCCATCAAACAGTTGCTCGATGAGTCCAATGATCAAGGTAACTCGACTAAATTCGTGATTGAGCCTTTTTCAAGTATTCCAGAGTTTCTTGCTAGCGATCAACAATATGGCATGGTCGTTGCCCCATTATTAGACGGCTTTGTTTCGATTGTCGGCAACATCACCTTCTTGACTGAGTCGGAGATTTTTGCAAACTCTTCTGAACAAAGAAAAGCCGGAAAATTTGGAAAAAAAGATCAAGCAACGAATGTCGAATTTCTTGTTAGAGATCTCTCCGAGTTAAAAATTGGCGATCCCGTGGTGCATTCTGAGCATGGTATTGGTAGATACCAAGGACTTCTCATTCTAGATTTAGGTCAAGGCGATGAGGAGTTTTTACATCTTCGCTACGCAAATAGTGCTACTTTGTATGTGCCAGTGCACCAATTACACCTGATTTCTCGATACTCAGGCTCTGATCCAGATAATGCCCCCTTACATAATTTGGGATCTGGGCAATGGGAAAAGGCAAAACGCAAAGCAGCCCAACAGATTAGAGATACGGCAGCTGAACTGCTAAATATTTATGCAAAACGTGCATTGCGTCATGGTCATGCTTTTGAGTTCTCCAGTCATGATTACGATGCATTTGCGGAAAGCTTTGGCTTTGAAGAAACGATTGACCAACAAAATGCTATTACTGAAGTGATTAAAGATATGACCAGTGGTCAACCTATGGACCGACTCATTTGCGGTGATGTTGGCTTCGGGAAAACTGAAGTAGCACTGAGAGCTAGTTTTGTAGCGGTGATGGGTGGTAAGCAAGTCGCTGTCTTAGCCCCAACTACACTCCTATCCGAACAACACGCTACAACTTGGAAAAATCGCTTCGCTGATTGGCCTGTCAAGATTGTGGAAGTTTCACGCTTTCAGTCTGCCAAAGAAATTAAACTGGCACTCGAGGCCTTAGAAAATGGTCATGCCGACATCATTATCGGTACTCATAAACTGCTGTCGCCGGATATTAAATTTAATCGCTTGGGTCTCGTAATTATTGATGAGGAGCATCGTTTTGGTGTTCGTCAAAAGGAAACTTTTAAGGCTTTAAGAGCGGAAGTCGATGTCCTTACCTTAACAGCAACACCGATTCCGCGCACACTTGGTATGGCCCTTGAGGGCTTAAGAGAACTTTCCGTGATCGCAACTGCTCCACAAAAGCGCTTAGCCATCAAAACGTTTGTGCGTCGTGAAGGTGAAGGTATTATCCGTGAAGCTGTTTTGCGGGAGCTTAAACGTGGTGGGCAAGTTTATTTTTTACATAATGAAGTTGATACTATTGAAAATCGACGTCAAGCTTTGGAGTTGTTATTGCCCGAAGCAAGAATTGGGGTTGCCCATGGTCAAATGCATGAGCGTCAACTTGAGCAAGTGATGCATGATTTTGTGGCAAAACGTTGTAATGTTTTATTGTGCTCAACAATTATTGAGACTGGTATTGATGTGCCATCCGCCAATACAATTATCATGCATAGGGCCGATAAGTTTGGGCTTGCACAATTACATCAACTTCGTGGACGAGTGGGTAGATCACACCATCAAGCCTATGCGTATTTACTTGTTCCAGATCCTGAGGGACTGACTAAACAAGCAAAGTTGCGCTTAGATGCCATCGTTTCTATGGAAGAATTGGGCTCAGGATTTTATTTGGCTATGCATGACCTTGAAATTCGTGGTGCGGGTGAAGTCCTTGGAGATAAGCAATCAGGCGATATTCATGAAATTGGTTTTCAACTCTATACCGAGATGCTCAATAAAGCGATTGCTGAACTTAAAAAAGGCAAGGAGCCAGATCTTTTAAGTCCTATGCATGCTATTACAGACATCTCTTTGGGTTGTCCTGCCCTATTGCCTGATGCATATTGTCCAGACGTACATGAACGACTTTCTCTATATAAGAGGCTTTCAAGTGCAAGCGCTAATGAAAATATCGATGATATTCACTCTGAAATCATCGATCGTTTTGGTGATTTACCTGATTCAGCACAAACCTTAATAGATAACCATCGCTTACGATTAGTGATGGAAAAACTGGGTATTAAAAAAATTGAGGCTTCTGCTGAAGCAATTAAAGTGCAATTTATACCGCAACCTCATATCGATTCTATAAAGATTATTCAGCTTATCCAAAAAGATCGTTTCGTCCAACTCTCGGGTCCAGATCGGCTGAGAATCTCGCCCAACCCAAGTAATGCATTTCAATCACTAGCGCAAAGAACATCCTCTCTTAAAAAACTGCTTTCCTACCTCTCTTAATGTTATGAACCGACTTATTCTCACCCACTTACAGCAAGTGCCTCCTGCACTCATTGAAGCCCTCACGCAACATGCTGAGCTCTTGTCGACGCGTCATTTAAGTACTAAGACTATCGAAATTTCATTTACAAGTCCATTTACGAGTGTTGAAAAAAAATTGATTCAAGATCTTGCGGTAAAGTTCGAAACCGATACTATTTTTTTAAAAAATAAGTTTCATAAAGATCACATTCAGTTACTAGCATTTGACATGGACTCTACGCTCATTAATATTGAATGTATCGATGAAATTGCTCGGCAATGTGGGAAAGTTGAAGAAGTCAGTAGGATTACTGAAGCCAGTATGTGTGGTGAAATTAAAGATTTTTCCGAAAGTTTATTGGCAAGAGTACATTTATTAAAAGGCGTATCTATTGCCGATTTAGAAATCGTCTACACACATAGATTACAGTTACACTCTGGGGCTAAAAACTTAATTT
>JBBAKF010000122.1:0-5690 GCA_040403635.1 Polynucleobacter sp.
CTACCGGCGGAATTTACAACACATTTTTACAAACGCAGACATTTACAGCCACAGGCAACAGTGCAGTATTCTTACTGAATTATGCACCGACCAATGACAAAGCTAAAATTAGAGTAACGCAGAAATCATTTACAACTAAAAAAACTCAAGTGGTATTGGCCAGCGAATACACAATTAATCTTTATTATCAAGCCACTGATAGTTATTCTTTATTACGTGGAAAATTGGTGTTTAACACAGCTCCACCTAAAAATGATGAAATCACAGTGACCTATGACAAGAATATACTGTTATTAGATGCTGTGAATAGAATCAATCAATCCTACACCCCCAAAGCAGGTATGATAGGTAAAGAATTGAATCAGTTAATGACAGGCATCGACTTTGGCGGAGTTAGAATCCAAGGCACCACATTTGATGTTACTGGCGGTTGGGATGCTCTACCTTGGTTTACAGACAATTGGGATTCGGTTGAGTCTAGCTCGGATTATTATCATGTTGCTGATGGCAGCACCGCTACGGTAACACTACCGTATATTCCAGCTGCTGGCCAACAAATCAACATCTATATCAAACGAAAGAATACTAATATCACAGTCCGTGTTGATAATGAAAATTATTCACCTACACAAGATTCTAGCACTGGCACAAATCCAACAGCAGAAATGCCAACGTTTGTCGGAGATGGTGTAAATGCAGTAGTAGTCATCGGTGAATATCTAACCACTGTAGACGGCGATATTCTTATATTCCGTCCTATAGAAAGTGATGGATCTGTTGTTATAACAGATGACAATATTCTAGATACTAAACTCAGTGGAGGATCGTTATCGTCAATAAGTGGCGCTTATGCTACAGCTAATGGTACCACGGCAGAAGAAATAGCCATCACTGGAGGCAAATTTATAGATCCCACGGTGGTGCCAGCGCCTGAAGAAAATGTTCCAGGACAAGTGATAGAAAGTGTTTCAATCAAGGTATACAATAATGCAATCTCTGGTGCAGCAACACTGCAATCTAATGTAAAAACAGCCAACGGCACAGATACAGAATTTGCCATAGGACAAACAGTATTAGAGAGTCAGTCAGTGTTTGTGTATGTGTCTAATACACCAAGAATCATTAACACACACTATGTTATTGATCTTGAAACAAATACTGTAAACTTCCTAGTGGCTCCGGTAGCAGACGAATTTGTGGAAATACTCAGTATAGGTATCGGCGGAGTTGGTATTTTAGATTATCAAAGTTATACCGCAGACGGCGCCACTGGATTGTTTTTGACCAACGCTAATTATGATAATACCAGTAGTGTATTTGTTAGTGTGAACGGTACACAGGTTGATGTAGGATTCCGTAACAGCACAGATGTAGTTGATGCTGTGGGTAAAACTTTGGTAGATTTTGGAACCACACCTCAAGCAGGTGACATAGTTAAAATAATATGCTTGGAATCAACAGCTGATATTGATAGTTCGGGCCTGTCTTTGGTACAAGTTAATACTCAGACGTTCTTCTTTGAAGGAAGTACAAGAAGTTTTGAGATTACTGGTTTTAGTGAAATAAACAGAGGGTCGAATCTAAGCTCAATGATAGTCGAAGCCGCCGGTCGTTTGTTAAAAGGTCCCGATACAGCATATGCTGTCTATGATGGCACCAATAATGTGTTCTCTCTAGGAGTAGACCCACTCGAACCTGGCGGCAGCATATTGCCAGCAAATCTAAAAGTTTTAATAAACAATATATCTAGAACATTTATTGTGGATTACACTCTGGATGGACCTGCCAAGGTGCTGACTGTTAACGCATCGAAATTATCCATCGGTGATACTATCAAGATTGAAAATGATCTTAGGGCAGAATATGTTATACAAGATAATACCATCTCAATCGACTCCGCATTTGATTTTGGGTTTCCGGGAGATTCTACAGTATCTGATTCGACATATCCTGCAGTTAATGTTACTTGGTTCGACGAATATCCGTCAATGGACATTATTCAAGATGAGAGCAGCGGAGGTCAAGTACAGTACCAATTATCGAGATCTCCGATCTCAGTAAGTTATGTGTGGGTATATAAGAATGGACTTCGTTTAAGACAAGACAAAGACTATTACGTGAGTTTGCCTAGAGCGGTGGTATACATCACTGTGGACTCGACACCTGCAGATACTATAAAAATTATAAACTTTGCCAATGACATCTTTAGATTACCGTCGGCTTATGAAATTCACAAAGACATGTTAAATGTGTTTCATTACAATAGATTTTCAAAAGATGAATGCAAATTATCTAAAGTATTAAACTACTACGATACTGCTATAGAAGTCACTGATGCAACCGCATTGACTCAACCAATAGCCAGTAGAAATTTACCAGGTGTTGTGTTTATTCAAGGTGAACGTATTGAATACATGTCGAAGTCAGGTAACACATTGAGTCAATTACGCAGAGGTGCTCAAGGAACATCTATAGCAACTACGTATGCTCAGGGAACAGCAGTAGTTGATGTAGGCTACAGTGAAGTAATACCTTACAACGAAGTTCAGCAAAGAACTGATTTTACCAGTGACGGTAGCACATTGTTAATTGGACCACTAGACTTTGTGCCTCAGAAAGGAACTAGAAGTGGCACATGGTACAGAAGTACTATACCAGCAACTAATGGACCTTGTGATCAAATAGAAGTTTTTGCCGCAGGTCGCAGGCTGAAAAAAGATCCGCAATCTGTTTACGTAGAAGCCAATGGTGCTGCTAGTCCAGCTGCAGATCAGACTCAAGAAGCTGAGTTCAGCGTAGATGGTGCCACAGCACAAATACGACTTACTGCTGTACTACCAGCAGGAACTCGAATTACTGTGTTGAGAAGACAGGGTAAAACTTGGTATGCTAGGGGCGAAACCACAGCTACAGACGGCACAAGTCTAGTACACACAGACACTGCAATAGCTAGATTCATTGTGGAAAAGACCACAGCTATACCTGAATAAATACATGATGGAACAAAAAGAGATCACAATGCCAAACAATCAAGATCAACCAGCAGTTAGTCCTCAAGCTCGCCCTAACGAAACAGGCGGGTTTCATTTTGAAGGACATATAAAAATCCATGATCCTAACACCAAAGAAGTTTTTGTAGATAAACGCAACGCTATTCACTACGAAAATATGAGTGTGGCTATGGTTAACAGTCTAAGCAATCAAGGTTACGGAACAGTGTACCAAATGATTTTCGGCACCGGCGGAACCACAGTAGACCCTACCGGACTTATTACATATCTTACCCCGAACACAGTCGGAGTAAATTCTAGTTTATATAATCAAACCTATCAAAAAGTAGTGGATCAAAACGCTGTTGAAAACCAAGATCCGATCAGAAACAAGATGGAAATTAGGCATATCAGCGGTGCTACCTATAGTGATATTTTGATCAGCTGTTTGCTAGATTACGGCGAACCTTTAGATCAAGAAGCCTTTGACAACAGCGTAGATATGAATGGTGGATTTGTATTTGATGAATTGGGATTAAAAGGACTCGGTCCAAATACATCAGACGGCAAGCTGTTGACACATGTGATATTTCATCCGGTACAAAAAAGTTTGAATAGATTGCTACAGATAGACTACACTATACGTGTGCAGAGCTTAACTGGCTTTGCTGAGGTATAATCATGCCATATATAGTCAACTTTACAGATAATCAAAATAAAAGTCCTATCACGGTATTTGATAATACTTCTAGCACAGACACCAGCTTGATCTTTCCTGGTCGAAATGTCACCGGCTACGGACAGATCATAGCGGAAAATTTTCTATCATTGCTAGAAAATTTTGCATCTACTAATCAACCTGTCAATCCAGTAGAAGGACAGTTATGGTACGACAGCACAGGAGGTTCACAAACTCTAAAAATCTGGGATAACACAGCCTGGAAAGCAGCTTCAGGCATACAGAAAGGTGTTAGCCAACCTGCCGTTGAAGTCAGCAAAGTTGGAGAACTTTGGGTAGACACCACAAACCAACAACTGCGTATATTTACTGGCACACGCTGGATTTTAGTTGGCCCTACCGAAAGTTCAGTGGGTGGTTTAAGATATGGACCAGTTATAGAAAAAATATCCGATTCCGATAACGTGGACAGATTTATATTGATATTTTATATTGCTGATATCCCTGTAATTGTTATAAGCAAAGACAGCTTTACGCCTAAAACTTTAATAGCCGGATTTGCAATAGTAAGGTCGGGAATAAACATTAGTGCTCCTGCCGACTCGACTGAAATAGCCAATTTTGTAGGCGGATTTTTACCCTTGCTCAACGGTACAGCTAAAAATGCTCAAGCACTACTAGTAGGTGGAGTCGAAAAGGCTGCAGGAACATTTCTTAGATCAGATACTATCAATACCACTGACTATGAAATAAAAATAAAAAACAACAACGGTCTTTCTATCGGAGTTGATGAAACATTTAAACTGTTATCAACAGCATCGTCTAGCAGCATATATAATTCTGCAGCAGGCAGTTCTCTTGATTTACAGACCAACAGAAATGGAATTCCTTCAACAATACTTAGAGTAATAGATAATCTTGTAGGGATAAATCAAGAAAACCCAACCGAACCTCTAGATGTCATTGGTAATTTTAAACTCACAGGAACACTGGTATCTACCAATACCACAGCTAGTAGTAATTTGAATAATGGTAGTATCCGAACTTTGGGCGGTGCAGCAATTACTAAAAATCTAATTGTAGGGGACGGCATAGATGTTACTGGTATCTTACAAACCAATATCATTCAACCTAAACTCACTAACACTTATGATTTAGGCACACCTCTTAAAAGATTTAACAACATACGTGCTAAAACAGTTATAGCAGACACTATACAGGGTGTATTGGAAGGAAATATCAACGGCAATGCGAGCACTGCTACCGCTCTAAGCACAGTGACTAGTTTTCAACTAGCAGGCGACGTTGTATCGCCTGCTGTACAGTTTGACGGCCAAGTAGGTGCAGCCACTAAAATTTTTAATGCTACCCTTACTGCAAACATCATAGCAGGTAAATCCGAACCGTCGCCTAATCAGGGTAAAAAAGGTGATTTCTTATTAACCTATAGACCTAGCGAAAGTACATTAGCTAGTTCGGGATTATTGAAACAGACCAGAGAACGTTTCATGGGAGACTTGGCTGTGCCAATTGGCGCAATATTGCCTTATGCCGGCGGCACAACTCCAGATGGATATCTGTTATGTGATGGCTCAGAAATTGAAAGATCAAAATTTGGTGATTTATTTGATGTTATCGGAGTTACATTTAATGGGGCTGCTGCGCTGGTAGGGTCAAACACATTTAGACTACCTGACCTTAGAGGTAGATTTGCTCTAGGTAAAGATAATATGGATAATGCGGGAACTGTACCGACACCCGCAGGCCCTTATGTAGATGCCGGCGGAGGAACTGCAGGCCGAGTTCCAGACGTACAGGCCACGATCTTGGGAGGTGCAGCCGGTCTTAGCTCGGTAGCATTGACGTTGGCCAACCTGCCAGAACACAGCCATACTTTGTCAACAGCCACCCAAGATTATGCTGCTATAGCAGTGAGTACAACTCTTGATCCGTTGGCTACCTCCGGCCTGGGTCCTACTGCCCCAGGACAAGCACAATACCTCAAAGACAGTGGTAATGTC
>JBBAKF010000123.1:0-5668 GCA_040403635.1 Polynucleobacter sp.
AATTTGGGATATTTCAAGCTCTTTTGACTTAATTTCGCCATTAAGTTGCTGCAGCTTACTAGATAGTTCACAAATATGAGAATCGGCTTCTACTACTTTGCCAGGATCCACCTTATTAAATAGATGTTGATAATCAGCTTCACATTGCGCCGGCGGTGGAGTATCCGCTAAAACAAAGTCTTGCCAAAAGTTGGCTGCCTTAGTAATGATCAGATCTTCCAATTCTTTATCGCGGTAGACCTCATAGATTCGAAAATCACTATTGCCAAAGAGTACAGCCACATCACAGCGCTCTAAATTGGTGATGGCCAAATACCAAAGACATTGCACTAAATAGCCCATAGGTACTTCATCAGTACCAAGCTCACCCCAATCAGATTGGTTAAAAGGACTGGCGGTTTTGCACTCTAATAAATGAGATGCTGCGCAAGAGCCATCACTATTAAATAATGTGCCGTCTACATTATTAGTACCCTCAAATACATAGCGATCAATGTGACCCACCATATAAGGGTATCGGGGGTGAATCACTCCTGCCTGGCTATGGACTAAACCATTTTTGGTTTGCAATGCATATTCCGATGCCACAAATTCTTCAGCAAAGGATCCAAAGCGCACTGGTAGGTTATTGATCTCGTTTATGATGCGGCCAGTTTTCTCCAGCCAGACATCTACAGCGCTGCGGTATTTCGAAAACCCCAAGATGGCCCTAATATCAGAGCCGCCTAGGTATTTGCTGCGATTGGCTGTAAAATCTTGATTATTAAGCATATTTATTCTCCTAAATTAAATAATCATTACCTTTTAATAAGTAATGATTACCTATTATAAGGTATTAGTTACTTGATTACAAGTGGACAAATTCGTGCGTCTAGAGCATTATTGAAGTGGACGGGTAAGCAACTCGCTGAAGTTTCTGGCGTTGCTTTCTCTACGCTAATGCGCTTGGAGACAGGGGAAGGGGTTCCTGGGGCTCAAGCTAAAACCCTTGATGCAATACAAAAGGCCTTCGAAGAGGCTGGTATTGAATTTATTGGTACCCCAGAAAATGGCGCAGGCATTCGCTGGAAACCAGGTTTTCCGAAAAAAAACTAACATACTGTTTATTTATACAGTATACTTAGACTAAAGGCTCGATCACGATTTGGTCTGGTCCTTGCGGTAGTAAACCAAAGTAATGCTGTAGCCAGTAACGCAGTGGTAAAAAATAAGCAAGTCAGTGGCCAAGATGGATCTCAGGAAAAGCAAGAATTCACGAATGAATTTGACGCTTTGATCTTTCTTACGAATGCACTGATCTGGATGATTTAAAAGTAGTAGAACTAAATAATTAACGAACTAATTTTTTAGCCTCTAACTAAGTTGTACCGCTTAGTGTGAAATTCACTAACGCGGAAATCCTTGGCTCACGATCGAGTCAAACCACTGAAGTTATCGCGGATGGATCTGCGCACGATTTGCGTACACGCCATCAATAACAAATTGCAATCGTATTGCATTGTGGCTTTTTATCCAATTTGAAATTACATGACGTAAGGAATGCTTTTGGCAAATCCCAAAGGAGTCATTGCGTTTAAACATAATAGAAAGAATGATGATGCGTAAAGAAAAGAGCAGTAAGAAAGATGTAAACCAAGACTACAGTGATGAGATCAAGGAAGCGGGGCAGTTGGCAGACACGAGCCTAGATTCTTTAGGGAGAAAAAAATCATCCGGGCATACGGGGCCTAAAAGCGCCGCCGGCAAAAATCGCTCGAAGATGAATGCACTCAAACATGCACGCAGTGCTAAATCGAAATTACTACCCTATGAGGATGAGCGTGACTATACCCAGTTAATTCATGATGTGTATGCTGATTTTGAGCCGCAGGGCTGTATTGAGGCTGATCTTGCCAATGAATACATTGACTGCCGCTGGCGCAGCAGGCGCATGGAAGCGCGCATACGAATAGAGCAAGAATCCATTTTTTCCAAAATGGATCGTAGATACATTGCTACGCTCGTTGGTATTGAAGATGGATTTATGGATCACTTGCCAGATTATTTTCTTAATATGAGTAAGCGCTTTGGCCCCAGGCAAATCGAGTTAGCTGATATCGCTTGGCGACAATATAACAATATGGTACGCGATTATGATTCTGGGAAATTTACGGATTTAGAGGAAATGCGGATTCATTTTGATGTCCTCTTTGAAGAATTTGAAAAGTGGGTGCGGGTCAATGCTGCTCTGCCACCCCTACTTGCGCCACAGCGTGATCAATTTAATCTAGCTTGGAGCGAAGATCTGGAATTTCTATTTACTGTGATAGAAGATTTTGCAATACAGATGTACTTTCAGGCGAACTTTATGGCTTGGAAAGAGCAAATTCGCAATTGGATGCAGTCTTGGTATCTCTTGCAAAAGCGCGAATTACGTGAGATTGATCAATATGATTTAGTGCTCATTTAAGAAACGCATCTAGCCCACAGCATTATTGAGCGCCTAGCCAAGATTCAAAAGTACAAGCGCGAAGCTTTATTGAGTATGCAAAAGCATTTTCAAAGCATGGAAAGTATCAAGAATAAGGATGACTGATATGCAAAACGAAATGTCGTTTGATCAAGAAAATCAATTACTTGCTTTTTTTGCCATCTGAAACAGGGTATACATAGCTTATTAAGCTTACTAAAAAAATGAAATATATACTTCTTTTGACCTTTGCGTCCATGACAGCTCGGGTAAAATCTGCTTGTAAATCCAAGACTTTGCTTGGAATGATTATTTTTAACACTTTCTTTAATAAAGACCCCGATTGAGCTCTTGATGGATAGCCAAATAAGTACCTCTAAGATCTCTGGCCACCTGGAAATTTGTCGTTTTGATCACTGGATCAAAAACGTCTTTATTTTGCCTGGGCTTCTGATTGCGATTAGCGTTTATCCCCAAAGTATTAGCCCTCACTTAATGTACTCAGTTGTGATTGGATTTTTAGCTGCCGGCATTATTGCCTCGAGCAATTATGTGATCAATGAAATTTTAGATGCGCCATTTGATGCGCTCCATCCCACTAAGCGCTTACGTCCAACGCCTGCAGGACGGGTCAATATTCGTTGGGGCTATGTACAGTGGATAGTCTTAATGTTGCTAGGTCTTGCTTTAGGATCTCTTATTTCACAAGCATTCATGTATGTGCTACTTTGGCTGTGGGTCATGGGCTGCATTTACAACATTGCCCCCTTAAGAGCAAAAGATGTGCCGTATGTCGATGTACTGGTAGAGTCAATTAATAATCCCATTCGATTGCTTATTGGTTGGTATATCGTTTCCCCGCCAATTCAAATCCCGGTATCGCTCTTGATCTCCTACTGGATGATTGGGGCCTACTTGATGGCCATTAAGCGTTTTGCTGAGATGCGCGATATTTCGAAAAATATTTCGGCTCGGCAGTATCGCAAATCCTTTGCTTACTATACCGAGCAAAACTTGCTCGTCTCCATTATGTTTTATGCCGCTGCCTCAATGCTTTTTTTTGGCGCATTTGTAATGCGCTATCGCTTAGAGCTCATTCTTGCATTTCCACTCATCGCGTTCATTATGGCCATGTATTTAAATCTAGCGTTTAAAGAAGATGGTGTTGCGCAGGCTCCAGAAAAGCTTTGGAAAGAGACGCCTTTGATGATCAGTTCATTTTTGTGTTTGGTACTCATGGTTTTCTTAATGAACTATCCACTACCTGCTTTTACTGCCTTTTTTCAGCAGTCTATTATTCAATAAAGTCTCAATGAATGGCATTACAGGAAAATAGTCTTCCCATAATCAATGGATTTTTAGCAATAGGCAGCGTCCGCTCTTCACTGTGAAGCAGTCGACAGTCTGCAGGAATGGGGAAGTTAATGAGATTGCGCTGAGTAATATATAAAAGGCTTGGCACATCCTGTTTTAAGTTATACGCATTGCCTAAGGAATCAATAAGACATGTTTTATTGGCATCATTGAGTTCATTGGCTATGAGATGGGTAGGATAGGCATAAATACACTTATTCAATGCCTCTTGTGGATGATCGTTAATCCACCTAGCTGACCTGCCTGCGGAAAATCCAAAATAATCTGTTTCAAAGTACTGGATAGCAGGGCGTAATCGAGCTACTTCATTGAGATAAGTGTAGTTATAGGGATAGAGGGTGAAGTTATCCCAAAGAAAGAATGCGCTCGAAAAAAGCATGCCAATAAGACATACTTTTTTGCTGATGAAATACAAGCTACTAATGCCCACAATAAAGATCAGCGGAAATAAAAATAGGATTTGCCGCAGTTCGTTATATAAGCCTACGCGATGCAAAATGAGCGCAGCAAGAATAGCTATTACACTGATGACAAGACCTATCCACTGCGCAAGAATGCTTTTATTAGTTAGCTGATCTAGTGTGGATACTCGCCACTGTAGAAAAAAAGCCAAAGGGATACTGGCAATACCGGCAATGATGATGAATGGCGTTTTTGTCAGTAGCCAAACTGTTAAATAAAAGTTGACTTGTTGTCCAGGGGCAATAAATCGCCCAGCGGTCAGAGTAGTACCGCTCCAGGGGTGATGGCTCATATACGAAATCGCATTAACGATTTCTAGTGGGTTATGCCAGCTAATTGGATAGAGCGCAATGAAGGTGGGTAGACAAATCAACCCAAAAAAGAAACCCCTCCCAAGGATAGCTTTGACATTTTCCCCTGTAATGAGAAATTGCCCATTTGCAAACTGAACTGCAAATGCGCAAATTAGGAGGCAGCCATACTCAATAAAAATCAGAATGCCCGAAATGCGAATAGAGAGCAGCCAGCTAGTGGCAATAGCCAATAAAAAGAGGGATTTATAAGAAGGGCGATTAGATGATCGATGCGCACTTGTGTCCTCAAAAAAACAGCGAAGGGCAAGATAAGTACACAAGAGCCATGCAAATAAAAATGGCGTATCTTTGATATTCATCAGTCCATGACCTAATACATAGGGCCACAGAAGATAGGTCAACATACCAGTAATTGCAATCTGCTTGTTTTGTGTAATGCGTAGCAAAATTAATTTAACGAGATAACCTGACCCCAGGAAGCAGAGCCATACACTGATATGGGCCAATATCAGCTTGGAACTATTGGCCGTTATTAGCACAACGATTTGCAATAGCTCGCCAAGAAAAAACGCTGGTAAGTGAAAGCCAATACCGTAGTAGCGATCTCCATAGGCAAGCAATGCTTGATACGCTGCAGTGTCTCCTGCGAGTAGGCCTTCAATCGCCCTCAATTTATGATTTAGGGTGAGACGCTCATGGCCTTCATCCCAACCAAGTCCGATGTCTTGGCATGCCCAAAAACCAACAGTAGCGAATAATAAAAATAAGCCCCAATAAACATAGTTGGGAAAGTTTTTAGTGGAGCTGTCGCTAGAGTAGCGCATATGGATCACTCAAATCTATCTTTTCTCTTGCCATCGAATCAATAAAGTCAGAAGGGGGCATGGGCTTATAAAGCTGAGTAATTTTTAGGTAAATTTAATGCGTTTGGCTGCAAACACCACCATCCTTAATAGCAATAGCCCATGGCTCCAGCGCGAAATATTGGTCTCACCATAGACTCTTGCGCGATAGCGGATCGGCACTTCTAAGATCTTAAGATTTAATTTGGCGGCGCCAAAGAGCAAGT
>JBBAKF010000124.1:0-5597 GCA_040403635.1 Polynucleobacter sp.
CCGGTAAATATATAATGCTCAAGAGTATTTATATGCGCATTTTACCAGGAAAAAATAAACTATGGCTGTGATGATTGACATCCCCGGAATAGGTCAAGTTGAAGCTAAGAATGCTGCTTCAGAAGCGACCTTGCGAGCGATCCTTCAAGCGATGCAAGGAGGTGGCGGACGAGGTGCAGGCGGCGGACGTGCTCCTGGTGCTCCAGGTGGTGGTGCTGGTGGAGCAGGTGGTAGTGGTGCTGGTGGAGCAGGTGGTAGTGGCAGTCAATCAACAAGTGGAAAAGCAGCATCCTTTGCTTCTAAAATGGCTGCTACAGCAGCTAACCAATTTGGAAAATCTGCCGGCTACGCTGGACAAATGGCTGATCAAGCTGGAAAGATGATATCAGGAGTTGGTAATACAGTTGGCTTTTTTGGCAAAGGTGCTATTACCGCAACTAAAGCAGTTGGAAATTTAGCAATAGCTGGTGCTAATCTAGCCAGCGAATTAGCTAATGTTGGTGACAGCCTAACTGCCGCAGCTCGTAGTTTAAATGCAATACCAGTGATAGGGCCAGTGGTCTCGGCTGTGTTTGGTGCAATAGCAGCGGCTGCAGAAGGAGTGCTTGGATCATTTAAAGATGCAGCCGCAGGCGGAGCTACTTTTGGAGGCAGGCTTGGCGAATTTTCTGCAGCAGCCAGCAGCGCCGGCATGACCATGGAGAAATTTGGCGCCTTTATGCGTAAAAACAGCGAAGCCATGCTGGGGTTTGGTAATAATACAGAAAGTGGTGCAAGAAGATTTTCTATATTAAGCAAACAGTTGCAAAGTAGTTCATCTGGTCTCATGGCATTGGGGTATGGTACAGCAGAAATTAATCAAGGCCTTGCTAGTTATGGTAGCATGATGAAACAGCAAGGATTCGCCGGTAAGCAAAGCAACGCCCAGTTGGTATCAGGTGCAAAAAATTATCTAAAAGAATTAGATGCACTAGCTAAAATTACTGGAGTTGAGCGCAGCGCCAAAGAAGCTGAAATGCAGGCCACGCTGAAAGATGCACAGTTTCAAGGAGCCATGGCTGGCAAGAGTGAAGAAGTTCGAAAATCGTTCTTGAACACACTTGGTGGATTAGCCGGAGGCATGCAAGGCCCGTTAGGTAATTTTGCCAAAGACATATTGGCCACAGGTACAGCTACCACAGAAGAAAATCAACGGCTCATGTCTATGATGCCTGCAAGTGCAGCGGCTCTAAATCAGATGAGACAAAAATTGCAAAGAGGTGAAGCTGTATCAGAAGCTGAAAGAAATAATCTCAACAATTTAATGGCACAAGAAGGAGCCAAAGCAAGTAAGAACATGGGCGGAGCATTTGCAGCAGCACCTGAATTTGCAGGCACAATGAATGCACTGACCTTGGCACAGAGCATGCAGACCGATGCCCTTAAAGATGCTAAAAAGGGGCAGGATGCAGCAGCAGCAGGCACTGACGGTCAGGTAGAAAAACTTGAAAAAATGAAAGCCGCATTAGCATCACTGACTAACGGTATAATGATGCAGTTAGCAAGCAGCGGCGGGCTAGAGATGATGATGGACATGTTTTCAAAGTTAGCAGGATTTGTTATAGGTGTGGTTATTCCCGGACTACAAATATTGATTCCTATAATAGGAAAAATATGGAATGGAATGACCATGTTGCTAGAACCGATTATCGAATCAGTAACCAAAACGTTTGGAGGTATGGGTAGTACATTATCTGCTGTTGATAATATTTTAAATTGGGTATTTGACACACTTAATGGTGTGGTGCGAGGTGGCATTTTAATATTTGAAAGCCTGATGAGAGGAATTGACACCCTGACAGGACCATTTAAGAGACTAGGTGATACAATTTTTGGAGTTGAAGAATCAACCGGTTCTTTTGGTGACACTTTGATAGACATAGGTGCTGTTGTGGGCACAGCCTTGGAACTGCTAGCAGATATAATTGGTTGGACCATAGACAACGCAGTGATACCGTTAGTGAAGATGTTTCAAGACTATGTATTACCGGTACTTGACTCGGTGTATCAAACCATAAAAGAATATCTAGTACCCATACTTGTGGCAGCAGGTGTACTATTTTTAGCGTTTAATGCTATGACCATACTTGGCACAGTAGTAAAATTTGCTTATATCGCAGCTATGGTTGTTGCTACTGCTGGCCTTGCTATTATGGCTGCAGGTGTGGCTATAGTAGCAGGCGCATTGTTCCTGCTTACTAGTCCGATTGGGTTAGCAATACTTGCCATAGGAGCTTTGATTATAATTTTTAAGAAAGCTGGCGGAGACTTTCAGGTGATAACAGATGGTCTCAAATATCTTTGGAGCGGATTACAGACTTTCTTTAGTGCGTTGAAACTGGGATTTTTTAAAGTGTTAGATGCACTTCCTGGAGTGGATTTTGGTAAAGAGATAGAGGAAGAGGAAAAAAAGATAGTAGAGCAAAAAGCTGAAAGAGAACAATTAGTTACAGCAATGGCTACTAGAATGGAAGAGAATAAGGCAAAAGCTGCGGCTGACGCCAAGAAAGAAGAAGGAAAGCAAACTACTGGGCTGATGGATGATTTAAAAGGGTTGTTTGGTCCAAAAGGAGAAGCCAATGCTCTTGCCGCTGCAAAGCATAAAGAAGATAAACGTTTACAAAACATAAATTTTAGAAACAACAAACCTGGCAAACTTGGCGGCGGCGCTGGCGCTGGCGGTGGCGGTGGTGACGGCAAAGGTCCTAAAGCAGCAGAAGATAAGCCAGCGATTCAGATGGATTACAATGCTAGTTCAGAATCGTTATTGACACAACTGGCTCAAAAAGAAGGCAGTGCGTTGGCAGGTGCAGATGCTCAAAAACAGGCTTTGGTAGCAGATGCTGAAAAGAAAAAAACAGACGGAGCAGCTGCCAAAAATAAGACACAACTGGCTCAAAAAGAAGGCAGTGCGTTGGCAGGTGCAGATGCTCAAAAACAGGCTTTGGTAGCAGATGCTGAAAAGAAAAAAACAGACGAAGCAGCTGCCAAAAATAAAACAGAAGAAGAAAAAAAGAAAGCAGACGAAGACGCTAAAAAGAAGAAAGAAGAAGAAGAGAAAAATAAAAAACCAGAATCTGCGGAAACCCTACTTGCGCAGTTAAATACAAGTATGACAAGATTGTTAGCGCATGCAGAACAAACTACTAAAAATACGTATGCTACCTATGATGCAACTAAGGGATTGAATAAGAATCTATACAAAGCATGAGTTGGAAAAAATACTTCACACCTGTTAACATAGACAACTCGGGCGGCAGCATGAGCCCAATAAGTGGTCGCGGACGTCCAGGCCCCGCTCGAGCTAATTATTCAAGTTACCTGCCGGATGTTTATGCAGGTTCACCTAATCGCATCGAACGTTATATGCAGTATGATACTATGGACATGGACTCAGAAGTCAATGCTGCATTGGACATACTCACAGAATTTTGTACACAAAAAGACAAAGAAAACGCCACACCGTTCCACACATTTTTCCGTGGTGAGCCAACTGCCACTGAAGTCAAGATACTTAAAGACAGTCTACAGAAGTGGTGCAAACAGAACAGTTTTGAAACCAGAATCTTTCGCATACTGCGTAACGCATTCAAGTACGGTGACTGCTTTTTTATTCGTGATCCTGAAACTAAAAAATGGTTGTTTGTAGATGCTTCTAAAGTCACAAAGATCATTGTCAATGAATCAGAAGGCAAGATTCCTGAACAGTATGTGATCCGCGATCTCAATTTTAACTTCAAAGAATTCATAGCTACAACACCGCACAACACTACAAACACCGCCCCTAGCGGTACTAGTTCATATACAAATGGCGGAGGCGGAGGAGCAAGAGGATTTGCAGGCGATGCAGCACGTTCAGTGGGATCGAGATTCAGCAATCAGACTAATGAAATCACTGTAGATGCAAAACATGTTATTCATCTTAGTCTATCAGAAGGACTAGATAATAACTATCCTTTTGGTAATTCACTACTAGAATCGGTATTCAAAGTCTACAAGCAGAAAGAATTGCTTGAAGATGCTATCATTATCTATCGTATACAACGTGCTCCAGAAAGACGTATTTTCTATGTGGACGTTGGAAATATGCCGGCACACATGGCTATGAGCTTTGTCGAACGTGTTAAAAACGAAATTCAACAAAGACGTATTCCTAGCTCAACAGGTGGCGGAGCCAACGTCATAGACGCTAGTTATAATCCTCTAAGTGTAAACGAAGATTACTTTTTTCCGCAGACAGCAGAAGGCCGTGGATCAAAAGTTGAAACACTACCGGGCGGTACTAATCTAGGTGAGATCACAGACCTGCGTTACTTTACCAACAAGCTGTTCCGTGCTTTGCGTATACCTGCTTCGTATCTTCCTACATCCATTGATGAAGCTGCCAACACAGTATCAGACGGCAAAGTAGGAACTGCATACATTCAAGAACTGAGATTCAACGAATACTGCAAACGTCTACAGAGCATTATAGTTGAAACATTTGATCTTGAATTTAAACTATGGCTTAATGATCAAGGAGTAAACATTGACAACGGCTTGTTTGAACTTAAATTTAATCAGCCACAGAATTTTGCTGCTTATCGTCAATCAGAACTAGACACAGCTCGAGCAGCTACATTTGCAGCGGTAGTAGCAATTCCGCATCTCAGCAAGCGTTTTGCCATGAAGCGATTCTTAGGCATGACTGAAGATGAAGTTAAAGAAAACGAAAGACTGTGGCGCGAAGAAAATGGTGCCAATCTCACAGCACCTGCTGATGCTCAGAGTCAACTGCGAGGAATAGGTGTAACACCGGGAGGCATGGCAGCGGATGTAGGCGGCCAAGAAGAAGAAGCACCTTTAGACATGGCCGCTGCTGCAGAGCTAGGAGCAGATGCAGGCGCAGAAGCAGCACCAGAAGCGCCAGTTCAATAATAAATACATTATGCTTCTTAACGAATTCTTTTACTTCAACGAAAAAAATAACGACTTTGCTCAAGATCGCAGATACGAGTCCAGCAGAGATCGCAGTGTTATCAACAAAAAAGACACCAGAAAGATATGTCTTACACTGCGCCAAATCAATCAACTGAGGCTTCAGAGCGAAGCACATCAATTAGAATCTCAATCTGAACTGGACTTTATAAGACAAATGTATGGAACTCCAGTTGGCGAAGAAGCAGCACCTGCACAATAATCCCGGATTTGTTATAGGCAACGGCACCAGCCGACAGTGTCTAGACGTTCGTGCTCTAATGACCAAAGGAGTAACCTACGGTTGTAATGCACAATATCGTGAGTTTGAACCAAACTATCTAGTAGCTGTAGATGTAAAAATGGTCAACGAAATCATAGAATCTGGCTATCATAAAAAACATCAAGTATGGACTAACCCCAACAAAGGCATACAAACCAAGCACGGTATTAACTTTTTTAGCCCTCACAAGGGATGGAGTTCAGGACCTACAGCATTATGGTTTGCAGCTACTCAAGAACACAAGACAATCTATATATTTGGCTTCGATTATCAAGGCAACAACGGCAAGTTCAACAACGTTTACGCAGATACATTCAAC
>JBBAKF010000125.1:0-5580 GCA_040403635.1 Polynucleobacter sp.
GTTTCTTTTTGGCGTTATAATAGTGGCATGATACAAGTAAAAAGCAAAACAAAAATCAAAGAATTTGAAACCCTAGACCTAGCAATGATCTGGGCCAAGCATGTAGATGAGTTCGTTACTATCGCAGTCAACGGAATGGAAATAGTAGGACGATTTGGCGCAGACAGCATTGTTGACGGCAAGTGCCCAGACGGTGTTGACTACACCTGGAAAAAACGTAGAATTTAAAGAAAGGAGGGCATGATGCCTAGTGTATTTTTAGTCAGCGACACACACTTTGGACACACAGGTGTATGTCGCTTCACCCGCAATGACGGTGTTACAAAATTGCGCCCATGGGACTCTGCCGAGGAAATGGACGAAGCAATGGTCAAGGCGTGGAACGAACGAGTAAAACCCACAGACAAAGTCTATCATTTGGGTGACGTTGTTATCAACCGTAAAGCGTTAAAAATCATGAGCCGCTTAAACGGTGACAAGGTGTTGATCCGTGGTAATCACGACATCTTCAGAGATGACGATTATCGTGAATACTTTAGAGAACTTAGAGCCTATCACGTTATGAACGGAATGATATTAAGCCATATTCCGTTACACAGTGATTCTTTGGGTCGTTTTGGTGTTAACATACACGGCCATACACACGCAAATCGTGTGCGTAAAGCTCGTGGTGTTGATGCTAGAACTGGTGAAGTTTTATACAGCGATGAGCCCGATGTTCGTTATCATTGTGTTTGCGTGGAACAAACTCCAGACTTTGCTCCTATTTTGTTTGAAGATGTGATTGCACGTATCGAAGCAGAAGGCGGCAGCATAGGTTTTAAGTCCGGAAACGGGCCTATAGCGGATTAGGACGTAGTCCTATTTTAGCGCCTGCCCTACGGCGCTTATAAAAAGGGCAAAATAGCACCTTCGGGTGCTATTTTTTTGACTCTGTGTTCTGATATCAACGGCATAAATATATATGGTAGCACAATTCCAGGAGTTATAGATATGCCCTTACAGATTCGCCGAGGCACCGAAGCAGAACGTACAAATATGACACAACCGCTGGCACAGGGCGAGTTGCTGTATGTAACCAATGACCAGAGATTATATATAGGAAACGGTGCTACATTAGGTGGTGTTCAAATCACCGGGTACACTAATGAAGATGCGCAAGATGCCACTGCCACACTTTTCAGTAACGGCACACACACCGGAATAACCTTCACATATAACGATACATCTGCTAGTATAAGTGCAGTTCTTGATTTATCAAATTTCGCCGGAACTATAAGAGCTGACGCATTTAAAGGGTCGGTATTTGGAGATGATAGTACTCCAATGGTAGATGCCATTAATAACACATTTAACGGAAGTTTATCTGGTAATGTTACAGGCAACGTAATAGGTAACATCACAGGCAACGTCATAGGTAACATCACAGGTAACGTCACAGGCAACGTCACAGGTAATACAACTGGTTATCATACTGGGGATGTCAAAGGAAGCGTATTTGGCGATGATAGCAGTCTGTTAGTCGATGCAGTTGATAGAATATTCTACGGTACTATTGATACTGGAAATACAATTATAGACACTAATAGTCTTACTAGTACTTCTTTTAATATCGGAACGGTTACCTCCCCGATAGATACATTGTCATTAAATCTAGTCAATAGTTTAGAGATAAGATCACGAATGACATCTGCAACTGATGGCAAATTTATAATACTAAACGAAAGTAGAGGAACACTAGTATCTCCCGCAGCAGTCCAAGCAGGCGATGAACTAGGCGGATTTTTAGTCAAAGCTTTCACTGGCACTGCAACATCAGCAGTTGCTGGAACTTTTGGATTTTTTGTAGATTCTACCGCGGTCATTGCTGGTGGAAGTTTTTTAAAAACCAAAGCAATTATTTCAGCTTCTACTGATACAGGCGCTACTGAAGCAGACGCATTAATTCTCAATTCCGCAGGGGTTGCAACAGCAAATGCATTTGTTGCTTCTAAATACACACAACTTGCTGTGTATGCTAACGATGCGGCTCGCACATCAGCTATTCCTTCTCCTGCAAAAGGTATGATGGTACTTATGACTGCTGGAACTTCTCCAGCTGTAACTAATAAAGTTGTTGCGTATGACGGGACTGCCTGGGTAGCCCTACACTAAAATAATTTATATCTGACAAATCCACAACTTGTTTGTGGATTTTTTTTGACTAGAGAAAAATAATCGATTACGCTGTGCCATATAAATATTCACGATGAACAATACTTTTTATCACAAATATTTGAACCTTCCTTTTGATTTTCCAAAGCCAGAAAGATTTAACCAACCTGCAGATGGTTATGCAGTATTAATTGACAAAGATGCAATCTATCCTCCATTTGAAGAATGGATCAACAGTCTTGGATTGAAAATTTCAAACATACTAGAAGCATTTTATACAAAGCCAAACGGTGGCAGGGTTCCATTACATTCTGATACTAGTTATATGCCAGGTACTCATGATATATGTAAATTGAACTTTACATGGGGACCGTTAGACAGTACCACTCAATGGTATAAGATAAAAGATGAATCTAAATTAAAAAAATACGAGTTTGGTAAAGAAGGTGCTAATAAGAAATTTTACGATGCAGGAATAATTCCTGATGTAGATATCGAGTATGTGTTGTTTGCCGATTTAGAAGATGGCGATCTAGTTTATGAAGCTGTTATTGATCGCCCTAGCTTACTTAATATTAGTCAATTACACACAACATGGAATCCATCACCTATAGAAGATCGTTGGACTTTATGCTTTACATTGTTAGAAAACGGTGAACTGCTCACTGTCCAACGAGCCGCAGAAATATTTAAAGATTATATAACGGAATAAAATGAAATATCAAGGACTGATACCAAACATACAACAACAAAAAGTCGAACTGCCGTTGCCTCGATGGAAATACGGTGATGTAAGAAACGGCATGAAAATGATTGATCCTATATTACATTATGGCTGTTTCGTACTTGGTTATGAAAATGAAGAGATTATAGATTTTGTCACAGATGTTGTTAAACATAATAAGCCAGAGATAGCAGAACCTTTCATGCCAAGGACTTACGATATTAGATTGAATCATATTAGTTTCGAGTTTTCTGAAAGAATTTATAAATTGACTGGGATGAAACAATTTTTCTCACTCAGTGGATCCGATGCCAACGAAGGTGCAATTAAATTAGCAAGTGCTTATCACTATCAAAAAGGCAATCATCACAAAAAAATTATTGTAGGTTTTGAAAAAAGTTATCACGGTAGTACTTGGTTAACTATGAGCGTGGGTCATGATAATTTTATGGATAAACCTTTTTACACCATGGACCCGTACCAATCAGTAAAACGTATACCCAGGGATTTTACCGATGATTGCGTTGATTGGAATTCAGTGGCTGCTATAATGATCGAAACCTGTGCCTACGGTTCAGATATGGTTCCACCAAGTCCTGAGTTTTGGTCAAGATTAGATCGTATACGACAGCAATACGATGTATTAATAATCATCGATGACATATTTATGGGTGGTGGTAAAACTGGAAATTATGTTGGTTGGAAGAATTTTAACATAGAACCTGATATTTCTACCATGGGAAAGGCAATAACTGCAGGATTTTTTCCGTTGAGTATGTTATTGTACAACAAACGAATTGAGGATTCTCTTCCAAAAGATTTTAGATGGGAACACGGATTTACTTACTGCTTTAGTCTAGCAGGTATTGCCAGCGCCATGAAATACTTAGATATTTTAGAGAGAGATAAGCTGTTAGCCAACCATGACGAGCTAGTAAAAAAAGCTACTATGGTATTTGAAAACAGCGACTACAAAATTAAGAGTAACTTTGGCCTACACTTTAAAGTTTCCAACGGCCACGAAAAGATTTTTTATATAATTCCAGTGAATGCCACTGACGAATATTTTGATGTATTAAAGGATAATTTAAAATGGTTTTCACAGAGTACGATCAGCTAGAAGAAGTTATTGTAGCAGACTCATATCTGCCCGGCGATTTAGATCACTTGTTTCCTGTCAACTCGTTATCATCGTTCAATCGAATATTAGAGGAAACCAAACAAGATTTTGATAATCTGTCTGACTTCTTAACTGAAGGTGGCATAAAAGTTTGCAGACCCGAAGTCATAAAGTATCCCGACCATATACACATGAGCGGGTTTGATGTTAAATTCCCTATGGGGCCGACGGTGCCTAGAGATCAGTATAAAGTTCAAGGCAACACTATTCTCCAGACCTACACAAGTCTTACTGATAGATATTTTGACGGGCTGAGTTATTACAAAATATTTGCAGATATGTTCCTACAAGGGTATAATTGGGTAAGTCAGCCAGCACCTCCCCTGGTACCTGTAACTCCAGCTGACCTATGGTATGTATGGAACGAACATGGATCTATATATGATACCAAATTAAAAGATCGAGTGCTATTTCATACAGCTACCATGTTTCCTGTAGGGGACAAAATTATTATAAATGCCAAAGGCCCGGGAAATGCTCTAGGATACGAATGGATTAAAAGAAATCTTCCGGGGTTTGGTTTTATAGAAAACACTAATTGTCATGCCAACAACTACGGTCATATCGATCACGGGTTTATTATGATTGACGACGAAACAGTTATACACGCAGGAATAAATTGGGTGCCCCAGGCACTTCGACATCTTAAACTAATTGACGTCGAGCAATATGTGCCTAAGCCGAACACTGCCCAGTATAAACAAGATTATATCAGCGCAGGCGGAAGATACAATCTAGCATGGATCGATCAATACCTAGATAACTGGAGAGGGTATAATCAAGATGTTTGCTTTGATCTCAACGTGTTAATCATTGATCGAAACAACATAGTATTTGGTCGGGAACTTCCTGAACTATTTCAATATTTAAAAACTTTTGGGATTGAATGTCATACATGCGAACAGCGTCACATGTTGTTCTGGGAAGGTGGAATACACTGTTCTACTCTAGATACCAAACGTAGAGGAAATAGTAGGTCTATAATTTAATCAAAGCTTCTTATTTCAGCTAGATAGTCTTTGTCCCAATACTGGTAATAATCTGTTTTTTCTAATGCAGACCTTGCTGAATCTAATTCTTGTTTAATCTGTACAATAACACAAGGAAATACTCCGTTGCCAGTTTCGTGTCCATTAATGTAATTCGGTTTGTGTGGATGATCAGGCAGGAACACAAAATTTGGATTAAGGCTTTTAAGAGTTCTACAAAGTTCATCTAAATCGCTGTAGCTACTGTGAACTCCGTTTTCCATATAAATTGTAAGTTGATCATCAATGCCTATAAATTCTTCTAGGCATAGTCTTTTCACACAAACAACCTTAGGCATTTTAGCAAAAGGGCAAATGCGGTTGCCGCCGAGATCTGCATGTTTCTCGGTTATCCTAGTTACCCACTTTTCTACTACTTGAATCGGCATATCTGTAATTTCTGAAAATCCGTGTTCTCTGTCTAAAAACTTGTAGTCCATTGTTATTGGTTGAAAAATAGAAATAGCGTTAAACACAGCCTCTATCTCTAATTC
>JBBAKF010000126.1:0-5538 GCA_040403635.1 Polynucleobacter sp.
GTATTCATTGACAAAACTCTTGGCTTTGCCACAAAAAATCATTTCTTTTTCCCCCATGTGTGTAAAGATTATGAAATGCGACGGAAAGATTTTTTGGAGTCGAGATTAGCATTCTAAGCTCAAGAATTGCTCTCTGTCACTTGTCGGTTACTCTCAGTAAGCTTGGACAATGGCAACTTGGATAGTACGCGCGGGCTCCGAGGATGAGTACCTAAATGAATGTCTCGCCTCTGGGTTTGTCGCCATCGGGTGGAAAGAGGTTCGAGGCCAGACTCTTATTAAAGATGTTGATTTCAACGACATCTATCACAAACTTCAAGCAATTTATTCATCGGATAGTAATCACACCATAGGCGCCCATACATCTCAAATACATGCATTCGCCAACAAAATATATGGTGGCGACTTCGTACTGATCCCAAGTGGCAAAGGGAAGAGGATCAGTGTTGGATATCTTCTTAGCGAAGTTGATGAAAATCCTTCAAATGAAAGTTTCTTGGCAACTCGCCGAGTCCTCTGGTTAGTTAAGGAAGCCGACAGGAAGGAATTCTTTGATCAAGTGCGAGGAACCTCGGCTTTCGAAAACCCGCGTACGGTAATTCAAACAGCGATTAATCATCTGGACATTAGAAAATATGTAGAGAAGAAAACTGAATCCGATTTCTGGAAACAACTTGGAAACGCTGGAGTGAATTCCTGGGTCTTTCAATCCAACCCATCTAAATGGAGCTTATTAGATGCGATTGAAAAAAATGTAAACAATGATTGGGCTGCTAATCAAAACAGAGACAAAATGAAAATCGGAGATCTAATATTCTTCAGACAGTCAGAACCTAACTCGGGAGTTTATGCAGTCGGCCATCTTATGAAGGAGCCAATTAACAGAGGCGAAAACATTTTTGGAGAATGGGGGGTTGTAGTTTCTTTTGATTACAAGATCGACACACCTCTGCTAAAAGCTGAGATAGCAGCAAACAAAGACCTTGCAAGTATTACTCAAATAAATGGCCTTCAAGGATCAAATTTCGGCATGCTTAATGAAACAGCACAGTCGCTTCTGAAGTATTTAGAAGCCCGGTTGAAAGTTGTTGAGTCTAAACCTACATCAGAAATCCAATACTGGTGGTGCAATGTTGGGGTGACTAAGAAGCCAGCAATTTCAACAGGAACTCTCTGGGCTCATGCAGCATCAAAAAATGGTGCAGTATTAACGCATCACACTGACATGAAAAAGATTAGAAAGGGTGACCTTATTCTTTTGTATGCAGACACAAAGGTTGTAGCCATGGGTACCTGCACAGTGGAAAGCGTTGATTCCACAAGGCCTTCAGAGTATCCAGACAAGATCTCTTCACCGGAAGATGATTCTAGAGCTCCAGGTTTCGTAGTAAGGGCAAATTTCAATGAATTTGAAACTCCAATACCATTCAAAGAAGTTGAGGCCGATTTACGTTCGCTTGTTGATGATAAAGGACCCCTAGCGGTTAGCAGTGGAATAAAGATGGGTTACTTGTATCCACTAAGCAAGGAATTTGGTGAAAAGTTTGTTGAAAGGTTCAGTAATGCGGGAGCGGTAATCATAGGAGATGATTTTATGGGAAGTAATGCAACAGATGATTCATTAAATGCACTTGCTCGGACTCTTCTAGTCCCCGAAGAATGGTTAGCGGAAGTTGTCGGGCAGATCACTCAGTCCAAGCAGGTAATTTTCTACGGCCCACCAGGAACTGGAAAAACTTTTATCGGGAAGGCAATCGCTCAGCATTTAGCATCCAAAGAAAACACCGAGATCATTCAGTTCCACCCTTCATTTTCCTATGAAGACTTCTTTGAAGGTTTCAGACCTGTCGAGAAAGCCGATGGCTCTGTTTCGTTAGAGAAAGTAGACGGGCCTTTAAAAAGAATCGCAGCCGCGGCTCGCTCAAACCCAGACCAGAAATACGTCCTTATAATTGACGAAATCAATCGTGGAAATCTTGCAAAGGTATTTGGCGAGCTTTATTTTCTTCTTGAATATCGTGGAGAAGAAATCTCTTTAATGTATTCCAAAACAGAAAAGTTCTCCCTCCCATCGAATTTGATATTTATCGGCACGATGAATACTGCTGATCGATCAATCGCACTGGTCGATAGTGCCATTAGAAGGCGATTTAAATTCATTCACCTTGACCCAACTTCGGAACCTTGCTCACAGATACTTCCAAAATGGCTACAAGCAAACAAACTTCCAGCTGTTGCAGGAGCAATTCTTGAAAACCTAAATAATGCCTTGGCTAAATATGAATTCTCTGTAGGCCCTGCCTACTTCATGAAGGATAAGAATCACTCGCGAGAAAATTTGGAGCTAACTTGGAAATACTCTATAGAACCATTACTAGAGGAGTATTTTTACGGGGAATGGGCAGAGAAACATAGCGAATTTTCATTCGACAAGATTCATCCATAAGAAACAAATAAAGCGATGTCAACCACCGAATCACTGACAACCTTCTCTTTATCTGAGTATGAGGAACGAATCGTTGAAACCTTAGATGCAGAAATTGCTCAAAAGATCCAGAGAACTGGAATTGTAGAGCTCAGTCGAAAAGTTTCAGGTGAGTTCGTAATTAAGGCAGATAGTAAAGTTGGGTTTATTTCAGTCCAAGGAGTGCAAGTAAATGTTGTACCTCGTTTCCCTATTTATAATATTTTCTATTTCTTAGGCTTACTAGAAGAGATGAAGCTAGACAGCGAAAAAGTTCAAATCTCAGAGAGCAATGATTTCTTGACCGTTCTCTTTCAAAGCTTTATTCATAGCGTTACCTCTTCAACACGGAAAGGACTAATAAGTGGTTATGTGAATCGTGAAGATTCCTTACAGGTCTTAAGGGGGAGAATCGATTTTTCACGGCAGTTTAAAAAGAACCCTGGAAACTATTTCCCGTTTGAAGTGACATTTGATGATTTTGTTGATGACGTACCAGAGAATCAGATTCTAAAAAAAGCCTTGCGTATATCGCTGAAATACGGGTTGCAAAATCGGAGTTTAAGAAATCAAGCACAGAACTTGCTTTTCAATTTTAAGGACGTGTCAGACATCAGTGAAGTACCTGCTTGGAATGAATCTAGATTGAATAGTCACTATTGGAACGCACTTCGACTGGCTGAGTTGATAATTAGCGGAAATGGTTTCCATGAAAATACTGGAGATATCCAGATTAATGGATTTAGCATCGATATGTATAAGGTATTTGAGGATTTCGTAGCAAAACAATTGGCCGAGCGAATCAATAGCTCAGATGACCTAGTAGCAACTCAAAAAAGTTTACTACTCGATGTCGGAGGTATTTATCGAGAAAAGCCAGACGTGATTTGGTATCGGAACGGTAAGCCATTTCAGGTTTTGGATACCAAGTACAAACAACCTGAAGGGGATACTCAACAGAGGGACTCTCTGAATGACCTTCGGCAAGTCATTAGTTATGCCTCTTTGCTAGGCCTGAAAGAAGCCCATATTGTTTATGGAGTAGCCGGTAATGCACGCTCTATTGAGACACGACAAGAGGGGATCACGGTTTACACCCACGGATTAGATCTTGGTAAACCACCTTTCGAAATAGAGAACCAGCTTGACTTGTTAGTTAGCAGTTTAAATGTGCGAAGGTAAAAGTTCCATACTTGCCAGTTGGATAGCTCGGTAAGTCCATTATGAAAAGGAATTCAGAGTCGCTTGCCGAATCGCATCCTGAGATTGCAAAGCAAGCAAATGGATGGGATCCACATGAAATAACACCAGGGAGCGGACAAAAACTTTCTTGGAAATGCACACAAGGTCATGTTTGGAGTGCCGTAGTTTTCACTAGAACCAAAGGCATAGGCTGCCCTTACTGCTCAGGTTTTTATGCGATTAAAGGTGAAACAGATTTAGCAACCACTCACCCAGATATTGCTGCAGAAGCCCATGATTGGGATCCCCAAGCTGTTAAGGCGGGATCCTCTGGAAAGAAATACTCATGGAAGTGCAAATTGGGCCACATCTTCTTGGCAGATGTTGCTTCTCGCGCAATTACTGGTAACGGCTGTCCAATTTGCTCTGGACACAAACTACTTCCTGGTTTTAATGACATCGCCACAACACACCCACATCTACTAGATGAAATTATTGAAGGAGACCCAACAACAGTTGGTAAAGGAAGTGCGAAGAAGTTCACTTGGAAGTGTCAGCGAGGACATGAATACATCGCAACCGTTTCTGGGAGAACACAAGGTTCAGGTTGTCCTGTTTGTGCTGGCTTAAAAGTTGCACCAGGCGTAAATGACTTAGCAACGACAAACCCCCTGCTAGCAAGCGAAGCCAATGGTTGGGACCCAACTAAATTTACAGCTGGCTCAACTTCCAAGAAGATGGCCTGGAAATGCGCAAAAGGCCATGAATGGACAGCAATGATTGGCAGTAGAAATAACACGGGGGTAGGTTGTCCAAAGTGTTCTGGTAGAGATGTCATTCCAGGAGAGAACGATCTCTTGACGCTATTTCCTAGTGTTGCACTTGAGGCAGATGGTTGGGATCCAAGTGTTGTAATGGCAGGTAGTGGTCAGAAATTACCTTGGGTGTGTTCTAAAGGACATAAATGGACAGCCAAGGTCGGAAGCCGAACATTTCAAGATAATGGTTGCCCAATTTGTAGTAATCAAATAACGATAACTGGGATAAACGATATGGCGACGTCGCATCCCGAGTTGGCCGCCCAAGCTTGGGGTTGGGATCCAACTATTACTAGTGCTGGTAGCAACAAAAAACTTGAGTGGAAATGCGCCCTTGGACATACTTGGAAAACAAGTGCGAATAAACGAAAACAAGAGGAAACCGGTTGCCCTTTTTGTTCAGGAAGCTCTGCTTGGCCAGGGTTTAACGATCTGCTTACACTTATGCCTGAAATTGCAAGTGAGGCGCATGAGTGGAATCCATCTACGCAAACTGTTGGAAGCGGATTAAAAGTCTTTTGGAAATGCGAAAATGGCCACACCTGGAAAGCTGCCATTTATTCGCGAACGGGTCCAAACAAGAATGGTTGCCCAAGCTGTTCTGTATCTGGATATGACCCAAACAAAGATGGTTACTTGTATTTCTTGTCGCACCCTCATTGGGGCATGTATCAAATTGGGATCACTAATGATCCTGATAGAAGACTTATGCAGCATCAGAAAACAGGGTGGGAAGTTCTGGAAGTACGCGGACCCATGGATGGATTAATTGCGCAAGAGTGGGAAACTGACATGCTCCGTTTCTTAAAAAAGTGTGGAGCCAAGCTTGGGCCTAAAGAGGTAGTGGGTAAATTCGATGGTTACTCCGAGGCCTGGCTGCAAGTGAATTTTGAAATGAAAAGTCTGGTTCAACTTATGAACTTAATCAAAGACTCCGAAGTCTGAGTTTGCCCTAGTTTTACCCTTAAATTAAGGAAAATTGCCTTTAGGTACATAGTCTTACGAGCGTGTAAACTAACCCTGTACTTGGAGACGTCGCATAGCCCGGTCGAGTGCGCCTCACTGCTAACGAGG
>JBBAKF010000127.1:0-5530 GCA_040403635.1 Polynucleobacter sp.
CAAGCTCTTAGAAAAGAGTGGCGGTAAGAGTGGGGAGTGGAAGGCGACTGAGTAGTTACTTACTTAGTTGCGCTCTTTCAATCGTAAAGAGAGCAAGTTTTACAGTTTGTCCTAATTCCGTACTTATTGAGGGAGAGCAATGAGACTATATTTCAAACATAATCGTGATAAGTAAACTCACTACGGTCTTTGCGTATGAATACTAAATCCATTTGCCAAAGGGTATTGTCAAATGGGCGCCACTCAAAATCTACAGCATCAATACAACGAAATCCAAATGTGTCCAAGTAGGAGCACATTTGTGAAAACGTTAGACTATTTTCAGTGAGGTATTGAACGTAACACTCAATCACAATTACTTGCGTGTGGCGCAGTACCTCGGTGGCGCCCGTTAGAATCGGCAACTCAAAGCCATGGGTATCAAGTTTAAGCAGGAAAGGTCCTGAAAGCCCACGCTGGGCAACCTGAGAATCAACGGTAGTCACCTCTACTTCAATATTGTTTTGCGCATAAGGCTCATAAGAGGCTTGTCCACCAAAAGGATTGCCTGCATCGAAGAAAATTCGGCCCGCTTTATCACCAGCTGCAGCAAGGCAATATTGAGCATTGGGATGTTTAATAACAAAAGCCTCTAGTTTTTCTTGGTGGACCACTTGGGCTTCAATCAGGAGGTAGTCGATTTTTGGAAAAAATTCCATTGTCATTTCGGCCCAATGACCATCAGAGCACCAATGTCCACAATTGTTTGAATAGGAATATGCTGCTTTGCTAAGGCTTGTATGGCTCCACGCATACTGCCACGGGGAAATGTAGGCTGTGGTGGAGGCGCAAGGCGCACTAGTGCTAATCCAAATTTTCCTAGAAAACTTTGAATACTTTGGCGCAGAATGTTTACAAAGTTAGCCAGCATTATTTTTTAAATTACCGTAAGAATTAGTTCTGCTAATTGTATTTGATTTTAGATCCCCTTCAAAAATATGAAGAATCAATGAGACAATCAGTTTATTAGCTTTGAGAAAACTAGTAGTTTTATGTCGCTATAAGCGTAGAACAAAAATTGCATAAAAATTTGTCGGGGTATAGATTCAAGAAAATCCAAAAGGCTATCCCCCTTGTTCTAGTCTTTGTCCAAATAAACCTCAAGATTGAAGTTATAACCCATTGAAATCGAAGTTCTCACCGCAGTCCAAGTTGCCCTACTCACAATTTATGACATGTGCAAAGCAGTAGACCGTGGCATGGTCATGGGTGATGTCAAGCTCTTAGAAAAGAGTGGTGGTAAGAGCGGGGAGTGGAAAGCGCGGAAGTAATGTAAAAAAGTAATGGCTGAAGATTGAAAATACTTTGAATTGGGCTAGATAAAATCAGCGTTTACCGCCAAAAGCTCCCATGAATATTCCATTGTTACCCGTTAAGGAGACTGTTCCACCAATTTCATTTGCAGCAGGGCCATAAAATTGACCCAATCCAACTCCTGACATTCCGCTAATGGAGACAACCCCGCCGGAAAATGTAGCTGATCCAGCATTATAGGCAAATGAACCAATCAGGTTAAGTCCAGAGACGGACACCTTTGTATCGTTGTTGATAGTATTAGCCGTGGTAAACATAATAGATCGATTAGTAAAATTGACACTTGCGGTCATATCAGCAAGTGTTGAGTAAACACTTCCAGCAGATCCATAAACTCCAAAAGATTTTCCTGCGAACGAAGCCGAACCTGAAGTGGGAATATTAGCTGCAGCAGTTGGACTGCCAACAGAAAAAGCTCCAGCAGTTCCAGAGCCAGCTCCTGCTGCCCAAACACCAAAAGATTGGTATTCAAATCCAGTGGAAACAGCGATATTTGTGGTGGCATCTTTGCTAACTCCCAGCATTACTCCACCAGTAGTTGAAATAGTATCGCCAATTGCGGTATTGTTTGAGACCGAAGCACCCTGAGCTGACTGAATGGAAATTGAAGTAGGACTTGTGCTTGCATCATACTTTGTAGTTAACGTAGCACCAGAAATACTCTGACCATTGGAGACAACTGCTGAAGATGAGTAAGTAAATTGGGTCGACCCTCCAGATGACTGTACAGTCGAATTTGGCGCTATTGCTGAAAATGTTGTGAAGGGAGTGGTGGATGCTGTACTTCCACCTCCGCTGCCTCCTCCAGCACAGGCTACCAAAAATAAAGGTAAGCACATATATGCAATATTTTTCATAGAATGCAAGAATCCAGAGGTAAATATATAGCTAAAAATATACTGAAATATTACTTTTGTAAATACTACTAAAAGAATGCCAAATGACATGCTTTTATTTGACACTTATTGTCTATACTGATAATAATATTTCATCGTATATAAGTTACAAGACACTGAAATGGAAGCCCTCACCACAGTCTAAGTCACCCCCCCTCACCATCTACGATACCTACAAAGCAATAGACCATGACTAAGAAATGGCTAATGTCATGGTCTTGGTCAATAATGGGTAGTCGAGGATGGGGTATTACGCTTCGTCTGCTGAAACTTATATCTAATCAAGCCATTTACTCATGCTATCTTTTAAAAGCATCGTCAAGAACTCTTTAGTCTTAATCATAGTAATCAGTGGTACTTTTATTGCCGTTGATCTTATAGCCTATATCAGTTCACCAGGCCAAGGTATTAGCTTTGTACCAGCTTATAAAAAGAATCGCTTTCAGGAGAGGCTAAACGCAGCAGTTCACTATTTTCCACGAGGATATAACGTAGCTGATCCTGTAATGGGCTTTGATACTCTGAAGAATGTAGGCCCCGTCACCTTTAATATGGCTGATGGAAGTTTTCCCATCTTTTCAAATGACATAGGATGCTTTGATCATCATACCCTGGCAGAAATTAAGGCTACCAAATCTTATGATTACTTTGCGGGTGATTCTTTTGCCTGGGGCTATGGAAACTATGAGCAAAACATTCCCTCAACTTATGAAAAGACTAGTGGCAGATTTACCGTTAAGTGCGGAATTATCCATTCCGGACAAAAACATCAATTTGAAAAGTTTCAGCGTACTGAAAAACTAATCGGGCACCCTCCTAAAAGAGTCATTCTTACTTTTTATGAAAATGATGTAGCCAATGATTACGCATATCCCCATACGACTGTCATAGAGGGTTACGAGGTAGATACCTATAAATTTGATCCTGGCCAATTTCAATTGGTACCCAGAGATATGGATCAAATTCAAAAAGATATTCTTGCTGGTATCAATCCTAAATCACAAGACTGGAAAGTACGCCTTGATGCCTGGCTAGATAGCCACTCCCTTTCATGGAGCTTACTAAAGATTGGGATCAAACAAACCCAACCAAAAGAACTCGCCACCATTTACGGCATCAGCGAAGGCGTCAACTACGGCAAAGATAAAGGGTATGCAAGCGCTGAAGTAAGTAAGAAAAATCGCGAAGCTTTAGAGTTATGGTTCAACGATGCTAAAAAACAGAAATATGAGCTTATTTTGGTTCTGATTCCCCCAAAGCTGCATCATGCCAATACGAATTTCTATAGCGGCCTTCGAGATTACTTAGACTCAAAAAATATTCGTTACTACGATCTTACCGAACCCTTCTATGAATCTAAAAAACGATCAGAAGAGTTCTACTGGCTTAACGATGGTCATTTGCATAATGAAGGAAATATTTTTGTAGGTAAATTTTTGGCTGAAAAATTAAAGTAATCATTAGTCGTATAGCTTTACTTTAAGCTGCAAAGATATAGCTCCATGAACTTTATCTCCCACAGTTGGAATAAAAAAGACATTGGCGCCAAATCTACCCTCCTCAATCGTTATTGCTGGTAGTACCGCCGGAAACCATCCTCCATTATTAGTGGACTGGTATCCATTAAACCCACCAGCGACTACACCTAGTTTTATTGGACCTATGGCAATCGGTTGGTAATAGATGCCTGCATAACTAGATCGATCGTTATCGCTATTTTTAAAATTACCTATCGTTGCTGATGCAACTGAATTAAAGCGATATTCTAGCCCTACCCCCCAATTATTATTGTTGAGGTTCTGATCTTTTTGAAAATGATAGGAATAAAACCCTGGATTGACCCACACTTCAGTTTTAGGTTTTGGATCAATGAACTCAATCCAAGTATTTGATTCTTGAGCATAAGCAGGTAGCAAGAAAAAGGGTGCCAGTAATAGCACCCAAATCCACTTTAGTTGTAAACGAAAATCTATCTCTTTCCTCCGAATCCACCAACAAAGTTGCCTAAATTAGATCCTGACACTGCGTACGTTCCACCCACTTCATTGGCAGTCGGGCCATAAAACTTACCGTTAGCATTACCAGACATTCCATTAATTGTTGTAACATTTCCAGAGACCTTATTTGCCCCGGCAGCAATAGATAAAGTACCAGAAAGATTTAAATCAGGCGCTGCGACTGCGTTCCCTGAAGGTGCACCACTTATATAAGTTCCCGAGGTACTAAAAGCCACTGTTCGAGCATCAAAAGAAGCTGTAGCAGTCATATTCGCATTGGTTACATAGGCAAATTTACTAGGATCAGTGTAATAACCAGATGCGCCACCAGTAAAGGTATAAGAACCAGTTGCTGGAAGACCTGTTACTGGGGTTGCACTTCCAACGCTAATTGCATTAGCTGAAGTTGTTGCATTTCCATAGGAGCCCCAGGCTCCATAGGTTTGATATTCACATCCATTATAGGTAGGATTTGCAAAGACACCAATCGTTGTTTCCGACTTATTTAATGCAATCGTAGAGGTCTGATAAAAACTACTTTGTAAAGTATCTCCATTTGCAGCGCTAAACGATACAGAACTTGTAGGGGTACTTGCACTGATAGATGAAAAATTACCATTTCCACCCAATGCAAGATTAGCTGTACCATCAGCGTCAGTCTGAACTGAAGTTCCATCTAACGCCATAGTTGAAGTAGACCCACCAGTGAAACTAACAGGAGCATTAGCAGAAATAGTAGCTGACCAAGAAGTGAAAGCATTGGTAGAGGCAGAACCGCTAGACGAACTGCTGCTGCTACTTCCACCGGCACAAGCACTAATTAAAATAGGCGCAAACACTAGAGCAATATTTTTCATAGCTATCCTATCATATCTTTTATATTAACGAATTCATTGCAAGTGAATTCAAATTTTTCTAACGCTCGCACAACACAGTTATAAACCTAATAATCAATATCGTAAAGTATGAAGATTACTAATAAACATTCTTGAAGAAAACCCCACCAAAGAGCTTGTTATAGCTAAAAAAGGGGATATTAGAGTTATTGTTTTGATAAGTGATGTCAATACTAGGTCTTAGCCCCAGAATATAGAGGTCCCTCTTGGTGATAGATAGCCAGTAAAGCTGCCCTGAATCTCTTCTTACCTCACCCCATAAAGGGTCTGAGTCAGAGTAATTACGCTGCAATAACGAAGCCTTCAAATTCGCCTGGATATTAGTAGCATCCCAAGCAACTTGAGAGCCTAGCGTTCCATAAAAACCATTCGATGTGTAAGCAGGCTG
>JBBAKF010000128.1:0-5527 GCA_040403635.1 Polynucleobacter sp.
TCGTGGATTGCCCTCTTTTGGCTTCCCGCCGAGACGCTGAGTCTAAAACGACTCCAAGAATGACTCACTCATTTTTTGCGATGCAATCCTTCTGAGCTTTTTGGTTCGCCCACTGTGATATTGCTGTTTTTTACCTCAGCGTCAGTTTACTGTCATGTTCATTGCCAAGCAGCAGGCGAATCCATGAAGCCACTTCTTTTCGTCGTTACAATTGCGTCCGCTACCATTGTGGCAGCATCATTCATATGCGACATTCCATCCAGTGGCACCGGTTGCCAGTATGGCTTGTTTAACACTACATCATGCACATGCGACTGCATACAACCCTTTTGTACCGATGTATCATCGGGTGAATGTACCACGGCGACACAATGTCCTAATGATCCATTTGAAAGCTGTGTACGGGGGCTTAATTGTCCATGGTGGGTCAATCCTTTGAATAGCGAATCCTGTACCACGGGACCATCGGTAAGTATTCATAAACCAGGTTTAGTCCGAATCTTATCAAACTTGTCTTACATTAACTCACACATTAATTTATTCATTTTACTCTATTCGAAGATTCCAGTGGGAGTATGGTCAATTTATAACACACAAGACATATGTTGTAAAATCAACTTCCCATACTCTACCGTATGCTTCGATGATAGCACTGCTTCACCATCCAAGTATCCCACAATCGATGCTGTTCTTCCAGGAGATGATTTTGATCCGACTGAGACTGAGATAATACCCCTCCGATTTGACATCTTTGGTCTACCAACCCAAGGATTGTCAGTGGAGCATCTCCATGCTGAGATTAAGATTGTTATGCAACGGATAATTTTACTTGTTGCCAAGGATATAGAGGGATTAAGTGTCACCAAGATTGAAGAGAAGGCATTACCGGTGATATACAATGATGGACATAATACCTTGGGCTACACGACTGGTAAAAGTATATACTACCTTGTGCATGTGGTGCTGAATGAAAAGACAAAGTTTGGACCATTACTCATACAAGCGTTGAGAGACGGCTATAATGAGGTATTGGAAGAGATTGCGTGAGTGATTTTTTTGCTGCTTATTCTTCGACCGACATCAAAGATAATTCCTGTTTGTTCTTACAAAGTCTTTGTATTTTTGTTGCATTGCAGAGCCATTCCAGATATAACTCTTTTCACCGAGGATGTAGCGGTTAATATTTGTGGAATGCAGGAAGGAAAGTACACCTTGTGTGCGAAAGAAGAACTAAGTCCTTCACCAAATCCTTCACCAATTTCTCTCACGTCGAGTGAATTAGCATCTTCCTCCATAATACCATCGTATGTTGGAGATGATGCGTTTGTTTCCAGTAATGATGATGTTGCAGGTTTTGCTCTTTGGGTCATAGCATTAATTGTCATTGTTGCTCTACTCTCTGTGTGTTGTGCTGGGTATGCCGTCGCAGTTGTCTACTGTGGTGTTTCCAACTGCTTAGATTTTACGGAAAACGAGGACACGAACACAGTCAAATCTAGTTTTTTCTATGATGAAAGAACTATTGGAGGAACTCATCAGCGACTGAAGAATCTTACCATTGAGAACAGTAGTAACTGGGATAAAGGGAGAAGTCAAAAAACTTCAGCGAGGAGGATCCTGTCACTTGGCGACAACGGAAGAGAAATGCTCCGAATAGACGACGGAAGTCAGTTTCATCATAATGCTGGATCTCTCGCCCTCACCACTATTACACTTGGAACTCGTGCTCAAAGAAGAGCAGGACGAGACCCAACAATGTACATACCTGGTCAAGAAGAAAAACCAGATCCAGATGGTACCTTGACGATATTACAAGTACATAATGATAGTCGCAATCTTAGCGCTAGCAGAAGTAAAGATTATCCAAAACGAAAATCGAGAGATCCAACCTTTTATGACAGCAGAGGATCCACTACAGTTGCACAAGATCAAGGTGCTAGCAGTAAAGTATCTTCGAAACGAATATCGAGAGATCCAACCTTTCACGACAGCAGAGGAACCACTACAGTTGCAGAAGATCGAGGCATTAGCAGTAAGGATACTTCAAAACAAGAATCAAGAGATCCTACCTTTTACGACAGCAGAGGACCCACGACAGTTGCAGATGATCAATACAATGATCAACGTCGTAAACCAGGTGGACACAATAGGTGGAAACTAATTCACTCCCTTTTTTAGCCTGTCGCTTAACCTGGATTAAATGTCGAGAACAACAATGTCACATCCTCTACGTAACTTCTTGGAGAATCTGATCTGAGACTTCCTTAATCGATCACATTTTTGACGCATTCACTTTTCGGAGTTGGAAATCGGACAATCACTTCACTACCATATTGTCTCAATCCTTTTTTATCCTCCTCTCACCCCGTTGCTGCACCCTTTACATAGTAATATGAAGTTCAGTCAATTTATGCTGCTCTGTAGCCTCCCACTTGTTGTCGGTCGCCGGCTCCATCCCGCCGTCCCGTCGAGGATTCGTTTATCTTCGGACGTCCAGTAATACATGCCCTTGGCCTTGGACAGCATGCGCGGTCTGTTGGATGATTGTAATAATACAATAACAAATGCCATCTGTGCCACACAGCCATTCCAAATTTTTGCATTCTTATCATCACCATCGACTCCACAACGGACCAAGGGGAGAGGGTACCGGACGCAGCATCTTCAATCCTGTTCCTACTACTCCTACTGATTCGTCAAAGATTCCATCTCCGACCAAGTCGCCTGAGGGACAATTGAAGCCTCCGACCAAACCATCTCATGGACAAACAAGGACACCGACCAAGCCACCTGATGGTACATAATGGCACACCCACAACCGGAGGCGGACCCATCTACGGTGATCGGACGAGGGTGCCGTCATTTGCATCCTCCGAATCGTGCAATCTCGAGTGCAAGCAGTCTCAGGCGACATCAATATTCGACTGACATTGTCCCCATCCGATAAACCTACATTTGGTCCTAAAGAGTTCCCGTGTGATGTGAGGTGGATATCCTAATTGATAGGATGGACATTGCCGTACAATCTTAAAAAAACTTGGTCAGTGGGTGTGAATGACGTTTCATGATGCCGGGACGTTCGATCAAACCATGCCCAAGGTTGGAGTGAATGGTTGCCTGCTTAACGATCCTTCCATGAGGTAAGCTTTATTGCATGGGTCGAAATATAATTTTCTTGGCAGCGCCCTTAACTAATATCATAACCCATACTTTTCTGCAGTGGCATCTTTGGTCCTCCAGAGAATCAACACATGGACTTTGATAATCCATCTGATGTAGCTTTACATGACTTGTATGTTGCATATCTGTGGCATATTCCAGGTTTTAAAGGCGTTCATACAATTGTATACACCTATTCCATGATGTTATGTCATCGTCTTGATTCAACTTATTATTATCAATATCATTGTGCACAACTTCGGTAACTTGCTGCTTATTAGTAATAGTTGAAGTACTACTATCAAATACTAAAGATGATGGCATCACTCTATGAAAACCAGATTGTAAAACAATTCGTTCAATTTCAATTTCAATTGTATTTCTCATAGCAAGACGTGTCGATGATGATGATGATGATGATGATGATGATGATGATGATGAGGATGATGATGTATCATTGAATAATTCAGGACGTTTCATTTTACGTAACCGTACATTAGCTTTACGATAGCAATTCGATGGTTGTGGTTCAATGATTATATACTTTTGTGTATAATTACATGCTCTAGTTAGGAAGGCATGTAACCCATCATCGCCCGAATGAATATGTATCCACATTGTTGTGCTGAATATTGTTGTTAGATGAAATATTCGTTGAGATAATGAT
This sequence comes from Polynucleobacter sp., assembly GCA_040403635.1. Classification (GTDB taxonomy): domain Bacteria; phylum Pseudomonadota; class Gammaproteobacteria; order Burkholderiales; family Burkholderiaceae; genus Polynucleobacter. The sequence continues at coordinate 3,827 of JBBAKF010000128.1, forward strand.
GGTTGTAATGGTAATAATGGCAATGCAACACCAGAACCATTCTCCTCGCTTGTAGTAGTAAAAGGAGTGGTGGAAGCGTTGATTCCATTCTCTGATGCAAACGTTGAACAAGTATTGCTGTGCTCAATTTCTGAGCAAAGATTACAAACTTTGAACGTTGACTCTATCTTGTCATTGTAGCAACCCAAGCTTTGTTCATCCGATGTAACAGCTGTTGTAGTACTACTGTCAGTAGACGAATAAAATTGAGGAGCAAATTTCTCATTTGCTCTATTGATCAAAGATGGATCAATATCTAGACCAAGATATTTGATGATAGTTGTAACTGTAGTGATTTTGGTATCATTGTTGCAAGTAGTACCACTAGTACTTGTTGCGTCTTCATTGCCATTGCATCCGCTATCATCATTTTTCGTTTGCAGTTGTTGATGTTCCGTAGGTAGTAGAGCTGTTGCCATGGCCATTGTTAGTTCACCTGCATTACACCCCAGATCACAATAGTAATAGTAATTAATGGGAGTGATCATCTTCTCATCCTGCTTTATTCTCTTGGTTCGTTGCTCGTACTCCTCGTCTGTACTATTATTGCCACACTGCGAAGTGGATGATGATGAAAAAACTGACAATAATCCATTACGTATGTAATTCAATATCCCCGTACGTTCCAATACTTGCAGACGATTGGCCGGGGGGTGGAAGGCATAGTAATTGGGAAAGTTCCCAAACCGATGGCCTTTGTCATTGTCGTCCATCACTTTTCGGAAGACCGGGGTCAACACAAACAACTTTTGAACAAGGCATCCCGCCATAATATCATCAACTCAATATACTTCACCGTCGGCCGGAATAGCAACACCGGTGGCATCTGTCTGGACGTATAACGTTAGGGCGAACATTAAGGACATTAATTAAATTTCAAACAATAAAAATTCGAAACGATCGCGGCGTATTAAGCCATACTAACCACGACGACCAACGTTCATCACAAATCGCACCATATTTTTGGCCCATTTAGAGATAAGCTAAAGTACATAGGAAACACCAAAACACGGAAAGATAACTTGCGGGAGGAAAATCAAAGAGGGGGTCCCAAAGGAAGAGAGATTAAGATAAGGAATTTACATTTCAGCAACAAGTAAGAAGGGTGCACCAATCATTGGTTCATTATCAGCAATAGCATCAACATGACGAAAGGAGCGACTACGTCGGATACGACCATGTCGTCGCCGAAAATCAGCAAGTCAAGTATCCTGAGCGCGCTTAACGAAACAACAAAGCAGGCAGCTAAGGCAGAAGCAGAGAAAAAGCGTTTAGCAGAGGAGAAGCAGAAGGCAAAGGAATTGAAACGAGAGCAGCAACGAGAAGACAGGATTAAGCGGAGAGAGGAGGACAAACGACTCAAGACGATAGAAGCCGAGAAGAAGAAGGCAGCAGCAAAAAAGAGCCGAGAGGAGGAAAAGGCAATGGCAGAGTTTGCAGCCAAGAACAGTGGTGATATCAACGAGACGATGATGGGCGAGCAAGGCTACTAGCGGTGAAGGCGGCAAGGGAAGCTGCAGCAATCGAAGGCAGGAAGAGAAAGGCAACAGCAAGTAGTACCACATCGTAGAGAGGGAACAATTAAACAATAAACGGTATGTGACGAAGTTCACATACGACTACGCAGGTGCAAGTCCTGTATGACAGAGATCCCCTCTCTGG
>JBBAKF010000129.1:0-2952 GCA_040403635.1 Polynucleobacter sp.
ACAATCTTCTCGAAGCAATTCATTAAGGGTCTTTCAGATGGGTACGGCAAGTAAGGATTACGGGTTACCAATCTAATAAGGGAGTACATATGAAGGTCGATAGAGTTGAAGATATTGATTCAGTTTTGATAGCTGCATTAATTGCCGACCTTGGCTTAGCTGCCGTGAAACGACAATTGCCAGAAATCAAGGCAGCAGCAAAGCTGATATTTGATTCGGTTACTGGCGGTGGAAATGTGTTTACCTTTGGTGCCGGCCATGCGCAATCTCTGGCGATGGAGTTTTCCAGTCGCGCTGGCGGTTTGGCAATATTTCAATCTATGCATCTACAAGATATCCGCACAGAGCGCCGAGATGCCTTCTGGGATCTTCGTGATTCAGAGCCTGAGCGAATTCCAGAAAATGGCATTAAAGTTCTAGATCATCACAAAGTAAAAGAAAATGACCTGGTAATAATTGCCTCACAGTCTGGTCGCAATGGCGCAATCGTAGAAATGGCACTTGAATGCAAGAAACGTGGCATCAAAGTTATTGGCTTGAGTTCGAATAAACATAGTGAATCAGTTGACTCCAGGCACCCATCGGCTTTGATGCTCAGCGAAGTGGTTGATCTATCCCTTGATAATGGATCAGTAATCGGGGATGCCGTTGCCGAGTTACCTGATGGCAAGAGTATTTGTTCAGCTTCTACCGTCTGTTTTGTGCTTATTGCACAAGCAATAAATGCCGAAGTCACCAAGCTATTTTTACTTAATTCTTTGCCTGCCCCATTACTGGTAAGCGCTAACTTAGACCATGGTGATAAGGCGAATTTGCCGCTGAAGTTCCCAGCGATCAAGATTTAAGTCAGGCGCTTACCTTGCAATCTGGTAGTTGTGTAATTAAAAATGCCCGGATTGTTCTGCCTGAATCTGTAATTTCTAATGGTTTTTTGGAAATTATTAACGGCAGAATTGTAAAGGTTGCAGAAGGAGCGCCTTCTTCCAGTAGTTCCGATTTAATTTTTGACGCTCAAGAAGCAACTTTAACCCCGGGTTTTATAGATCTCCATGTGCATGGTGGAAATGGTGGCGCTTTCACATCGATTGATCCGGCTGAGCACAACTTAGCCCGAGAATTCCATCTAAAAAATGGAACCACATCAATGCTGGCATCTACCCACACCACAGAATTCTCAAGTTTATTAGCGATACTAAAGTCCTTAGCGATAAGTTCTAGAACAAATAAAAGTGGTTCCAAAGTTTTAGGGATTCACACCGAAGGGCCATTTATCTCAGAGCATAAGCCTGGTGCACATGTGGTCGCGCAATTAAAAGAGGCTGATTTGTTGGCAATTGACGAAGTTATTTCAGCTGCCGATAATTTCATATCGATGGTAACGGTAGCTCCAGAAATTCCGGGTGGGCTAGAGCTGATTAGATATTTATCCAAGAGAAACATTATCTCCTCAATTGGTCATACCAATGCTACCTACGCGCAAGCGGTCGAGGGGATAAAAGCGGGAGCCAGGTCTACGACTCACTTATTCAACGCCATGTCCGCACTGTCTCACCGTGATCCCAGTGCAGTTGGAGCTATTTTGGAAAGTGACGAGATTTTTGCGGAATTAATCTTGGATGGTATCCATATTGATGAGGCGATCTTTCGAATTGCCTTAAAATCTAAAGGCATTGATCGAATTAATTTAATAACTGATGCAACCTCATTAGCCGGTTTTCCAGATGGCGATTATGGATCAATACCAGATAGCGCAGTAACAAAAACAGGTGGAAAAATCGTGGTTGCAGGCACCGATACTTTGGCTGGAAGCGCACTTGATATGAATATGGTCTATAAAAATGCCGCTAAATTTGCACTGCTAAGTCAACCGGAATTAAGCAAACTAACCTCATTAAATGCTGCCAAGATTTTAGGCAAAGAAGCAGAGATTGGTTCGATTGAAATTGGAAAACTGGCTGACTTAGTACTACTAGATGCCGAATACAATGCGTGTGCGACCATGATTGAAGGTCAATGGCGGCACGTAAGTGCTGGGCGAAAAGCAGCGCTAAGCGTTAAGTGACCAGCGGATTTCATCGGCTAACTCAGCCAATGTCATATCTAAACCGTTACCAAATATCCGAGTTGGATCTGTATTAAGAGATGCCCGAATTGAACTGATTTTAGTTAGATCAGCCGCTGATCCCTTCAGATTTGAATTTACAGAGACGCCACAGCTACTTAAAATCTTGCCAATCTCTAGAAATGCAATTCCAACGGCTTCATACTTGGTCAGCCATTTCAAAGATTCTTCGCGCCAATGCGGCTTTGAAAATGTTGCTGATTTGATTGTTGCAACATCACTTAGCATCTGCTTGGAATGGGCTTCAACTAGTTTTCCGGCTTGATCAGGTCTACCGGTCTTCCACATAAACGATGCCGCCTCTAGCATCGCACTAAAATCTGGTGCTGGATTTACTCGCAGACAAGATTCAAAGCAGGCGCGTAGTAGATTACGGATTGCTGCGCGATCACCATGATTATCCATTAACAAAGTCAATGAATATTCCCATGCAGCTTCTGCGTCATAACCTTGGGTATCCCACAAATAGTCGCCAATAGTACTTAGCGAAATAAGAGAGAGTTCAAATCGATCCATCGGGTTAGCAAAGTATCCGAGGCAATGGCTCTCTAAACCTTTTTCACGTCCTTCAATTGGGCCCACATGTAACTCGTGCACCATGGCCACATCATTTACCGGGTAGTTATCCCAATACAAAGGAGTGTGGCTGGTATTAGCTTTAAATACCTTGGCATCAGAGATATCAAGATACTCAGAACAAATTTCGCGACCAGTCCAAATCAGGGCTAGCTCAGGATCAAGCGCCTTACCAAATTGTGTAATGTAATCCTCAGTAGCTTTACCGTGATACTGCATTGGACAAATTGCTAAGGTATTTGCCGAATCTAGCT
>JBBAKF010000129.1:3052-5502 GCA_040403635.1 Polynucleobacter sp.
GCTTTACCGTGATACTGCATTGGACAAATTGCTAAGGTATTTGCCGAATCTAGCTTTTTTAACTCTGCCCAGACTGCATTGCAGTAGTAACTATGGGCTTGCATGATGGATTTAAATTTTGCGACATCATTATCACTTTGCAAACGAGCTGGAATGTCATCAAGAAACAGGCCAAATTCACGCACGCCGATGCTGTGCAGCTGCTTGAAGCGAACCATAATCGCGGCAACATCACTCGTATCGCAGTATTGAACTGTCAGGCCTGGTGAAATTGCAACGGCAACGGTGACCCCATTCTTTCTACCCTCTGCCATCAAATCGGATACTCGATTTAAAAAGTCTTCACTAAGTGCTGAGCGCCAGTCGTATCGATGCCATGGGTCGTCTTTAGGTGCTAGTAAATAACGGTTAAAACCGAAATCAGAGAAGTGAGCCAGCCCGCGTAATCTTTGTTCGTGGCTCCAGGGAATTCCATAGAAGCCTTCGATAACACCTCTGGTTTTAAAGTCTGGCGAATGCTTATGATTAGTAACGGCCACATTAGTTAATAGAGATTTAACTAAGATATTAAGGGCATAGCGAAATCCTGAATATGTTGATCTCTCAATGGTTGCTTTATTATCTGCCGAGAGGGAAGTGGTAACTATTGATTCTTCTGGTCCGAGTTTCGAGTTCTCGCTGACGGTAATTTTACTAAATCCAGAGCTCACAAACACCTGATGTCGCTCAGTAAAACTCTTGAATAGCACATTTTCTGCAGCAGTAGCTCCCAGTAAATTACTCATGACACATCCTTTTCTCTGATATCCATTTCTAAGTTTTCCCGATTAGGAGATAAATTGAACTTGTATTGATCGCCGACATAAACACATTCGGCCAGCATGATAATTCGACTGTTTTGGTCTAAGTCAATCATTTTGAGTTCCAGGCAAGCTTTATTCTTCTGAATCTTTAACTGATCAGCAATTTCTTGACTTGGAATAGCTGCCGCCAAGCTGGTGTTAGCATTAATAATTCTGATCCCGTATCTTTCATGTAAAAGTGTGTAAAGCGAGCCACTTAAATCGGCTTCCCTGATATCTGGAAAGTATGCAGTAGGCAGAAAGACGGTCTCGACGCCTAGCGCAACTCCATCAGCAAGGCGCAGACGTGAAAACTTAAGCAGCTCTGAACCTATCGGCACGCTAAGAATTGAAGATTTTGTAAGATCTGCTTTTAAATATCTAAATTCGAGAATCTTTGAACTAGGTTTTAAGCCCAAATCAGTCATTTCTTCAGTAAATGACTTCAACCGGAATTCATGAGTAATTGGCGTATAAGTAATAAAGGTGCCCGACCCTGGTCGTCTTTCCAGCTTCTGTTCCTGTATTAAAAGATCAATTGCGCGGCGAACTGTCATTCGTGCGACTTTACAATCCTGTGCTAATTCACGCTCACCTGGCAAGCGTGAACCTTGGGGTAGCGAGACTATTAAGTTAAGTAGATGAAGTCTGGCCTTTTGGGAGGCCGTTACATTATTAGCGAGCGGCATGAAGGGTCCCCGTGCTTAAGACTTTAATGGGTTCAGCATAGGTAACAGCTTTACTCAATTTCTTCGCAGTATGCCCAAGCCCAGCAAAATACTCAGATCGCTTTGGTAGAGCTTCTAACATCCAGGCCATGGAGTCATTGGTAAATTGACTGAGGTACTGGGAGACAGCGGCTAATTTTGTCTCTAAAACCTGATCGATATCAACAAAAGTATTAGCTTGATTCGAGTTAAAGAGAGCAACAGCTTTAATTTCTCGCTTTTCCTGACTGACAAACTCTGCCGGAATCTGCAAATCATTACCGTCGACACCTAATACATCCGCCAAAATTGCAGCTTCAACGGCGGCAAAACCTGATTTGTAGTGGTCGGCATGTGCTTCATTATTTAGCCACGGATCTAACGAGATAACACCATCTGGTTGGAATTGGCGCACAACTGTAATTAAGTCACGTCGTGCTTGGTAGACCGTCCAGTCACCTGCATCTGGATAATTTAAATAGTAAATTCCCAGTACGCCCAGAATCTCTGCCGCCTTTTCAGCTTCACTTGCAAGACGCGCAGCTGCAACCTCTTTTGAAAGCGTTAAGTCAATTACGCCCGCTAAGTCATCAGTGACTGTTACATAAAGAACTTCAGCTCCATTTTTTACCAGCTGGGCAACTAATCCACCGACAGCAATATCTATATCGTCATAATGAGCTTGAATGGCAAGAACCCGTTTGCAAGAAAAAATATCTGGCATAGGCGACAATGAGGGGATCTCCACAAACTCTGAATGCATGCCAAGCCCCCCGTTAAATTTGGTTAAGGGTTTCAGAATTTCAGCCCGTATACAAGGGTTTTTCAGTAATATTGCCCCATGGACCTCATTACTTTTGACTCAGGTGAGAGTGTTCGTAAATTTCAAGAAAAAGATAGA
>JBBAKF010000130.1:0-5490 GCA_040403635.1 Polynucleobacter sp.
TTTCCAATAGAAGAGGTTCTACATGAAGAGATCGAAATTCAGTGACAGCCAGATCCGTAAGCTCACTTCAAAGCCATACAAAAGCATTTTTGTAACGAGTCCCGTGAAGTGTCATCTCGTAATTAAGTAATTCTTCCATGCGCCAAGATTGGTGAGCGCGTTTTAATTTATAGCGAAATATCTTGCGTTCGAGCCAACTTTCTCCATAAAGTTTCCTATCGTTAACTTTAACCAGTACATCATTGCTACTTATTCCTAGTACCATTTTCATATGTTCTTGAGTCACGCTGCCATAATGATGAATCCACACGCTGCCAGTAGTGGCGTGTGATACGCCATGCTTGCGAATCTCGTTGTAAAATAGGCCGTCTTCAAAGCCCAGTAAATTTGGATTAGCACGGAAGAAACCAATTTGACTAAACAGCGACCAATGAATGCACATGCAAATGGCATTGCTAGATCCCCAACGAACTGCATTTGCTGTTTTGTTTTGAGAGTCTTCGGCGAATTGTAGAAGATCGTAGTCATCACTTCCATCAATTCTTGCTGGCGATACAAGCTTAAGTTCATTAGCAATAGCAAAATCAATCAGGCGATTTGCAAATTCAGGGGCAACAACAATATCGTTGTTCATCACAATTGTCCAATCACTCTGTTGAGCCAAGATGCCTTGATTCCATGCTGCGCCACAAGAGAGATTTTGTCGGTTTAATATTACTTCACCCAAGCCAAGCTGCTTTAAATATTCTGGCGTACCATCCGTAGATGCGTTATCTACGGCAACTATTTGGCTCGGTTTTACGCCTGAAACTATAAGGCTATCAACACATTTTTTGGTATGTTCCAAGCAATTGAGTGTTGCAAAAGTGATACTGTAGTTATGCATTTTTAAAATCAACGAAAGTGTTTGCAAGGAAAATATTCATTAACTTCGTTCACAAATTCATGAGCAGTTTGATTGGCTCCTTCAATATCTCTTTGAATCATTTCAATTAGTAGATGCTTTGTTTGCCTTGCCCAAATAATATTTTCAAAATCATAAGAAAGCCCATATCTTAATTCTTCTGGAGCCCAATCATGAATGTTGGTGTCAGGATCAGGGATAATGATAGAATCTGCACCGCATATTGAAGCGAAAACAGAATAAGCAGTCTTAGTATCATATGAAATAAAGATTTTAACACGCCTAAAAATAGACGCAATTTCAGCGTGAGTTAGCCCGTCAATTAATATATCATTCGTATGGTCCTGAACAAATGATTTTCCCTTACCTTTACGAATGCAATAGGCAACTCCAGCCCTTTGATCTTCGGGTAAGCCAGGAATTTGGTTGTAATAATGCAAATTAGCTAATGGTATATATAGACGAGTTTTTGCCAACTTAGAAAAAGGCAAAGAAAAATCAAAAGAATAATCTGGGTTATAAGAAAATATTAACTCAGAATTTCCAAAAAAAAACCCTTTATAGTTGTAGCCTGGTTTATGCAATAACCATCGAACAACATTTTTGGCTTTCAATGGGTTTCCTGCAACCCCCTCAGCATAAATAACAACATATTGATCATCAATTTTATTTCTATCCTTATTAAAAATTGGTGTTTTGAGGTCTGAAATAGTTTTGAAGGGCCTTAAATATTTCGCTTTGAATGAAGCGTACAAAATACTCATCAGTGGTTTAAACCATTTTTCCTGATGAAGAATAGCTGTTTTAAAAGCGGGGTATAAATAAGCTTCATAACCATTTGTATTTAAAAGATGGCAAAGTTGATGAAGAACCACTGTTCCGCCGCTATCCTCAGAATAACTTCCTGCAAAGATAATAAATTTTTTATATTTTAAAAATGGTTGACTCATATTAAATCTTTTGCGTTCGTAAATTAATACTTTGAATTATTAAATTTTTTTAAAGCGAAAAACAATACTAATGAACCACATATTGATACTATAGCAAACCAACTGAAAAAAAGATGCGGAGTTAGCTGGAAATTAAAAATTACCGGAACTAACAAAACTAAAAGCTGTGCAATCGATACCGCTATACACGTCAAAGAGTAGTTGATCGACTGATTGGTTTGAAACGGACGATGGCTATATGCTGCAGTCATGCAAGCGCAACCTTGCCATATTACAAGCATCCATAAATAAGTTTTTACTCCGTTCCAATCATGACTAATTAAGCCCATATTAAGTGCTAACAAGCAACTAACGCCAATAAAAGCTACAAAAGAAAAGCCTGCTAGCCCAACAAAGGCAGGATTCATACGTGACGGTTGGTGCTGTGCTAGTAAGACCTGTGCCCATGCCATGTGGATAACAGCAGGAATGAATCCCATGACTCTAAGTGGCGCAGCAAGCCAACCTGTTTCTTGAATGCCAAACTGGCGTTGCCAGATAACTAGTAGAGCCGTAGCAAGCAATGCGTCTATGAGGGAGTGCACCATTCGAAGTTGGGTCGACCGTTCGTCTGATGTTGTTAACGAAGATGGTGCAGTCGAATTGAATTTTGAAGTGATGAATGAAAGAGCATTTTTTGAATGAATATGAATCGTTTTTTTTAAACGGCATGAAGAAAAGAAGGCGGGTGTTATAAAAAATGCGCCTGCTGCATAGCCCATAAGCGCTGCTAACAATAAAGACGGGCCATTCCATTGCATATGAACTGTGAAAAATGTAACTAGCAAAGAAATGAACGGCGGCAGAACCCGGGCAAGGACATGGGCCCATGTCCCGACCATACGTAGTTGCATGCTTTGTGCCAGCATCCATGTCAATTGAAACAGTGACAGTAATAGCGTCCACAGAAGTGCGCTCAGAAATGATAAATTGCTCCACCAGACAGCAACCGCAGTCACAGGAAATAGCCAAACAAAACGTTGCATACTCGACAACCAAGCGGCTCTTGCATCCTCATAAACAGAGGTGCCATGGTTCGCCAGCAGTCGCAATGGCGCTTGCGCCAGTGCCAAAGTAGTCCAGAAAAATCCAATTTGACTAATGACGGAAAACATGCCTACTTCTTCTGGCGAGAAGTAGCGCAGCATTAGTAATGCCAAGGCGATTTGCAATGCAAACGCTACAGCACTGGAGAGAGCAACAATTTTGCTGGTGATATTCATCGCAGTATCGTGCGCCACAGGGGCAAGCTATCAAGCACTTTCGGCCATGCTAAAGCTCGTACATCAGGCACTTCATATGGGTAGGCATCTAGAGCTTCCCCAAAATTAGTGGCAAGCGATGATGGATCATCCCGCAACAAATAGAAATTCGCTTTGTGCTGTGCCATAAAGTAACGCATCCAAGGGTACGCATTGCTCACCACGCGCAAACCCACTGCGCAATACTCCAGCACTTTGGTAGAGGTTTGTTGTTTAAACGGGGCTGCGTTAGGGACCAAGTTCAAACCAAAGCACGCGCGACGCAAATGCTGTGGGACTTGCTTTTGGTCTACACGGCCTGTGCACGTTACGGTATGAGGCAAATGTGTTTGTAATACTTCGGGGACATCACCTACCAGTAGCAAGCTACGGCCTGCTGCGTCAATGGCTTGCAAAACGGGGATAAAGGCCAACAGACGCGCCATCTCACCTAAGTAGACCAAATCGAATTCAGGTGCTGTCAAATGTGAAGGTGCCTTAAAGAAGTGCTCCGCCACACCCATATCACGCAAAGCATTCGGCACACCATCCGCAAACCCCATGCGTTCACGCACCCAGCCGTTTTGGTAAATGCGGTAATCAGGTCGTGGTTGCGTCCAATGTTTCACCTGATCTTTTGACCAAGTGTATGGCGGAATAGAAGCAGAAGCATATTCATGGATCTGAAACGCCCCGCGTAGACGGTGCGCTTCTCGCAGCGGCACGCGCCCGCAAAACCACCAGACGACCGATGCGCTTGCAGGCACTGAAAGGCTGCTATCGTGCACCATCGTCTGATGGCCACGAGCTTGGATATATGCGCAGTACGCGTCTATCTCAGGCAGGTAGGAGGGGCCGTTGCGAATGAAGTGGATGAGCATGGGAATTAAGATTCACGCTTCAGTGCGTGAAGCAAGTCTAAGAGAGTGGATTGCCACCCAGTAGCAAAGTTTGCCAAGGAATGTTTGGTAACAATCCGCGCCATATCCTGCCGAACTTGCTCCTGAGGCATCCGAAGTAAATTCAAAACCGCAACCGCCAGGGCTTGCGGCGTTTCGTCATGCGCCAACAAATAGGGCCCATCTTGCGCAAATAACTCACGCATTGCAGGAATAGGCAAGGCAACACAAGGCACACCGTATGATAAAGATTCCAATGCCGTCATGGGGCAGCCCTCAAATTTAGAAGTGAGTAGCGTGACCTCATAAGGCGTATACAAACCTCGACCGCTAACTTGGCGACCTAAAAACTTCAGTCGACTGTTGGCTATTAAATCTTTACCTGCATCTTCAAGTTCTGGCCGCAATACACCATCGCCTACTAGACTCAGTTGTGCATCGGTTGGCAAACAACGCAAAGCTTCGATTAACAAATGCGGACGCTTTTCTTCAGACAGGCGCCCTATATAGCCAAGAGATAAATTTGGCGAAGAAATGTCGTGCACATTAAATGCAAAAGACTCTGCGTTGTCTGTCAATGGCATTAATCCATTTGGTAGTCCATTTGGAATCACTACGGTGCGAATGCCAGATAAAAACCCAAGCAACGAACCTTCAGTAGTGTGCGACACACAAACAAACCGATCCACATACCCATACACATGCTTCAACCACCGCCGCTTCCACCAAGAAGCCTTTGACATCTGCAAAACATCCAGCAAAGGCCCATGCACCCAACTCACCAAAGGTTTGCGCGCTAAGGTCTTGAGAGCAACGCCGCAGTAAGTAGGCCCAAAATTATGCGAAGCCACCAAAACATCGCTTTGCCGCGCCGCATGGAGCAATTCGCCAAATTTGGTTTCTTGCCAGGCAAGTGCAGCAACTGCAAACCCCTGTTCCTGCAATGCAAGTTGCAAGGTGTGTGTCATGGTTTGCACGCCACCCCAGTTATTGCTGGTGACACGGTCCTGCAGTAGCAATACACGCATCATTGACTTATCGTGCACCAAATCCTGTCCAAACAATCTTGCAAGTTTTTGCGGCAATCAATAAATCCAACGCCAGCGAATAATGCGCGACATAGTACAAGTCATAACTGAGTTTGATGCGCGTGCTGTCTGCATTGTCCGCATACCCTTGTTGCACTTGCGCCCATCCTGTCAGACCAGGGCGCACCAGATGGCGATAGGGGTAACTAGGAATGGTGCCAGCAAACTCCCGCACAAACGGCACTTGCTCAGGACGCGGGCCGATCAAACTCATCTCGCCACGCATCACATTCCACAACTGCGGCAACTCATCCAGGCGAGTGCGACGCAACACACGCCCCACGCGTGTGATCCGCGGATCTTCAGCCTGCGCAAAGTGCACACCAGGCGCTTGCAATCCATGGACCATGCTGCGAAATTTAAACAACT
>JBBAKF010000131.1:0-5338 GCA_040403635.1 Polynucleobacter sp.
TTTCCTGGTCCCTAGGTACCAGAGGGGATGAAGGGGCCATCTTTTTTTTTTTTTTTTTGAGGTGAAGAGGCCCCAAGGGAAAAACCCGTGCTCCGATCTTTCGATCCCTGGTTTTCAATTAATTAATTAATTGACCCAAGCAAGACTTCGAGCTCTAAAAAAAGAGGCTGTCATACTCATGGGAGGTAGGCACCTAGTATCAATCAGCAATATCCATACTTCATTTTATTTCAAGCTCCCGAAAGAACCATCAAACCTTAGAAGTTTTGGCACCAGATATCGCCAACCAACACCATACGGTAGTCTGGGAGTCACACCCAGTAAAACCCTTAAATAATGGCAAACTACCCGACATCGAAATCAGCCACTGTACCCCCTCGGTCGTTTACAATACCTCCAGCCACATCACCCTCTGGTGTATGAGCTATTGGCCCTGTCAAAACTGCCATGCCTTCAGCGGCGTCGGCTCTAGGGACTTCAATTAGTGCATGCAATAAGCCGAAGCGAATTGGCATCACCACTTGAAGATATTGTGCCACCAAGACACAGATAGGCAAACTCCCAACAATCCCATTAACCCGATGCGGTAGTCGAAGGTCGGCCTCTATACGCCGTGTGTTCTCTGGGCACCATCTAGCCACAAAGTCCACACCTTCTCCTTCAACTCCGCCCTCACCGTTACTACCCCCAAGTAACTGGACCACAGTAAGACCAGTCATAGACTCACCCCAATACGAAGTACGATGTTCACGCCACCGAGTACATTGTAACAGAAGATGTTCCACTGTTTCTACAACCTCTTCGTTGCAAAATGGACACCTCGTACGATATACTTGGTCAATAAATCTAATCGTAGCTAATCGCCTTGCCAACCACACTGCTCCCACCCGGAATCTACACAGCCAATAAATACCCCGCGCTATAGAAGGGTTGTGTGTTGCCACTGCCAAGTACCTTCGACTACCCTCCAACCCATTGTCCCGATAAAAAACATATCTCTTTGACTTTGCGTTTACATTAAACCGCGCCCACATATATTTTTTGACAATGGAAGCAGCAACACCCGGATCCTCGGCCAAATAAGCATCTCTACAATAATGCATAAGCCACTGTGTGGTCCCACTCACCCAAGACCTCAGTCTTCCCCGAGGCGGCGCCCGAATCAAGACCGCAATTACAGTTCGAAGTGTTGGAAACTTTTTCAACGCTCTCGTCTTTGCCGCTGCAACCAACGCACTGATTGGTGGAATCCCAAATTCCAAGCCAAGAGCAGCAGACGACGTCACCACACTTCGAACTCGTAATCGCGCCAACACCCGGAGCGCCTCACTCAACACACTCTGAGGTTTACTCATCCGCTGATCTTGCAAACCCCAGAGCTCACCCCCGTACGTTAATACTGGTACCACCATTGCTTTAACCGCCCTTACCCGGATATCAATCGGGATCTGCAGACACCCCAGCATTGCACGTTTCGAATTAAGGACCTTGATCCCCTTCGCTGCTCTGGCTTTCGCAACTACAGCCAAGTCCAAATCACCTGTGAATGGGATACCAAGATAATCATATTCCTCCACGACGGGAACAACCTCATCACCTAGTGTCCACACTCTATCTCGCACCATGTCCATGCCGTTTGGACCAAAACCCATCACACCACACTTGTTCACCCCAAAGGTCATCTCGTGTTTATTCGCCCACTCTTGGATCAAGTCCAATGCTCGCTGCAGGCTTTGGCAGTCATCACACGTCAAAACCAAGTCATCGGCATAGAGCAAACCCACTAATTTCCCTTCTACCAACCCCATAACCTTGACTCCAAGTGCCTCACACCCGTCCAGGATATCATTAATAAATATGTCGAACAACAAGGGAGACGCATTGCATCCCTGCCGTAGTCCCCGCATCAGGGGAACCACCCCCGACAGGCCATACTTTGTCCGAACTCGCACAGTCGCTCCCGTGTAGAGCGACCGGAAGTACTCCAAAGCCGTTCCCGACACACCAATCATGTACAGCTTCCTCAACAACCCTTCAATCGGCACTGTATCGTAAGCTTTACGGATATCAATAAAGGCTACAAAGGTGTCTTCCCCCATTATTTCCCTACGTCGGAGTATCTCGTACAAGGCACAAACATGTCCCGCACACTCCTCTCGCCAACGAAACCCAGCCTGCTCCCGAATGAAGAACTCCGACTCCTCCAACTTTAGGGTCAACCTCGTCGTTACTATCGAGGTTGTGAGTTTCACCGCAACCCCAATAAGCGAGATTCCTCTATAGTTGTTCATATCCGTCGGGTCCCCACTCTTCGGGATCGAAACAACCCACGCCTCATTCCACTTACTGGGGATACCCTTTTTGAACAGCCGGTTGACCATTCTCAACAAGGCACTCCCCATTGCTGTATGCGGCTGCTCTCTCCCACCCCCCTGTTCGTCTTCATTTTCAGCAGCAAGTTTATAAAACTCCGACGGGATGCCATCCCCCCCGGGCGCTTTATGATTCTTGAGCTTATGCAATGCGACATTCAACTCCACCCAGGTAATATCCTCATTCAATCCCTCTATGGGAGGTAACGGTGCACCCTGGAATTGCTCTCCCCAATACTGCGCATCCCTCGAATGTCCCGTGACATCCGCCAGCAACCGCTCGTAATGAGTTTTCCATGCCATTAACTTCTCCCGAGGTTGATATACCAACTCCTGGGGGACAATGGGACTTTGCAACGGCCCCATGTCCGAAGGACCAGTCTTCCCCCTTTGCGTCGTCGACTTCACCCATTTCCAAAACCCCTCCATGTCGTTATCTGACAACGCTTTTGCACCATTAGCAATGTGTCGCAACCACGACTCCTGAGATGCCTGCCTCTTTGCTTTAGCAGCCACTGCTTTGCAATGGAGATATCTCATCCACCCTGGGCCCCCGTTCTCTGGCGCTTCGCGTTTAAGCCACTCTCGGTAAGCTTTTCTCCTCCTCCCAATGGCAATCTTTGCACCTCTAGACAGTCTATACGTCGGACCTTTCGAGTCCGTCGGTGGCGGCTTCATCACCTCCACCTCTTCGCATATTCCCCGAACTGTATTTTCTACTAGATCAGCCAATGGGTCATTATTCACGCCGTCATTATCTCCCTCGTCCTCCACTGCGAGTACACTCCATCGGTTATCATCAACAATCCGATGTCTCTCACCCAGCAGTTTGTGGACATCCATTCGAATCCCCGCACCTAGTAGTTGGACGTTGCCATCGTCCTCCCCTTGACGCACATCAACTTCCGGTAATACTCCCCTTATAGTATTTTCTACCGGCCAGTGGTCAGACAGGTCCCATGTTCTATTCACCCGACATTTCCCTGCCCACCCTACTGCCTCGTGTGTCATAACCATGTGATCTATAGCCGACCACGAGTTTCGTCTCATATGTGTCAAGGGACTACCTTGGAAAGGCACTATGGAAAGTGGCAATCGCCACCTCTGCAGCCTTCTTCCCAACGCCTCCGCCTTGGTATTCCAGTCACCGATGATGGCAATTTTCACCCCCAAATCTCTATCTACGAGCCGACGAATCGCGCGACGAATCTGTGTAAATGCATCGCGTTGTGCATACGCAGGTCCCCTAGGGGGAACATAGACACTCATGATATTCCATTCTACTGTCCCGACCATAATTCGGACGGTAACAGCATACTGGGACACCTCGCCTATTTCGTATGCCACCAACTTATTGCTCACACACAACGCCACACCATTGACCCCGCTAACACCTTTTTCGGCTACCGACTCAAACACGTTAAAACCCTTCAGCCGCAATGGCCAATGACTTACTGTTCTCCATGTTTCTTGGAGAGCCAGCACCTCCACCCCGTTCTTGTGGAGATACATTCCCACCTCATCTCGCTTCTCAGCAATTGAGTGAATGTTCCACGAAGCTATCTTTACTCGCGATTGCGGCTGAAGCTCTCTATCTACTACAACAAGAGGAGTTCTCACGCGTTTGGTTCTGCGTACCCAAAATTTCTCATCCCGTTTCACCATGAATCGTAATCTCCCAGCCTGTGCTCTCAGCCCCCTACATAGCCAAGCATAATTTCTACGCTCGACATATATATCAAATCGTACCACCCTCCCCGGTTGATTAACTTCATAGATTTTTCTCACCCTATCCCCGTGTGGACGCAACGCCTGTTTCACTATAAGCCACATACGCTGAATCGAAATCCGGTCTTTGGGCCATATACACAGACATTGACAACCTTGCAACTCGTCCACTCGGGGAAGGGGCCGATTTCCCACTACCACATCGTCATTTTCATTCCCAATCTCACCCTCTACGTTTGCATTATTTATCCCCAGGAAAGTCTCTGGTCTCCTTGGAGTCCGCCGCTGTCCCCTCCGGCCCGTCCTTCTTGTACCAGGCTGGACAGTGCCCTCACTTGAGTCGTCATTCATTTTTTACTTCTTTGCTTTTTATCTTTTTTTTTTCTATATATATTTTTTATTTTTATTTTTATTTTATTTTCTCAACCCCCTGCCACTCCCCGCAGGCACCCCACAAACTTTTTCGCGTCACCCTCGAGTCACTAACTGTCTAGCATCAATTCACCCAAGTATTTTCATGTCCCAATCAACCATACGAGGTCTTTTACCAAGTATTTTTCATGCCAAGTAGCCGTTATACACGCTTTTCTCGTGTTTCCCTCTTATTTTACCCATCACGACCCTCTTGACAAAAATTTTTTGGGACTCTCCGATACCCTGGCTCCCTGATCCACCTTTCTTTGAAGTTTCTACTAACTATACGAGGTTTTTTACCAAGTAGCCGTTAGTAGCCGTTATACTAAGTAGCCGTTAATACACGCTTTTCTCGTGTTTCCCCCTTGTCTTTGTCTCTTTTCCCCTCTTGGCTACCCCGTATGTTTGCAAAACCCATTGAAATCAGTCACTACCCACAGGCAACCCAGAAAAATTCGTTTACAACTCCCGCCACAACCCACAGGCAACACAACAGGCCGTTAGTTTCCTGGTCCCTAGGTACCAGAGGGGATGAAGGGGCCATCTTCACCCACCCCCGATGGACCAGTACTCGTCCCTTCGACCACGTAGAGGTCGCCTGTTTGGAGTCAGCTCCCCAAAGTACCTTCAGAGTCTCTCATCTATACGAGGTCAGGTATCCGTTATAGTAACACGCCCTTCGAGATTTTACTCACGTGTTACGAACGAACGCCTCGTATAAACAATGTCGAAACCCCTCCGAATACCTAGTTCACCGACCCCCGAAGGGAGGGGCCATCTTCACCCACCCCCGATGGACCAGTACTCGTCCCTTCGACCACGTA
>JBBAKF010000132.1:0-5312 GCA_040403635.1 Polynucleobacter sp.
AATGCTCTAGTGACCCCGAAGAGTAGACTCCATCGAAGTACTCATCTGGGAATGGCAGGAACCGCGCATCCACATGCATGGGAAAAATTCTCTCACGTGAATAATTAGGAAAAACAAGTTCGGGATTAAGTGCAAATGCTTTAAGCGCCGGTTCATCCCATTGATCGGCGGCAAGATAAATGTCAGAAGCAAAAACATTTAACCCGCGATTTGCCAGCATGAAGGAAGTAACTTCAAGTCCAGCCCCAACACCCAACACATTACTTTCTGGTGATAATTTTGAAAGTGATTCAACTGCCAAAGCATTTTCCCACAATTTAGAATCGTATGGCGCAACTATTCCGGTTGGGTGCCGCAGAACACTAAGGTGGTAGGCCTCTCTTATCAGACTACCTAACGGTTCAACATTCCAATCTTCGCGATCAATTAATTTAGTTCCCATTCGCTTATTGTACGACGGAGGGCTTCTAATGTCATTGATGAAACTGAATTTTCTTTGTATTTATCAGATGACCATTCAGATGAAATTCGCAATTTTGATCTGTCATTAAATAATTCGGTGAGTGAATCCGTAACATTCGTCACTGTGGGATTCTCTTGCAAGAAAAACGGTGCGCCCATTACAAGCTCTGACCAATGGATAGAAGTTTCAATTAAGACTGGAATTCCCATACTAAATGCTTGGAGTAGAGGGCCGCTAATTTGACCAATTTTGTTATCTCGTAATGACACAAGGACATCTATTCTCGACATCAGACCATAAAACCGCTCTTCGCTTGGGTTACCAATGATGTGGACCCTATTCGTTAACGACAAAGCCGAAATCAAATTTCGTAATTGTTCTAAGTAATCTAAATCGGGAGTTCGCCCAACGATGAGAAGAGTTGTGCGATGATCTAAGAATTTTAATGATTCAATGATTGTTTCAATTCTCTTATTTGAAAGGATTGAACCGAAGACACCAATATTGAATTGAGAGAAAAATGCAAGGTCATCCGATATCGAATTGAATAGTTTCCTATGTGATGGACTATTCTGTCTGCCCTGAGGGATATAACTCCATGTTTCGGTGTCCAAATACGAAGGCCATGCTGCTTTTGGAAGGTGAACAAAAACTTGATCAAAATACTCCTTTAACCAGACGAGAAGTGGTGAATCAAAACTCATTCTTTTTCTCAGATATACTGAATCATGAACCTCCTGCTGTTCTAAACTCAAAATATGATCCCAAAACTTCTCTAATTTTCCTAGTCGGCAAATATCGAAAAGACCGCCCGATATATTTAAATCATGTACAAATGCAAATTTCATTCCAGGATTCTTAACTTGTATCGCACGAAAAACTCCCGTGAACCATGTTGCGCCGCCTAATTGAAACCAACTTGGAGTTTTTGGCATATGCAAGGGAAATGAAGAGGCAGAGTAAAATCTTAGATTCTTTGCATTAATAAGAGTCGGTAAAGGCTGGTCATCAATATAAGAGGCAGTAGGAATGTTTTGTGAATCTAGAAATTGAAGAATTTCAGTACTCAGCTGTGATATTCCACATGGAATTGGAGATAACGGCGAAACTAGATTAACAGTCTCACGCCACTGGGACTCATTTGAAGGCAGTCGCAAAATTGATTGAAACGCATCCTTGTACATCCGATCGGTGGTAACGGTTTTTCTTACACGAGTATTCACCCTTGGCATATCTAGTCTTACTAAATATCTAGCAACAAACTGATCAACCAGAGCTGGGTCCTCAACAAGTTCACTTTCTAGATTCATCTCTTGATTAAGGTCAGTTTTTACAGCGATTATTGGAACATTTAGTTGAATCGCTTCCTGTACTGGAATTCCAAACCCTTCAATGAGTGAAAAGTTCAAGAAAACTTTGCAATTTTCGATCAGAATATTTTTTTCTGATTCCGCTAGTGATTCAAAAACAGTAATTTTTGAGGAAACTACTCCGTACTCTGATTCAAAACGATCCTTGTCGCCTTTATTAGGAAATAAGATGACTAATTCACCCGGTAGAATGTGCGGAGCGACCTTTTTGCAAAATTCATAAATTTGATTTGGGTTTTTACTTGGATGCGTTCCGCCCATTAGTAAGCCATAATTCTTTAAATTAGGTTGCTTCCCTTCCTTGTTCAAATCATGCAGAGGTATGTTTGGATAAATCACTTTAATTCTTTCTTTATCTATTCCCAGCCACTCAACACCAAGCGTCAATACACGTTTTGAAATAGCAATAACGAGATCTGCATTCTTAATTGCTCTTAGCGAGAGGTGGTACTGATCTCTAATGTCTCGAGAAACCAGATAACTTTCACTCATCATCAATGGAATTAAATCGTAAAGTACCCCAATAACAGGCACGGTCCTTATGTCAATTCGAGCTGGTGAAATAAAAGGCGTCGCATCAAGATATGCATCGCCTCGTAGTTTCCAGACCGCTGACTCGATCACATTCGTTATGGAAGAGGCATGGTAAGACTGTGCGATGGTATTTGGGTCGATATCTAAACTGGTAAAGGAATTTTCATCTATGGGGAATAGGTTTATCTCTTTTTCTAATTCTTTTTTGCTGATTTTATAGCCAATAAAACAGAGTTCAAATTGTTGATTTTTAAGTTCTTGAATTAACCCACGGACATAATTTCCCATCCCGCGATTAGATGCAGCTGTAGAAAAAACTCGTGAATCCACCACTATTCGCACAGTCGAACTATATACTTATCTTAAAACGCCCTTAAATCCCCACGGATCTTCATTCACATTCGAATATAATTTGTTACTCTGGAAAACTATCAACTGGTTTTTGACCAGTCATTTCTTAAGTGGAACAGAGGAAATTGTTTCTTGATGCTCTGGGGGGGTGAGAGATTGACTACAAGTTGGTGGCCAACGGGACAAAACCTCGAAGACGTATTCCTTTATCGCTGTTTCAAGAATCTTGAATGTGGTCGGTATCTTGATGTCGGTGCCGGTAATCCCGATCTTCCATCAGTGAGTCTTTCATTTTATAAGATTGGGTGGTCGGGAATCTTAATTGAGGCGAGTGAGGCGAATTCGATTCTTTTAAAGGAGCAAAGGCCTACTGACCTCGTTCTCAATCTAGCTGCCTCAAATTTGGATACTTCACTAGAATTTTATGAGTTTCAGGAATTGGGTATCTCAACTTTAGATTTTGAACTAGCCAGTAAATTTGAATCAGGATGGAAATTAGAATACGAAGTCAAGCATATTCAATCTAAGACTTTAAATTCAATTTTAGAAAATCATACAGAGACTTCATTTGAATTCTTGAAAATCGATGTGGAAGGGCACGAGAAGATGGTTCTCGAGGGGATTGATTTACTCGTTTATCGACCTAAAATTATCGTAATCGAAGCCATCGACCCATTCAGTAAAAAACGTATTTCAGCCACTTTTCGTCACATTTTGGGCACTGCTAGCTACAGATTTGCATATTTTGATGGTTTAAATGAGTACTTTGTTAGTAATGAACACTCGTATCTTCTCAAGAACTTTGAGACCCCTATTTCATTCTTAGATGGCGCTTACTTCAAAAATGACTGAGAATCTCATCACAATGCTCTATATTACAAAGGTATTTGCAGATCTACGGAAGGCTAATTAATGCTTGTAGAAATCGAAAGTCAATTAGAGAAATTGCTTCAATGTGTTAATGACACTCTTTTGCATGCGGATGCATTTCCAAACGAAAAAATCTTGAGCTTAGCAACCGAGATTCTCGATACATTTAAAAATGGGAATAAAGTGGCTTTTGTAGGAAATGGTGGCAGCGCGGCGGAGGCCATGCACATCGCAGCTGAATTCACAGGCAAGTGTGTATTAGATCATCGCCCTTTAGACGTAATTTGTTTGAACGAATCCCAAAGCGCTTTGACCGCTATAGCTAATGACTATGGCGTGGAGTACATTTTTTCACGCCAGGTCGAGGCACACCTGAAAAAAAACGACCTACTAATTGGCCTCACAACCTCTGGCAAGTCAGCCAATATCTTACAAGCTTTAAAGTCTGCTCAAGAAATTGGAGTCAAAACGATGTTGTGGACTGGCTCGTCAGCTCCAGAAATTCCAGGAGTTAGGATTTGGCGAGCACCATCAAATTCGACACCAAGGGCGCAGGAGATTCACTTAATTTGGGGACATTTGTTAGCCGAATTAGTTGAATCACAATTATAAACGAATTGCACGGAAACATCGACAAAATTATTGAAGCAAAAGAAATGTAACTTTAAAATTCAAGGTCGGCTTGAATTATGTGGCATTTGATTTTAGGTACAAGCTTTAACCGCGTTAACAAGTAAAACATTCAGATACTTGTAATTAATACCTTTCTATCTTTCCTCAAGAATTAGATCATTTTCAACCATAATCTTTACCAGCTTTTCAAACTTTACCTTTGGTTCCCATCCGAGCAATGCTTTCGCTTTAGATGCATCACCAATCAATAAATCAACCTCTGCAGGACGCACCATAGCTTGGTCAAAGTCTACATAATTCTCAATCGCCCCATCTAGACCGACTGCTTTTAAGGAAGCCTCGACAAATTCTTGAACCGTGTGCGTTTCACCCGTCGCGATCACGTAATCGTCGGGATTGTCTTGCTGAAGCATGAGCCACATTGCCTCCACATATTCCTTGGCATAACCCCAATCTCTTCTTGGCGTTAAATCACCAAGCGAGAATCTTTCAATTTTCCCTAACTTTATCTTTGCAACATGGGATGTAATTTTTCGAGTAACGAATTCATGACCTCGATATTCACCTTCGTGGTTGAATAAAATGCCGGTAGAAGCATGCATTCCATAAGATTCACGGTAATTCATAGTTGTGTAATGTGCAAATGTCTTCGCGACTCCATATGGTGAACGTGGATGAAATGGTGTTAATTCAGTCTGTGGTGTTTCTCGAACTTTCCCAAACATTTCTGATGACGAAGCTTGATAGAACCGGCATGTTTTTTCTAAACCAGCTTTTCTGATTGCTTCCAAGAGCCTCAGCGCCCCTAAGCCAGTTATGTTTGCCGTTAACTCTGGCTGTTTAAAACTCAACCCTACAAAACTTATGGCTCCAAGATTATAAATTTCATCTGGACCGACATTATCAACCACCTGAAGAAGACTTGAAAAATCAGTTAAGTCTCCTCCGGATAACTTGGCTTCGGGAAAACGGTTAGAGAACTCAGACAGACGAGAATTTCGTTGCCCGTTGATGAGTCCGTGAACTTCATAGCCTTTACTAAGTAGGAGTTCGGTAAGGTGGTGTCCATCTGGGCCAGTTATTCCTGTGAT
>JBBAKF010000133.1:0-5290 GCA_040403635.1 Polynucleobacter sp.
TGGAGCCGCTTCAGCTATGGTTACTAAAGAACCTAGCTCCATTAAAAGACTGGCGTCTCCGTCTAAGACCCAAATTTGTTTGTCTGGTCTCGCAATGGCAATTCCCATGCCAATTGAGCCCGCGCCACCCATTAAAGGTACAGAGCTAACAAAATACGCATCCGGAGCGATAGTTGGGAAAACTTTCATTGCGGACATAGTAATAACAACTATGTCATCTGTCGATGAATCCGCCACAATTTTACAAACCTCTTTACAGCTAATCCTAGTCATTATTCACCTTGTTACATATAAATAAATTCATGTTGGGATACTAACATGCCATCGAAAAAAAACGGTATGGTTCAGGTTACGCATATCTAAAATCAATGCTTAAACAAAACCAAGCGGTAAATCTGAACCACACTTTCTACACAAACCTAATCGATATTCTTTTTCTTGCTAAACAAGTATGAACAGTAAATATCGAGATTAAAAGCGACTAAACAATGTTCAATCCATTTCAGAAACTAGAGATCATCCAAGCGGAGGTATTCAGCACACTCCCTTCCAAGTTTCGGAAGATGGAACGAACCGCATGGTCAGACGCTAACCGGCAAGGCATAGAGGTTGACTCCTTTCTTGAGGGACCTTCGTTCGACAAACAGGGGAACCTTTGGGTAGTAGACATTCCTTTCGGCAGAATCTTTCGTATTGACACTGATAAGCGATGGGAAGTTGCTGCCCAGTACGCAGGTTGGCCTAATGGCTTGAAGTTCCATAAAGATGGTCGTGCTTTTATTACCGACTATCGACATGGCCTTATGACACTCGACACAGTTCGGGGAGACGTGAAGCCCTTTTTGGAGACCGCCTACAGCGAGAGTTTCAAAGGTCTAAACGACCTGCACTTTGCCCCCAATGGAGACTTGTTCTTCACTGACCAAGGCCAGACTGGCATTGCAGACCCAACAGGAAAGATCTATAAGCTTCAAGCCAATGGAAACCTAGATCGACTGGTGTCGAACGCACCCAGCCCAAACGGACTAACTTTCAACGCAACCACTAACAATCTCTACGTGGCTGTCACCCGAGGCCAACAGATCTGGCGACTTCCGTTTATGGCCGACGGCGCGCCTTCCAAGGTCGGCGTTGCTATTCAACTGTCTGGCGGCACGGGGCCAGATGGAATTGAACTTGATGCAGAAGGGGGTATGGTCGTATGCCACTTAGGTATCGGCGTCTGGCGATACGACAATCGGGGGTTGCCCACACATCTCATCGTAGGCCCGAAAGAAAGCCTAATGACAAACGTAGCATTTGGCGGCGTAGACGGTAAGACTGTATTCATTACCGACTCGCTCAATGGCCATATCCTTAAAGCGCGCTTACCAGTTGCTGGTGAATCGATCTTTGGCTTGGCCAGCTAGCCTTGTATCGATCACGTTATCAACGACCAACGCACTTAATCAAATTTGATATTGGCTGTCTTTACGATTCGGCTAATTTTTTCAGTTTCAGACTTTATGTGGTCGGCAAACTCTTGTGCAGAACTCGGGCGTGCAGCAAGACCTAGTCCACTGAGACGTTCACGTATCTCCGGTAAAGCTGCGATCTGCTTGAACTCATCATTGAGGCGACTGATTACATCCGCAGGAGTACCCGCAGGAGCCAAAATACCCCACCAATTGGTGAATTCGAATCCTTTGACATTTTCTCCTATCCCAGGAGTATCTGGTAATCCTGGGAGTCGCGGACCAGTAACCGCAATTGCTTTCAAACGGCCGCCTTTGACTTGAGCAAAGGCAGTTCCATCAACTAAGAAGTCCGTTTGCTCACCAATCATGGCCGTCACTGCTTGCGCACCTCCCTTAAATGGTATGTGCATGAAATCAGTATTGGTCATTGACTGCAGAAGTTCCATCGCCATATGACTTGGTGAGCCGATACCGGATGTGCCGAAAGTGATTTTGCCTGGTTGAGCTCGAGCACGCTTTAGAAGTTCTTCAAAATTACTATATGGAGACTTAGGATGGACAGAGACCAAAATTGATACAGAAGAGACCAGTGCAATAGGCGCTAAATCCTTCATCGCGTCATAGGGTCGGGTAGGTATTGCATGGTTAGCCACTACCAACGATCCCACATCGCCAATTACGATTGTGTAGCCATCGTTAGGAGACTTCGCAGCAATACCGACTCCGACTGTGCCGGAAGCGCCTCCACGATTATCAAAAATAACTGGCTGACCAATACGTTCTGAAAGCTTTTGACCATAGATGCGTGCAACTATGTCGGTATTACCTCCTGGCGGATACGGGACTATGAGTTTAATTGGGCGTGATGGATAGGTTTGAGCATCCGCTATCAAGGTGAATAAGGAAAATACTAACCCCAAAAAAGGTATACAAAGAGTTCTTATTTTATTTTTGTAAGCGACTACTGAACCAAACATATTTAAATTAAGAATAGTTTTTTGAACCATGATGTGTCTTTCAATTATTGATCTGTAAATGCTGTGCGTATCTGAGCTTCAAGGTCAATGGAACCGACCTCCTCCGTTTCAACAACGACTTGTTCGATTTGTCCGGTGAAAGTGAACGGCGCGACATAATCCGGGGTAACAGGAACACCCGAGTCGTAACCACAACACAATCCCTCCCCAGATGTTTCTATGACCGCAGGAATAGTTCTAGGAATTTCCGCTTCCCCAACCTGCTTACCGTTAATAAATAGATACCCCCGGCCCTGATGTTCGCCAGTTCGAACGAAACGAAATTGAAGCTTCGCATTGCCTTTTGGCAAATCTTGATTCGCTTGAATGCGGTATTCGGACAGGCCTAAGTAGTTATGAACGTAAGTTAGACGCTGATCTTTGACATAAAGAGAGTAACCGGCAAACCAGCTTCCATGGGCTAACAGTACTCCCTCCGCCCCACAATCAGGTACTACAACATCCGCACTTATGGTGTGCGAACGGTTTTTAAGATTGACGGCTGTATATTCAAACTGGGCAGCCATTCCGGCATAGTACGTATGTCGATTACCTTGCGAACCAGTAGAAGGTTTTCTCTCGCTCATGCGAAGTTGCATTCGCGAATCAAGGGGTAGAACGTTGTACTTGCCAGCCTCGATCCACCAGAGCTCAATCAATTCCTTGAGTTTGCCCGGGTACTTTTCAGCCAAATTATTACTTTCAGAGAAATCGTTTTCTACGTTGTAAAGCTCCCACTTCTGAGCGTCAAGCATTTCTTCAGTCATAAAGTCGCCCTGCGGCTGTTCCACGACTGCCTTCCAACCATCGGCCCAGATTGCACGTGAGCCAATCATTTCATAATATTGAGTACGTTTGGCAGTGGCTACTTCATTGTCATTAAATGTGTGAGCGAAGCTTTTGCCTTCTAACGGTCGCTGGGTAATACCGTTAAGTATGCGCGGTGCTTCAAGTCCTAAAACGTCTAGAAGAGTTGGCGTTAAGTCAACTACATGCGCATACTGACTACGTACTTCACCCCGAGCCTTGATGCCCTTGGGCCAATGAACAATAAGCGGATCGCTCATGCCTCCTTGATGAAGGTAACGCTTCCAGCGCCTCAAAGGTGTGTTACCAGCCCAAGCCCACCCCCATGCGTAGTTAGCGAAAGATTTAATACCCCCCCATTCATCAATATGCTTGAGGTTATGTTCTATTGTGGGTTCAATACGATTAGGAAATTGGCATTCGTTGAAAGAACCATGTTCGCCGCCTTCCGCAGACGCACCGTTGTCTGATGCGAGAACAATAATGGTATTTTCTAATTCGCCCATTTTTTCTAGGTGCGCAATGACTCGGCCTATGTGATGGTCTGTTTGCTCCATAAAGCCAGCGAATACCTCCATCTGCTTAGCATAGAGTTTCTTAGCTTCAGATGAAAGGCTATCCCATGCTTGAACCTGATCGGGACGAGGGGAAAGCTTGGTTTCCTTTGGAACGATTCCTGACCTTATTTGGCGCTCAAATACCTCTTGGCGCCATTTATCCCAGCCTTGGTCAAACTTGCCCTTATAGCGATCTATCCATTCACGCTCTACTTGATGAGGCGCATGGCCCGCACCTAGGCAGTAATACATAAAGAAGGGCTTAGTTGGCGCTACAGTGCGCAAGTCAACTAGGTACTCTATGGCTCGGTCGGCAAGGTCCGCATTGAGGTGATAGCTCTCATCCCCAGTAAAAGGCGGAGCAATGTAATGACTGTCGTGTACAAGTGTTGGTGACCATTGACTGGTCTTCCCTCCAATAAATCCATAGTAGCGCTCAAACCCACGAGATAGAGGCCAGCGAGCCTTTGAGGCGCCGGACGCGTACTCACTAGCTAAGGTCAAATGCCATTTACCAATAGCGAAAGTCGCATACCCCTGCGCAAGCAAAATTTCTGATAAAAACCCATTCTCTTTTGGCACCATTCCGTTGTAGCCAGGGTATCCCGTGGCCATTTCTTGAATAATGCCAACTCCGTTTGAATGGTGATTACGGCCTGTGAGTAAACAAGCACGAGTAGGAGAGCAGATCGCGGTGGTATGAAAGTCCCGGTAGCGCAAGCCACCGTTAGCTAAGCGGTTGATATTTGGGGTTGCGATATCTGAGCCGTAGCATCCAAGTTGGGCAAAGCCAACATCATCTAAAAGAAATACCAAAACGTTGGGAGCGCCCTCCTTTGCACGAACGGGCATCGGCCACGCAGGCTCAGATGTTGATGCAGTACGACCTATTTTCCCGGTGAATGGGGTGCCCTCGGGATAGGTTTTGAGTTCTTTCATTTTAATTTACCGTTATTTGCAAGTCAGATCAATAAGAAGGTTGCTTAGAAATTTATCACTTCTGTTGACTTAACTCAATTAGAAATTACCCACACTAAATTCTATAAAGAGTTACTACATGATGTAATTTTATTGGTTAGGGTTACAGAGGTCAAAAACCAAGACTTTGAAATCGTTAGCATCAAGTTAGACATAATTTTTTGAGAGTCAGTCCATTTTGGTGAGGCTTTTTCGTTTGCAAATACAGTGCAGCCGAAACTAAATTACTTTGAATCTCAACTTCTAGTTGTTTGAGATTATGTTTTTTTAAGGTTTAAATGACAAAAGAAATAAAAATCGCACCCCCCTCCTTCATAAGCATAAAAGGGTGTGTAACAAGGTTCAGTCTAAATTTATATTTAATCTATTTGTAACTTGACCCCATTTAGAGGAGTCTTTTTGAAGACGGACAATTTGGGTTCTGCTCCTTCATTTCGTGTACTTCGGTGGCGACGTGGGTAACGCCTTTCGCACG
>JBBAKF010000134.1:0-5241 GCA_040403635.1 Polynucleobacter sp.
TTGCAACTGTAGAAATATCTAAAGACTTACTACGTAAAGACTTAGATATTTGCAATCTGATATATCGATCCGAAGGCCGCTCGAACATCCACATAGATATTTCTTGCAATAAATTTCTGCAACATGCAAGAGACAAAGAAGCTACGATACTCGCGTGCAAGTACCAACGTGATCGAGTTTCTAGATGATGTATTACCAACATATATGAAACGCATTCACCCTGAATTTGCCGAGATATTTACCACAAAAACGATCAAACCTGAGTGGACAGCCACACCATCTGTGACTCAAATCAAAGATGATTTCAATTGCACCAAGGAAGAAGCAACCACCATCTACAAAAAAAACGCCGACAGAACAGAGAGATTTAAAAAAGAGTTAATAGCAATGGTTGGAGTCGTTTTAGACGCCAACAACGTCATGCATGAATCATCATGCGAAAGATTAATTGACTTCGATGAAGTCGGACTTAAGCATGCCAGAGATAATCACGACATTATCGAGATATTAAACATTATCCTGCAGTCACATCTATGCACTGGTACGACTATAACCAGAGCAGACATCGATCAATCGGAAAATGAGGTAAGGAACATCAAGATGAAAGAGGATGAAAGTATTGGTAATTATACAAAGCGAGTGAACGCTGCACTTAAGAAAGCCACTGCACTTAATCCATCAACAACAATGGCAGGTAGCACAGCAGTATATTACTACTCTCAAGGAATAACAAACCATCCTTGCCAAGAAATCCGGCAACGAGTGATCGAGTGGAAGGCCCTATACAACCAGCACATTAATCACCACAACATCCCAACTTCCATCCACCAAGCACACAACCATTTAAAAACAATAATGTCCAATGTAGGCCATGCAGAGCCAACTCCTGAAACCGCTCTGGCGATGGACCGCGAACGACGCAACAGATACGACGATCAAGAAACATACGCCATGAACCCACGACAACGCCAACGAACAGTTCCGCCACGAGGAGGCGCACCACCGGTATATTCCAGGGAACATGTCCCGCCACGAGGGGGAGCACCACCGACTTATCCCAGGAACGATCAATCATCTCGTCCACAAGTATTTCCACCACGACCAGCGCCAACAGGCTACCAACCATGGCAAACATCTCAAACCAACCCACGTCGCGAAACCGGAGCAAAGCCAACAACGATCAACCAACGCCTACGTGGAAATGAACACTTATCGGGGAAATTCAACGGTAATGGCTGCTTCGTATGTGGACAGCAAGGACACTGGGCAAGACACTGCCCGGAACGAAAAAAGCATGATGCGTACGTCCTCGACACTTATTACGCCGACGACAACATGGAGCAAGACGAATACGTCGAACAGCAATTTGCCGACGAGAGCGAACAGGAGAAATATAATCCTGTAAATATTAATGAAGAACGATGCTACGTGATCAGCCTCCCTCTTCAACAATGCTACACAACTGATATAACCACGCACGGACTCAACCCATCAACGAGGGTCAATATGGACAACCATTCCACCATCCATATATTTCACAATGCAACGCTATTGCAAGGACTACATAACCTACGGATACCCATAGCAGTAAACGGAGCGGGTGAGCTAAGAATAACCCAAGCGGGATATCACCCAATGCTGGGACTAGTATATTATAGTCCCAATTTCAAACATAACATCATTTCGCTAATGGCAATGAATGCCATCGGTTACTACGAGCAAAAGGACATCATCAACCAAGACAAGATATCACACTTAATCAACCCAACTTCCGGACACCAATTAACTTTCACCCGACAAGACAACAAGTTCTATTCAATCGACGCGAGGGCACTAACAAGAGTACCATCCAGACACGAATACATATGCATTCCAGCAGAGATCAGCACGAAACAAATATTCACCAAACTACAGAGAGATCGAGCCGAACTAGCACATAGGATGCACGTTCTCATGTACCACCCATCCGACGACACACTAGGCGCGCTATTAGACTACAACGGGGTAATAAACGCCCAGATCACATCAACCGATCTCCAAAACGCAAGGATAATATACGGACAATGCAGGGAATGCAGTGAAGCAAAACCCAGGTCAGGACCAATACCGAATCGGAAGCGATTCGACAACACGGATCCCATAGCTGGCACGGAGATACAAACGGACATCGTATTCGTCAACGGAAAACCAAAACTACTAACCATAGTGAGGGAAATTACATATGGAGTATATTCACCCCTGGAAGATAAATCCAGTAAAGTCGTACTAGCGGCAATAAAAATACACATTGCAAAACTAGAAACCCCGTATAAAAAGATAAGGACCATGGTGACGGACAATGACAAAACATTTACCGCAATGGAGAATGATCTTACCCAACTGAACATTAAAATGGATCATGCCATACCATACGAACATTGCAAACGAGTAGAGCGATACGTGCGCAATATACGTATCAAAATCACCATCATACAGGCATCTGTACCCTTCAAAATACCACTACAGTGGTACGACTACTTAATCCCAGACGTCATACTTAAACTAAACCACACACCAAACAAACACACAACACCACACACACCATCCATGTTCATTAATGGAGAACGACTTAACGTCAACACCATGAAGGCAACATTTGGACAGTGTGTCATCGTATCGGCAGGTTCTGATAAAGCAACCTTATACCGATACAGAGCCATAGTTTTAAAGGCGGATGAACACACCGAAGGCTACTACGTCTGGATATATGAAACAGAACAGATACTTATACGCAGGGTTGAAGAATACATAACCAACACGCCTATAGATATCATCAACAAAATAAACGGACTAGCAAAACAGATCAACACTCCACCAGATGATATAATCATATATAAAAACCACTCCTACAAGGAAATTGTCAACAATGATGAAACAGACGGTGGTAACACGGACACCGCAAATAACAAAGACGGTGGTAACACGGACACCGCAACGAACAAAAACGGTGGTAACACGAACACCGCAACGAACGAAGACGGTGGTAACACGGACACCGCAAATAACGAAGACGGTGGTAACACGGACACCGCAACGAACAAAAACGGTGGTAACACGAACACCGCAACGAACGAAGACGGTGGTAACACGGACATCGCAACGAACGGTGATACAATGGACGCCACAGCGAATGCAGACGGTGGTAACATGGACACCGCAATTAATGATAATTTACGACGATCAACAAGAGTACACGTCCCAACCATTAGATACAGCACATTCACAATAACCCACGATATGGAAGACATGAAAATACAAGCGCGACGAGCTGAAATACGACAACTAATGGATAACAAAACATGGATACCAATACGCAGTCAACAGGAACGAACACCCAGCATACACAAAGTCACACTTCGATGCATAATGCGCTTAACGGAAAAATATAAAATAGACGGTAGTCTCGACAAAATAAAAGCACGACTATGTGCGATGGGAAACAATGTCGACATGGAGGCTTACGAAGTATTCGAAAAAACAGCTCCCACTATATCCAACATGACGTACATGTCATTACTGAACTATGCCGTTGCAGCGAAACAACAAATAGAAATATTTGACGTCACGGCGGCTTTTGTCCAATCATCGCTAGAAATCGACAAACGACACGTAATAATACTACCACACATAACAATTCCATATATTTTAGACATAGATCCAACATATCAACATTATATACAGCCTAATGGAACTATTTTAGCAGAATTACGAAAGTCATTATATGGACTACCAGAGGCAGGGCGAGTTTGGTTCGACCAATACACTAAGATCTTATTAGACTTAGGATACGAACGCAGTGAACACGATAAATGCTGTTACAAGAAGACGTTGGACACATCAATGATACTAATTGGAACTCATGTGGACGACGCGTTATTAATATATGACGATAACAGTAAATGGATGCGAGACGAACTTTATAAAACCCTAGACATGAACAATATCAAATACAGGTCTAACATACTCACAACAACCAACCCGATCCAATATCTTCAAACCAATATACAAATGCTAACGGATGGAACAATAGTACTGCATCAATTCCCAAAATTAAAAAAACTATTTGAAGAAAAGGAAGCACTAAAAAATATCCAAACGCGTCCAAACCCCACCCCTATCATACCAATAACAGCCATCAATGACGACAAACCATGTGATAAAACAATATATTTAAGTTACCTGATGACCTTGTACCACATTGCCCACAAATATAGATACGATATATTAAATGCTTGTAGTATGCTTAGCTGTGTCCCAAACCCCACTATCAACGATTGGAACAAATTAATGTATCTATATGGTTACGTGAAGAATACGTTGAACTATGGTTTGCATATAAATCCAAGTAAATTTGAAAACGAAATTAATATAAGTGCAGATTCAGCATACGCAGTGCACATTAACGATCATCACAAATCCCATACTGGATACATAATATATTACGGCGATTCACCGATTCATGCAAAATCAGTGAAACAAACAAACGTATGCGATAGCTCATCGTATGCAGAGTTGGTCGCAATGCACGCAAGTATTGAGCCAGGTATGTTTATAAAAAGTATCTATGAATTTATAGGTATAACCAATGCGCGAATAATTATACATCAGGATAATACTCAGTCAATTAGAACAACTTACGATACAACGTCAACCAGTCACAAATACCTAGACATAAAACATTCATATCTCCAAGATTTAATCAAAAGACAAATAATTCAAGTCAAATACCAATCTGGTGATGAAATTGTAGCGGATATATTAGCTAGTCCAAGAGCAGGCCGTAAATTTCAAGAATTACGCGAAAAATTAGGCATTGTACCATTAGAATGAATAACCAATTCTCACTTAGATTTTTTTCTCAAGGGGAGGTGTGTGAATACAACGACAGTACCGGTCAGAAAACAATTATTAGAAAGCTAGTGAAATCAAATATACAAGATCACGCTGATACACAACCAAAATACATAAGCAATATATTAATCATTAATATATATATTATATACAGATACTATATGTCAACATCACTTAGGGTAATAGCCCTAACCTAAAGTATAGCACCAATCAACCAATCTCCATTACTGAGATTGCAACTGTAGAAATATCTAAAGACTTACTACGTAAAGACTTAGATATTTGCAACCTGATACATCGATCCGAAGGCCGCTCGAACATCCACATAGATATTTCTTGCAATAAATTTCT
>JBBAKF010000135.1:0-5192 GCA_040403635.1 Polynucleobacter sp.
GTAATCGGATTATCAATGTTTAGCTTTTTATCCTTTAAAAGTTCCGTGATGGTATCAAGATACATTTCTTGTGTTCCCATCGAAAACTTTAAAGTACGCTCAACTCCACCGATATTGAGCGTACAATAATTTTGTTTTTTGCTAATCATCAAGCAGTCACTAAAGTATTAGTTGTAAACGTCTGAAACTCAAAACTTGCATCATACTTACTATTGTCTGATACGCTGGCAGTCAATTTGAACGAAGACGCAAACGCAGTTCCAGTGAGTATTCTATCACCAACAGTTTTAGTTTTAAATGCAATCGTAAGCAACGTATTGTTCAAGATAGCATCCATCATATCAAAATAGCCTACGTTTGTAGGTTCTTCAATAGACGTGTAAACATATGCAAGGCCTTTCAAAGTACCTTTAATAGTTTTCTTCCCTGGTCTTGCTGTCTTAATGTCTCCGCTACCTGCACATAGTGTCGATAACATATCTGATGAAATATCTAAAGAAATTTCGTCAGCACAAGCTACCGCTATTGTCCCAACGAAAATATCAATTTCAGTACCTAACATGGTTGGTCTTGGCATTGCTTTATTTGTTTATTGTAGTTTTAAAATCGTAACTTATATGAGCCAATCGGCTGTCATTTTCTTTTTCACTTGCTCCCAGTCCTGCAAAATCAATGTTCACAACACTAATGCCTGAAAGCACACCATTAAATCTTTCTAAATCCGTTCTAATTACATTCACTATCGTTCTGGCCGAACCATATCGCTCCGCAAAAACACTGTATTGAATCGTAACCTCGTCCAACACACAATGAGCACTATAAATCGGCTCAATCGTTATCACCGTATAAACTACAAAAGGTTTTGCACCTCCTTGCGGAGCTTCGTTTACATAAATCCTATCGGCAACCAAGCCTGTTAGCGTGGTATTCAACAATAATTTAGTTCTTAGTGCATCCTCAATCATAATCCGTTTAATTGTCTATCAACTTGTTTTTGTATTTCCTGCGTATAAATCATTTCCTGCTGGTCTCTGGTGGCCGAATCCGCTCGCCTCATAAAAGGTCTTGCTTCCATATTCTCCGTTCCATATTCAAAATAATGAGCAATAAAACCCTTTAGCGGTTTTCCATTCCCATCCCTCCCTTTCTTAAACCCCACAATTACTTGGTACTCACCAATTTGTTTGTACTTAGTTTTTGCAACTCTTAAAGTCCTTGCAAACTCACCAGTACGGATAGGTACATCAACACTCAATCTTTGCTTTACCACATTTGCCGCCTTTTTTAAAGCAGCAATATGTATTTTCTCATTTACAGCTATCGACATATTTTTAAGAGCCAACTCCAATCCTTCCAGACTTTCTTCACCCTCAACCCCAATATCAAATACAAATGCCATTATTATCTATTTTTAAAATATTCAACTTCAACACAACTTAAATCTTTTTTTTTATATTTTCTATTGTTAAAATCGCTTCCAATGTCTAAGAAATGTCTAAACAACGTCTAAAAAATGTCTAATTACTTCTTCTTTTTTCCACTCCCATTCGTATGATAAGTCTCCTGCTCTTCTGGCTTCTTAACTTCTTCATTCATCAAATTATTTAATACCTTATTCACAAATAATCCACCAGCAATACCTTCAATCGCCTCTTCTTCAGGTAGATTATAAATCACACCTTTACAATGCGTACCAGTATTTTTTATAGCTAAAACTTCCATTATCGTTGTTGTCTTTGTTTGCACACCAAAACCAAAAAATCATTCCTACCCATTACCCGCACATTTTCTATGTCATATATAAAACCTTTGGCCACTTCCACCACTCTCATTTTTGTACTCGGCATCGTCTTATGTAGAGGATATCTAATCGTAAACTCTGTCATATCGGATGACACCATTGTCATAGATTCAATTTTCTCCTGCTCTTTATTAGTTACTTGCTTTTGCATGGCCCAAGTGCCATAATGCAACTGCCAAGCCTGCGTTATCATCTCACCACTAAGCACCGATTCAATTGGAGTTTCAATCGATATTCTTAAATCCAACTTGCCTGAATCTATTTTCATACTCGCATCATTCTATGTTTTCTCAAAATACTCTCTGCCACAGTCGGAAACTCCTTCTTACCATTATCACGGTTGTTATACCACTCACCCACCATCAACTGCATAGCGGTTTTTATATAATTAGGTACATTGGCCAGCTCGTAGCCACAAGTAACAGTCACCTTTACGGCATCCAATCGGTCTTGCACCGTCGGCAATGTTCTTTTATACCTAATCAATACACCTTCGTTAGAATACCTAAACTTCTCATAATTAGCCACATCCAAATCCACATGAGTAGTACCATTATGATACTTCACCGAATCAATACTTGTGCACGGATACTTATTTACATCAAAAGCACAAAAACCATTAAAATTAAAAACGAATACCCCTTTTCTAATCACCTTATTTAAATAGGCCTCAATCTCTCCTTCAGCCGCCGATATCAGCGATTCAACCAATCCATATTCGGGATTATTCACCGCATACCCATCAATCCTGCACCACGTAAATGCTTGTTCAACACTCACAATAGTACCAGCCTCTCGAGTTAATTCTGTTCCTGTCAGAAAAGGGATATTCATTTATTTTACTTTTTTGGCAAATCCGTATTTAATCCAATCTTGTGCTATTTCTTTAGGCACTTCCAGTATTTCGTCTATTGTGAGGTGATATTCACCACCTCCAAAAGACTGTATAGCTTTTACTTTTACTTTTTGCATTATGCATGTGTCAATTTCTTGATAGCAGCAGAATTAACAATTTTAGCATCTACTCTCTGAAAGTAGTTAAACGCAACCTGATCAAAACCTTTATAAAGTTCGTCAGTACGAACCAAACGAGGCTGATTCACAGTACGAACAATATATTTCGAGAAATCACCAGCAATCACCGAAGTGTTTCCAGTTCCAATGCTCGCCATATCATCATTGATGATAAACGGTACACCAAAAATCGTGTCTGGAGCTCCACCCGTTAGACCATTGTTGAAAATATAATTACCTAGTGAATCCTTCAATTTTCTCAATGTCAAAAACGTAGAATCATTAAACATCAAATTGAAACTTGGCGAACGGCGATACGAAGGATTGATTTTGTGTAACAATTCCAAAATGTTATCAGCAGTCAAAGCACTTGCAGCAACAGTCACACCCGAAGCACTTGCACCAGTCACAACACCCTGAGGCTGTCCAGAACCTGTGCCAGTTGTAAGGTGTTCAGCCAAAGCACGAGCATTACGCTCAACAATCGCCTCAGTCACCATTTGAGTGATATTAAAATCAGAATCTTCAATCAATTCCTGTGGAACTCTAATCCAGCCTGTTTTGTATTTGTACGCTGAAAGTGAAACCGAACCAAAGCTCAAATCAGTACCGTTACCAATGTCAGTATTTTCTGACACAATTACCGATTTGTTTGCAGTATCGTCAAGTGTCGGAATATCCAATGTATTACCACGGCTATCGCTCAAAATACGAGCAACAGAATACACACCACCATAAGCTTTTAAAGCCATGTCCACCTCATTAAATAAACTACGAGGCACTAACACACCACCAGTTGAAGCCGTTTGAGTAGTTGCAGCACGGTTCTGAGCCAAAAATACTGAACGCTCCTGAGCAGAAAAACCATTCTCCTCTTGAAATCTCGCCCACTTATCAAACGCACGCTCATAAATTTCAGCCTGCTTCGACTTGTCAAAAGTCACTTCTCTCTCAAAAGTATTTTGAGCAGCTTCACGCTCCTGTGCTTCCAACGATTCTGTACGCTTAATCTGGCGGTCAAGTGCAACAAAATCAGCATTCATTTTCTGATATTGCTCACGGTCTTCTGCATTCGCAAAACCATCATTGTCATCTGCACCAGTTGAGCGGTCGTTTACTAAACGCATATCAATCACCAACTTATTTCTCTTGTCTTTTAATTCGAGTAAATCCATCTATATATTTGATTTTTAAATTAATACTTTCCCATAATGTCAATCTTTCGGCCTCTCATAGCCTTTAAACCTTTTCGCATATAATCTTTTGACAAATCCTCTATTTCTTTCTCTTCTTCAACCTCAATATCTTGTTCTTCAAGCATTCCGCTTTCTTCCAAACTACGCATCGCCACAGTCAAATCTGTTTGAGTAAACGCAGGGTCAAAAACTGGCCCAATATGCACAATTGCTCTAATCCTGTTTACCGTTCTTATATACGTATTATCCGACTGTCTTTCCCAAGTATCATCGCCTGCCATCGTTAGGTATCGAAACGAATTACCCTGGTAATCACCTCGATTAGTAAATTCAATTACTTTAATTCCTATCTCAAGATTAGGCAGCTCGCATTCAAACGTCATTCCTCTGTCATCCTTTCCAATCTTTAAAGTGTTTGGTACACGCCCCAAAAATTCGTTTTTATCATCGTGGTTTAAACAGCATTTAACATTAGATAAATCGGCAACATCCAAAGCAGATGATGGTATAATTTCACGAAAAACAATTTTCTGCCCTGCTCTCTCTCCAACCAATGTTTCAGACAAAACATTAAACGGCAACCAATAACCCGAAAGATATTTCCCTTTTATTACTGGTTTAGTCAGTTCGCTTATTACGGCTCTATTTTCAAAAAATCCTTCCATCACTTACCAATTTTATTATTAAGTTTTTTTGCATTCCAAATCTCCATGTCAAGTGGCATATCACCAGAACCCACAAACGGCAAATCACACATTGGGTTATCAATCCTATTTTCACCTTCACGCTCACGTATCATATTACCAGTAATCGACCCAGTTTTAAAACGATTCATATACACCACACTACGGCTCACACTATCAGCCCGAAGCACATAATCAATATCAAGATTAAACCAATGACTTCTTTTGTCACGGTTCAATATCAATTTACGTTTAAATTCCTGTTCGATTTTCTCCGACCATGGCAATAAACAATCTACCTTAAAATCATCCGATTGCTGCTCAATATTATTATTAGTCGAGCGGTCTAATGATTGTAATTTGTGAAGTGGTACTCGGTACATTCTCGCAACTTCCTCAACCTGAAACTTACGAGTGGCCAATGTCTCGGCATCTTGGGGAGACATTGTTAATGTAGTTACGTTATTACCATTTTCCAACAAAAAGAAATCCTTATCG
>JBBAKF010000136.1:0-5177 GCA_040403635.1 Polynucleobacter sp.
CTGGCTGGCAGCATAATCGCGTCAGAATGGTTGCTGCCTCTGTTTTAGTGAAACATCTACTCCAACCCTGGCAAGATGGGGCGAAATGGTTCTGGGATACCTTAGTGGACGCCGATTTGGCTTCTAACACCCTCGGCTGGCAATGGGCGGGCGGTTGTGGTGCCGATGCCGCACCTTACTTCCGGGTTTTTAATCCCGTCCTTCAAGGCGAGAAGTTTGATCCCAACGGTGACTACGTTCGTAAATACGTTCCCGAGCTAGCCAACATGCCCGCCGAATGGATTCACAAACCTTGGGATGCTCATGCCCATGTCTTAAAAGCCGCAGGCGTCACGTTAGGCGTTAATTACCCAAAGCCAGCTATTGGTCTAATCGAGGGTCGCGATCGCGCCTTGGCTGCGTTTAAGAAACTACGGAGCTAACTAAAATATTCTACACCGCCTTCAAAGAGCGGCTGATATTTATTACCAGGAATATTCTTAGCAACGTCGCGCCCCGTACGTTCACTGTGACCCATCTTACCTAAGACACGTCCACAGGGACTAGTAATGCCTTCAATCGCATGAATGGATCCGTTCGGATTGAAATCAATTTTATGTGAAGGCTGACCGGCTGAATCACAATACTGGAAAGCAATTTGTCCATGGCGGGCCAATTCATTAATCATTCCAGGCGACGCGACAAATCTGCCCTCTCCATGGGAAAACGGAATCGTGTGCTGTTGTCCGACCGACATCTTCGAGAGCCAAGGTGATTTTACGGAAGCGACACGCGTATAAGCATAACGTGAAATATGTCGGCCGATATAATTATGAAATAAAGTCGGCGCATGGTGATCGACATCGCGAATCTCACCATACG
This sequence comes from Polynucleobacter sp., assembly GCA_040403635.1. Lineage (GTDB taxonomy): Bacteria > Pseudomonadota > Gammaproteobacteria > Burkholderiales > Burkholderiaceae > Polynucleobacter. The sequence continues at coordinate 862 of JBBAKF010000136.1, forward strand.
GAACTAAGCCAGTTTTAATCAGAGCTTGGAATCCATTACAAATGCCGAGAATTAGGCCGTCTCTCGATTTTAATAAATCCATCGTGGCATCACGAACCGCGGGCGACTTAAGCACTGCTGCAATAAATTTACCTGAACCGTCTGGCTCATCCCCCGCTGAAAAACCTCCAGGAATCATCAAGATTTGAGAGCGTTTAATCGCCTCGGCCAAGGCCTGCAGTGATTCTGCGAGCGACTCAGCATTGCCATTTCTAAATACTAATATTTCTGACTCAGCACCGGCTTGGTTAAATGCCCTCGCTGAATCGTACTCACAATTATTTCCAGGAAAAACGGTGATGACTACGCGTGGGCGAGCTACTCTAAATTTGGGCTTATGAATTAAGCGTGTATTAAAATCAAAGGTGAGTGGCTCACCCGCAGGCTCGTTAGCTTTAGTTGGGAAAATGGATTCTAAAACGCCTTCATTGATTTTTAATAGTTCATCGATGGTGATACTTACCCCGGGCCAGGAAATAATGGGGGCAGCCTGAGTCTTTCCTAAAATGTGGTAAGATAATTCGCCCAGATCAACGGTCGATTCTACCTCTAAAATAATGGATCCGTAATGAGGCACCAAGAAATCAGCCGAAGGCGCTGCATTCAGGGCAACGCCCACTCGATTACCAAACGACATCCGTGCGAGTGTATGTCCGACGCCACCGTTTCTGACCGCAGACGCAGCCAAAACCCTGCCCTGCTTCATCAAACTATGCACAGCAGCCCATTGTTTTTTAGCTAGTTTTAAATCAGGCAATAAAGATTCGGTTCGTGGTACATCGATGAGCAGAATGACGGAATTCGGTTTTTTAAATTCAGTAGAAATCACTTCACCCGACTTCGCAGGCACAATCGCAAATGAAACCAGCGTAGGTGGAACATCGAGATCTTTAAATGAACCCGACATACTATCCTTACCACCGATCGCAGCTGTACCAAATTCTAGTTGAGCATCAAGTGCACCCAACAATGCAACCAACGGCTTACCCCAGCGCTTGGAATCATTACCTAATTTTTCAAAATACTCCTGAAAAGTTAAACGCGCTCGCAATGGATTTCCACCAGCGGCGGTAAGACGAGCGAGTGATTCAACCACTGCACAAACAGCGCCATGTCCCGGCGACCACTGTGCAACCTCGGGATTAAATCCATAGGCCATAATCGTACAAACATCGGTTTCGCCATTTAAAACAGGCAGTTTGGCGACCATCGCATCCTGCGGAGTAGTCTGGGTTAATCCTCCAAACGGATGGAGAACTGTATTAGCCCCAATGGATGAATCGAAACGTTCACCCATGCCACGTTGCGCAGCCAGAGTGAGACTCGACAATGCGGTTTTAAATTCGTCAGCACTGAGTGGCTTTGCGTTCGTTAAGAAGGGATGATGATTAGCGTCAGGAGCGACGACCGAAGCCATAGCCGACTGGCTTACTCCATTAGTATCTAAGAAGTCTCGGGTGATATCGACAATACGCTGCCCGCGCCATTCCATGATGAGCCGGCCAGTATCCGTAACATCAGCCACTAAAACCGCTTCTAGATTTTCTCTCTGAGCCGCAGAAATAAATTGATTAACATCTTTAGGATCCAAAACCACGGCCATCCGTTCTTGCGATTCAGATAATGCGATTTCCGTTCCGTCTAAACCGTCATACTTAAGAGGCACGCGATCGAGGTGAATGTGTAGCGATGGAGCCAGTTCTCCAATGGCAACGGAAACGCCACCCGCACCGAAATCGTTACAACGTTTAATGAGTTTGCTGACTGTAGCATCGCGAAAAAGACGTTGGAGTTTTCGCTCAGTCGGGGCATCGCCCTTCTGAACCTCGGCAGAATTTTGTAACGCAGTTTCCGTATGTTCTTTTGATGAACCTGTGGCACCGCCTACGCCATCGCGACCCGTACGTCCGCCGACCAATACAATCACATCACCAGGCGAAGGAACTTCGCGACGAACACATGCACGTGGGCCCGCAGCTACCACTGCACCGATTTCCATTCTCTTAGCGACATATCCAGGATGGTAATGCTCTGAAACTAAACCCGTCGCTAAGCCAATTTGATTTCCATAAGATGAATATCCCGCAGCAGCGCCTCGGGTGATTTTGCTCTGAGGAAGTTTTCCAGGAAGTGTTTGATCGTAAGGCGTTAACGGATTAGCCGCACCCGTCACGCGCATGGCCTGATAGACGTAGGAGCGACCCGAAAGAGGATCGCGAATGGCACCGCCTAAACAGGTAGCGGCACCCCCAAAAGGCTCAATTTCTGTCGGGTGATTGTGGGTTTCGTTTTTAAACATCACCAACCACTCTTCCATTTTTCCGTCGATTTCGACCGGCACCACAATCGACGCAGCATTTACTTGTTCCGACTCTTCTTGATCGTCCAGTAAGCCGCGACGTTTCAATTCTCGTGCACCGATGGTCGCAATATCCATCAAGCAAATCGCTTTACCTTGGCGATTAAGACCCAGCCGAACTTTTTTATATTTTTCCCAGGCTAGGCGAAAAGGTTCGAGTAATGGCGAAGGCGCAAATTCGACCGCAGTTAATTCAGCTAAAAAAGTCGTGTGGCGACAGTGATCCGACCAATACGTATCGAGTAATTTTAACTCGGTTAAGGAAGGTTCACGTTTGGCTTCCTTTGTAAAATAATTTTGGCAAAAAAGAAGATCGGCATCCGACATCGCCAGCCCAAGTTCTTTACGAAGCGCCGTGAGTTCTTGTACCGATTTAATTAAGAAATTTTTAATCGCCGGAACGGCTGATGGCTCAGGGGCGACGCGGCGAATCGTTACAGGTTTGGCTAAATCGGCTTCTCGGGAGTCGACCGGATTAATTAAATATTTTTTTAGCTTAATAATCTCTTCGGTCGTTAATTTGCCTTTGGCTAAATAAATGCGTGCTGCCGCAACGGTGGGACGTTCACCTCCACCGACAATTTGTAAACACTGAGCGGCGGAATCGGATCGTTGGTCGAATTGACCAGGTAAATATTCGATGCCGAAAATAGTTTCGTCAGATGTCGATGGAAAGTTTTCTAAATAAACATCATCGACCGGAGGTTCCGCAAAAACGGTAGGGATGGCTTTTTGAATAGAAGCTTCGCTCGCCCCTTCGATATCATAGCGTTGAAGAATGCGAAGAGACTCTAAATTTTGGAGGCGAAGAGAATCATGTAGATCATGCAGAAGCGCATCGGCCTCCGACCTAAACGCGGGTTTCTTTTCTACATAAAGTCGATTCATGTCTGCCTCTTACTTTGTTGGAAAAGGGGTCGATTGCACGATACAAAACTCAATAAATTTTATTCCCTTTATTTATAGGCACAAAAGAGGGGCGAACCTTTCGATTCGTCCCTCTTTATCGGATTAAGCCAACCGACTATTTCTTGGCTGCACGTTTTTCCTCAATCGCCGCTTGGGCGGCGGCAAGGCGAGCAACGGGCACGCGGTAAGGCGAACAAGAAACGTAAGACAAGCCTACGCGGTGACAGAACTTAACGGACTCAGGCTCACCCCCGTGTTCACCACAGATACCGAGTTTGATATCGGGACGAGTTTGACGACCCTTCTCGATCGCAATCTTCACTAATTGACCGACGCCCGTTTGATCGAGGCTTGCGAACGGATTCTTTTTGAAGATTTCGTTTTCGGTATAAGCACCCAGGAAGTTGCCCATGTCATCACGCGATACACCTAAGGTGGTCTGCGTGAGGTCATTCGTACCGAAGCTAAAGAATTCCGCAGTATGTGCGATTTCATCAGCAGTTAAGGCACCGCGAGGAACCTCAATCATGGTACCAACCGAATAAGCAATCTTCACTTTCTTCTCCGCTTGGACTTCGGCAGCGACGCGATGGATGACTTCGACTTGTAAGTCTAATTCGCGTTTGTAGCCAACGAGAGGTACCATGACTTCAGGTTTAACTTTAATTCCTTTCTTCATGACGAAAGCAGCAGCTTCAAAAATAGCACGGGCCTGGGTTTCGGTGATTTCAGGATAGGCGATACCTAAGCGGCAACCGCGGTGACCGAGCATTGGATTGAATTCGTGTAAGGCGTGAACCCGCGCGATGACTTTTTCCTTAGAAATTCCTAGTTTCTTAGCCAATAAAGCCTGGGCTTTATCATCATGAGGAACGAATTCGTGTAAGGGTGGATCGAGCAAACGAATCGTCGCAGTCAGACCATTGAGTGCTTTAAAGATACCGATGAAGTCTTCGCGTTGATAAGGAAGAATCTTGGCGAGAGCTTTACGACGACCTTCGAGAGAGTC
>JBBAKF010000137.1:0-5150 GCA_040403635.1 Polynucleobacter sp.
AGATCGATTGGTCCGTGCAAAAAAACTACAATACCGTGGCAATATACTTGCGCAGAGCGCATTATAAAGCTAAGGTTCTTTATTAGTTACTCGACTGTGCTGATGTACGAGTACCACTCCCGGGTTAGATCCGGTCGGAGTAACCAGAGTAGCGAATCGAATAATCGATTAATTGGTGCCAATTAGTACCGTTACTTGCTCTGTGTGAGGTGTGAGTGTGACTTACTCTCTTCTCTGTTGGTACGAAACAACAGCAGACGCGCGCGGATATTAATAACTGGTACCAAGTGGTACGGTGTTATTTATATATCCAGTGATGATAACCGGACCTTATGAAGCGCCAATAAGAAATGCGGATAGTAATAAACTGGTACTAAGTGGTACATAAGTATTATTTATATATCTGGCATGACACTTCGGTAGTATTACAAAGTAAAGAGGAGCTGCAAGCATACCAGATGCAGATTGATTCGTGTAAAACCGAATCGGATCGTTTCTGGACGAACTTCGTCAGCGATCGAAACAGTTGGCTGGCCAACTGATTAACGCACGGCTAAGATGAATAGACTGAAAGCTATGCTTCTGACAGTTTCGTCGAAAACTATTTCCGCACCAGGTGCGACACTTGTTTGGCGATTCATTCGTTAATCATTATTACATCATCGCCATCGACTAGTGCGAATCCACCCGGTGGATAGATCGTTCGGTAGTCCGATGGGGTCCGCAAAGGACGACACCGGCGTCTATGACCCAGTTTCGGCCCTCATGGAGGACGATTGGGTTAGGAGAGGAACGGTTATTCCGATAACCAATCCGACGAACTGACCGGAATAAGAAATGTGGATAGTAATAAACTGGTACTAAGTAGTACATGTGTATTATTTATCTGGCATGACACTTCGGCAGCTATGACCCAGATTCGGCCCTCACGGAGGACGATTGGGTTAGGAGAGGAACGGTTATTCCGATAACCAATCCGACGAACTGACCGGTACGGTTGCTAGTCGGATTTTTGAATTACTACCCACTGATCCTCTCCATTCTTTATCTCGGATCAGTTCAATTTGTCGGATTTATAAGAAATCTGAATTATTGAATGAGGAACCAGATGAGGATTATGCCGTAGAACGAGATCAGGAGGGCCCAGAGTACGCTTCTCGGGATAATCCCAATCCCGAAAGCAAAACTGCTGATGATATCATTGCCTTGATGATGACAATTCAAGGATCTAAATCGTTCGTGGAACGTCCTGCTCGATGACAGTCAGCAGAGAATCAGCAGGCAACGAAAGAGTTCGTTACTGATGTTTTAATAAAGGAGTAGTTGAAGAGTCATATGCGACGCATTACAGTCAAGGACATGTTGTACCAAAGCCGCATCCCGTGCCGGGACAGCCGGTAAAATGGCGACTTTGTCTTGACTATCGTGCATTGAATCTTGCTACAAAGTCGATTGGTCAGTGGATTCCGAATATTGGCCAACTGATTGAAAGAATCGGCGCTGCACGCCCGAAAATCTTTGGCGTATTGGACCTGACATCTGGGTATTATCAAGCGCCGCTTCATGAGAATTCTTGGATATACACAGCATTTATCTGTTGTATCGGAATTTTTACATGGCGTCGAGTACCGATGGGTCTTAAAGGTGCACCGGCTTATTTTCAAGCTGCTTTGGCGACCATCGTACTGGCGGGATTGATATATACCATCTGTGAGCTGTATATAGATGACATCATCATATACGCACAGAATGAAAACGACTTCTGCGAGCGCTTTGAGCTTGTTCTTGAACGTTGCCGAAAGTTCAACGTAACCTTTAACCCCAAGAAGGTGAAATTGGATTTTCGAAAGTCGAACATATCGGTCATATGATCGGTAAGTTCGGTTTGATATTCTCACGTGAAAATATTAGCGAGGTAGCAGACTTCCCGGTCCCTACTTCTGTTAAGATGGTTCGCGCCTTCCTAGGGTTGTGTAACTTTTTCTCGTGAGCACGTTCGTAGCCATTCCCTTATATATTGATAGAGATATTCGGAAGGTTGTCACTCATTACGACAGTACAAAGAAGTTTGTCTGGTCTGATGAAGCTGGCATTGCTTTTCGAAATTTGAAAGAAAGTATCTGCAATTCTGCAAAGTTGTACTTTGTTGATCCAAAGGGTGCTATAGTATTGGAGACAGATGCTTCGGACTACGGAGTTGGAGCATATCTCTACTATACGCTACCTGAGAGTAACGATCCTAAACAACAATTCCCAATTGCGTTTCTGAGTAAATCGCTTGACAAACGCCAGCAACGATGAGATACTCCGGAGAAGGAGTCGTTTGCGATTTATCTCGCATTGAAGAAATGGGAACATATTTTGCAAAATGTGCATTTTGTATTACGAACAGATCACAAGAATCTAACGTATTTAAACTTTGCTGGGTCGGCAAAGGTTTATCGTTGGAAATTGTCGGTTCAAGGATTTGATTTTGATATCGAACACATCGCAGGCAAGGATAATATAGTTGCTGACATGATGTCGCGATTATGCCCTATGTTAGGAGTAACTCCTGACCAAGTTAATTCGTCTTTTCAGGGATTTGAAGACTACCTTGATCAGAGGGGTAGAGTAGATAAAACTCACCTTGACATCATTCGTAGATATCATAATTCTGCAGTAGGACATAGTGGAGTTGAGAGAACAATCAACTTGATGCGGGACAATGGTGTCGAGGAGTGGCCTCATATGCGGAAACATGTGGAGTATTTCATTAAATACCATTGCCCATGTTGTCAGAAAATGAGTCAGCTACGTCCGCTGATACACACTAACCCGTTTTCAACATCCGCTTTTCGGATCATGGAGGTGATAAATATCGATTTGATCGGTCCATTACCTCCAGATCGTTATGGTAATGAATATATTTTAGTTATTAGGGATGCCTTTTCGCGATGGACAGAGTTACACGCTATTCCTTCAAAGGAAGCAACGGCTGTAATACCTCCATTGTTGCGATTTTTCGGTACCTTTGGATGGCCAACTGAATTGAGATCAGATGGTGGCAAGGAGTTTGTTAACTCAACCATTGATCTACTCCTTGATTTAGTTGGTACGCAGCATTCAGTTACTTTGGCATATTCTCATGAGGAGAATGCTATTGTTGAACGGGCCAATAAGGAAGTGATGAGAAGGTTAAAGGATCTAGTATTTGATACTAGATTGGTAACTATTTGGTCAGACATGCTACCTTTGGTACAGCGATTGATGAATAATCAAGTCGTGCAAACCATTGGTGTGTCTCCTGCGCAAATCATTTTCGGTAATGGTATCGATTTGGATAGAAATTTTGTACCTTTACATGTTACTCGAGCCGTTTCGAACGCCAGTAATAGTGGTGAGGTACATTATTTAGAGTGGGTGGATAAACTGATTGAAAGTCAATCACTTATTACTCACATTGCTCAAGAAACGCTTTTCGCAAACGTGCAGAAGCATTTAGAGTTGAAACGTCGCACTGAGGGCATAACATCTTATCCGCTTGGAGCGATAGTGTTAGCGCAGTATCCTGACAAAGGACTCGGTAGGCGTCCTCCGTCTAAGTTGCATCCACGCTGGGAAGGTCCTTTCCGGGTTGTAAATGTCTCAGCTGATGGCAATCGCTATGACTTACAAAATTTTATTGATACTAAGATAACTTCACGTCATCTGACTGATTTGAAGTTATTCTTTCATGATCCGGCGACTGCGTCGATGTCTTTAGAAGATATCGCGATTCGTGACCGGATCCATGAATTTCCAGTGGAACAAGTTTTGGAGCATCGTTTTAAAGAAACTTCCGACGGTACAGCTCGAACACGTTCGTCTGACCTCGAATTTCTGATAAAATGGCGTGGATTTAGTGAAAAATGGAATTCTTGGGAACCTTTCAAGAATGTCCGTTTGAATGAATCAGTGGTTGACTATTTGAAAAATCATAGGTTGAAACGTTTTATTCCACGGAATTTAGAAACGGACCCTGTGATCAATCATGTAGTTACCTTTGAGTCATTTAATTCTTTGAAGAGAGGGAGAGAAGGAGGAGAGTTTGTACAAGAAAAAGAAGGAAAATGGAGAAAACACAAGGATGTTTCAAGAAACGTTTGGATTCCTTGTTATTAAGAAAATTATCTATTTAGGATGTTTATATAATACGTATATATCATCTTTTCTTCACGACACGAGTCGGAAGTTTTTCTTAGACAGAGAGTATAATTTTTAGTGTCTTAGGACGCTGGTATTTATTTCTCTGTCTACTAAATAGGTACATTTTTGTGGCATTTATTTTTTGGGTGTTAGTTTGAGATATTTACGGTTCCCGAAAACATCTCGAAAAAGGAAGGGTACTGTGACACCATGGGGTCAGTTATAGTACGTGGCACACCCGTCTTGGATGAAAGAGAGAATATTCTTCTTTAATCTCTAATCTAGATTAGTATTCATCTAGATTATAGATTCATTTGTATATATTAAATCCTTATATTATATACTTTAAGCTATATTAAGTACAAGTCTTTATTATATTCTTCTGAGATACAGCACAGTGATCACTCCTGATTACTTAGGAGTAATATATTTTTTTTAACTAGTTAGAAATACAAATTAAATAAATATAATTCCTATTTATTTAATTGATTACATTTAAATTATTTAATTCGCTGGCTGTTCGAATTAAATTTCAAGGGTTATGTGAGACCATAAAAGAGACAAGACAAGCAAGGAGAGTCCGGTTCCGGCTCAGCAGATCTCTTCGCAGCTTGGAAGCGCGACGAAAAGAGTTCATTCTGCTCGCAGTCAAGGATCACGTTCAAGAAGCTCCAGGAACTTCGGTGCCAGTTGACGACAAGCTCGATGGAGCGGATGTCTTGGACGAAGTCTTGGAAGTCGAGGACCACTTGTAAGAAGCTGTAGGGGCTTCTGTACCAGTGGACGACAAGCTCGATGGAGCGGACGTCTTGGACGAAGTCTTGGAAGTTGAGCGAGGATCACGTCCAAGAAGCTCCAGGGACTTCTTTGCCAGTAGACGACAAGCTCGATGGAGCGGACGTTTTGGACAAAGTCTTGGAAGTCGAAGAGGAAGTAGAGAACATGCCTCAGCAGCTAATTGGAGGAACAAGAATCTCACGATC
>JBBAKF010000138.1:0-5143 GCA_040403635.1 Polynucleobacter sp.
ATTTTAAGTATCAATAAGTAGTTTTTAGCAACAAATAGCGTATTTTAATTCTCGACAAACATCTTTTTTTCCTAAAACTTGGCTGTTTTCGGGTTTTTAGGGTCTTTGATGGGCTATACTCGCTTTATTCATTTTGACTCTTTTGTAGGAAATCGCCGAAGATGAGCACAGATAAACATCAAATCGCTTCAGTACTTGTTTTGCAAGGTCCTAATCTTAACTTATTAGGTACTCGCGAACCTGCCATTTATGGCCATGAAACTTTAGAAGATATCCATCATCAGTTGCACGTGCAAGCAACTGCCGCAGATTTATCCTTGCTTACTTTCCAAAGTAATCATGAAGGTGAGCTGATTGATCGTATTCATGAAGCGAAAACTGCTGGTGTGCAATTTATTATTTTTAACCCAGGTGGTTATTCGCATACGAGCGTCGCGCTTCGTGATGCCCTTGTGGGCGTAGAAATCCCTTTTATTGAAGTACATCTGTCCAATATTCATCAAAGAGAAGCATTTAGGCATCATTCTTATTTCTCAGAGGTTGCTATTGGGGTGATTTGTGGACTTGGCTCAATCGGTTATCGTCTCGCCCTCGAAGCTGTAATCGCAAAATTAAAAAATAAGTAATAAACCCATTCAATATTTATCTTTATTAAGGATTTTTCATGGATTTGAGAAAACTCAAAACATTAATTGATCTTGTCGCCGAATCTGGTATCTCTGAACTAGAGATTTCTGAGGGTGAAGAGAAAGTGAAGATTGTTAATCATCGCGTCAGTCAACAGCCCACAGTTCAGCAGGTATACATTCCGCCCAGTCTGCCTGTGCAATCCGGGATAGATCAAAACGGGCCCCAGACAAATCAACAACCAACAGATAATGTTGCACCGCCAGACACTATTCCTGTTGGTAACATCATGAAGTCCCCGATGGTCGGCACATTTTACCGAGCCCAAAACCCAGAGTCGCCTGACTATGTCAAAGTAGGGGATATCGTCAAAGTTGGTCAAACCCTATGCATCATTGAGGCCATGAAACTTTTAAATGAGATTGAAGCTGAGTACGACGGTGTTGTAAAACAAATTTTAGTCGAGAACGCCCAAGGAGTTGAATTCGATCAACCCCTGTTCGTGATCGCCTAAAGGGGACTGCATGTTTGACAAAATCTTAATCGCCAATCGTGGCGAAATAGCTCTTCGGATTCAACGCGCCTGCCGCGAACTCGGAATTAAAAACGTCGTGGTGTATTCCACTGCCGATAAAGAAGCTAAATACGTGAAATTGGCTGATGAAGCAGTTTGTATTGGCCCGGCACCCTCACCTCTGAGTTATCTCAATATGCCTGCCATTATTTCCGCGGCTGAGGTCACAGAGGCGCAGGCAATTCATCCTGGTTATGGTTTTCTTTCTGAAAATGCTGACTTTGCTGATCGTGTTGAAAAGTCTGGTTTTGTCTTTATCGGCCCTACCGCGGAATCTATTCGCTTAATGGGCGATAAGGTTTCAGCAAAACAGGCTATGATTGCTGCAGGTGTGCCATGTGTCCCTGGTTCTGAAGGCGCTTTGCCAGATAACCCTAAGGAACTTTTAGCCATTGCTAAAAAAGTCGGTTATCCAGTCATTATCAAAGCTGCTGGGGGTGGGGGTGGACGTGGTATGCGGGTTGTCCACATCGAGTCGCAACTGATTAACGCCATCAATATGACGAAGGAAGAGGCTGGTCGTGCTTTTGGCAATCCAGAAGTGTATATGGAAAAATTTCTGACCAATCCTCGCCATATTGAAATCCAGATTTTGGCAGATACCTTTAAAAATGCCGTTTGGTTGGGGGAGCGTGACTGCTCTATGCAACGGCGTCATCAAAAAGTCATTGAAGAAGCCCCAGCACCTGGGATTGATCGTCGACTCATCGCTAAAATTGGTGAGCGTTGTGCTCTTGCCTGTCGCAAAATGGGCTATCGTGGTGCTGGCACATTCGAGTTTTTGTTCGAAAATAATGAGTTTTTCTTTATCGAGATGAATACCCGTGTGCAAGTTGAGCATCCTGTGACAGAATTAATTACAGGGATCGATATCGTTCAAGAACAAATTAAAATTGCCGCTGGCGAGAAGCTTGCCTTTCGGCAACGTGATATCGAGTTTAGAGGTCACGCTGTTGAATGTCGAATTAATGCGGAGGACCCATTTAAATTTACGCCTAGTCCAGGAAAAATTACTGCGTGGCACACTCCAGGTGGTCCCGGTATTCGAGTGGACTCTCACGTCTATGCAGGATATACCATCCCCCCTAATTACGACTCGATGATAGGCAAACTCATTTCCTACGGTGCAACGCGTGATCAAGCGATTAAAAGAATGCGGATTGCCCTGTCAGAAATGGTGGTTGAGGGGATCAAAACGAATATCCCCTTGCACCGTGAACTGATGATTGATCCCAAGTTTAATATAGGTAGTACCAGTATTCATTACCTAGAGCATCGCCTAGAAGAGCAAGCTGCCGCTCGTAACGAAAAGTAATCAAGTCACTTTATGACTTATCGTCAACTTCAATTTACTGTCGATGCCCAAACAGCGGAGGATCTTGGCGATGCTTTAATGGAATTAGGAGCTCTTTCCATTAGCGTAGCCGATGCGCAAGCCGACACCCCCGATGAAATCCCTCTATATGGCGAACCCGGGATGATCCCCGATCAAGAAGCTTGGCAAGAATCTGTTGTGCAAGCCCTGTTTGATAATGCGCTTTGGCAACAATTTCCGCAACACACTGAAGCCATCTTGGCCGAGTTGGTGCAGTCTGGTCTTGCAGTCGATGTGTATACCGAAACGATGATTGAAGAACAAAACTGGGTGGCCCTCACACAAGCGCAATTTGAACCCATAGCCATCACTTCTCGCATGTGGGTGGTGCCATCATGGCATGAAACCCCAGAAGGACTTCCTGAGGGCGCTATATGCCTCGCTGTGGATCCAGGGCTGGCATTTGGCACAGGAAGTCATCCAACCACTAAACTCTGCCTACAGTGGCTAGAAAAGCTTTCTGACGCAGGATCCCTTCTTGACCACAGTGTTTTAGATTACGGCTGTGGTTCTGGCATTTTGGCGATCGCTGCAAAAAAATTAGGTAGTGGATTATGTGTTGGCGTGGATATCGATCCGCAAGCGATCGTAGCTGGTACGCAAAATGCTCTGGTCAACGACGTAGATGTGGCATTTTATTTGCCCGATCATGCACAAGTGTTTCCGAAGTTTGAGATTGTGCTTGCGAATATCTTGGCAAATCCCCTACAAGTTCTAGCCCCCGCTATTGCTTCTTTTTTAGCACCTAATGCATTTTTGGCTCTGTCTGGAATCTTGGAGCGTCAGGCCAACGATGTGATTGCCGCTTATGCCCCTTGGATTGCTTTAGAGATTGGCGATGTTGTTGATGGTTGGGTTTTACTCACGGGCCATCGCTTGAGCAATTAATGTTTTTGCGCTTCTACCAAATCGTCATGCTGTTCTTGTTGTTCTTGCTCGCTCTTGCTCAAGGAGCTTATTTGTTTCATCAGTGGACGAAGGTGCCTCGTGCCGATCTGAGCCATTGGCGGATTGAATACGCCTCTCTCAATTTTGATGCAGATGCTGCTCATGTTCTAGAAGTCCAATTGCGCGCCGAATCTCCCATTGTTTTCAAAAAGTCAACTCTGCCGCAGATGGAACTTCTGTTAACTAATATTGCAGGCGATCAACTGGCATACCGTATTTTTGAGCCAAAGGAATGGGTAGCCCCTGACTTACCCCTTAAAAATGACTGGTTGATTTATGGGGTCCCTTCACAAACTGAAATTACAATATCTATGCCTTTGGAAATACCGAAGGATGCTAGTGGCTTCCAAGTTCATTTGCTGTATGAAAACACTCTCAACCCGAAAAAATAATTAAAAAGGAAATTATGGCTAGCTTGATTTGCGGTTCAATTGCATACGACACGATCATGTCTTTCGAAGGACGATTTGCTGAACAAATACTGCCGGAACAGATTCATATTTTGAATGTCGCTTTTTTAGTACCGCATATGCGCCGCGAGTTTGGTGGTTGTGCTGGTAATATCGCCTACAACTTAAAACTTCTGCAAGGTGATCCAGTGATTATGGCAACCGTTGGCGGTGATGCCGGCCCTTATTTTGACCAACTGAGCAAGTTTGCAATTGCAGTAGACTTCATTCGTGAAATCCCTACTGCTTTTACTGCTCAAGCGATGATTACGACTGACCGAGATAATAATCAAATTACGGCGTTTCATCCTGGTGCCATGTCTGAGTCACATCTCAATCATGTAACTACGGCTGTCAATGCATTGAAATCTTCACCATCACCAATTGAATTGGGTATCGTGGCTCCCGATGGTCGTGACGGCATGCTCATTCATGCAAAGCAATTTGTGGATGCACAAGTGCCATTCATCTTTGATCCTGGGCAAGGACTACCGATGTTTGATGCGAAAGATTTAACCCAGTTTATAGAACAAGCGAGTTATATTGCCGTGAATGACTATGAAGGTGAAATGCTTGCCCAAAAAACTGGGATGTCTCTTGCAGAAATCGCTAAGCACGTCAAAGCCCTCATTGTTACTAAAGGTATCCAAGGTTCAGAGATCTATGCTGATGGTCAAGTAATTCATATTCCTGTAGTCCCTGTAGAAAAACCTGTCGATCCTACCGGTTGTGGTGATGCCTTTCGTGCTGGCCTTCTGTACGGTATCGAAAACCAACTTGATCTTGAAACAACCGGAAGATTAGGCTCTTTAATGGGCGCTATCAAAATTGCCTGTGAGGGGCCACAAAACCACATGCCGAGTTTTACAATGATTCAAGAACTCTATCGCAAGGCTTTTACGAGCGATTTCGCATAAGAAAAACCCACCAAGGCAAAACCAAGGTGGGTTATGTACATCTTTTACTTCTACAGCTGTTGCCTTTCGGAAACCGTCTAAATTAAGGACGGCTACCGGTAGGAAAAGGCCATGCAGCAGTTGGGTTTAAAGCCGTTTTAGTTGATGCTTTTACTTCTGGCTTTTTAACCGCTGATTTTGCAGCAGCCTTTTTAGCTGGCTTTTTTGCAGCTGGTTTAACTACTTTTTTTTTTGCAGCAGGCTTCTTAGCAGC
>JBBAKF010000139.1:0-5121 GCA_040403635.1 Polynucleobacter sp.
TGTATCCGCCCCAAGCCATACTACCTGGGACACCGGGCGCTACTTGGGGCATTATTTTGTTGCTCGTTTCCTTAGCCTTTTTTATTATTGGCTTTACGATGGGCGGCTTGAACTATGTGGTCACTGTTTTACAGGCACGCACTCGTGGAATGACGATGATGCGATTGCCTTTAACAGTCTGGGGCATTTTCATGGCGACTATACTGGCACTCTTTGCTTTTCCAGCTTTATTTGTGAGTGCAATCATGATGCTGTTAGATCTCACTTTAGGCACGAGCTTTTTTATGCCGGCCATTGTTTCAATGGGTCAACAAAGTGAACATGTTGGTGGTAGTCCATTATTGTTCCAACATCTATTTTGGTTCTTTGGTCACCCCGAGGTTTATATCGTCGCTTTACCAGCATTTGGTATTGTTTCTGACTTGATTAGCGTACACGCTAGGAAAAATATTTTTGGATATCGCATGATGGTATGGGCGATTGTTGCAATTGGTGCACTTAGTTTTATGGTTTGGGCACACCACATGTACGTCAGTGGAATGAATCCTTATTTTGGCTTTTTCTTTGCTACGACCACCTTAATCATCGCCATACCAACAGCACTAAAAGTATATAACTGGGTTTTAACTCTGTGGCATGGCAATATCATCCTTAGTGTGCCAATGCTATTTGCAATTGGATTTATCTTTGCATTCATACACGGCGGTCTTACTGGCCTATTCCTTGGAAATGTCACGGTAAGTGTACCTTTGTCTGACACGATGTTTGTGGTAGCGCACTTTCATATGGTGATGGCTGTTGCACCAGTGATGGTTGTATTTGGCGCTATCTATCACTGGTATCCAAAAATTACCGGGCGCATGCTAGATGAGAGACTTGGAAAGATCCATTTCTGGGCTACTTTTCTAGGTACCTATGCAGTCTACTTACCAATGCACTATCTTGGTTTTCTTGGGGTACCACGTCGTTACTATGCTGTTGGCGGTACCGATTTCATTCCGCAGTCTGCCCAGAGCTTAAATGCAGGCATCACTGTTGCTGCCATAGTGGTTGGCGCCTTTCAGTTTGTATTTATTTATAACCTGATCCGTAGCTATACCAAAGGAAAAGTGGCTGATGGCAACCCTTGGAATGCAACCACTCTGGAATGGCAGACTTCCGAAACACCCCCTGTTCACGGTAACTTTGGTGCAAAGTTACCTGTAGTCTATCGCTGGGCTTATGACTATAGTGTTCCAGGAGTAGTCAAAGATTTCATACCTCAAAATATCCCGCCTAGTGACGTAGTGATGGATGCAAATGCAACTAAGGCAGAGAGGGATTCTATTTAATGGGAATCTTTCAAACATTAAGGGCGAAACCTTGGTCAGTTGAACAAGCTAAATTAGATAACCTGTACGCTGGGCGAGGTTCAGCTGCCTATGCTAAAAAAATTGCCTTACGAGTATTCCTGGTAGTTGTAGCAGTCTTATTTACCTTGATGCTCATTGCTTATGCCGGACGTATGGGTTATGAGGATTGGCGCCCAGTGCCACAACTGCAATTGTTGTGGATTAATACAGGTATATTGGCATTAAGTAGTTTATCAATGCAGTGGGCTCAATACTCAGTACGACATAGAAAAATGGATTCAATGCGTATCGGCCTTCTATTAGGTGGTGCTTTAACCATTGTTTTTTTGTTCGGACAAGTACTTGCTTGGCGGCAATTAAGCACAATGGTTTATTTCGACATCACCATTCCAGCAATCGGATTTTTTTACATGATTACTGGCGTACATTGCTTGCATATGGTGGGCGGTTTAATTGCCTGGAGTCGAACTGCTCCCAAAGTTTGGAGCAATGTAGATATTGCTAAGGTGCAAAACAGTATTGAGCTTTGTACTACGTACTGGCATTTTTTATTGCTAGTGTGGTTGGTCCTTTTTGGACTATTGTTTGCAGGCGATAACCTTGATCTCGTCCTCAAACTCTGTGGTATTCGGTAGATAGGATCTTAAAATGTCAGAAACCCATTCAACCCACTTAGAAGAGATTCCACCCCCGTATACAGGGCCAGAAAGCTTTGTGTCGGACTGGTCCTCTGATCAAACAGCATTTAAAAATGTCCCTTGGGGTAAGGTCATGATGTGGATCTTCCTCGTTAGCGACACCTTCATTTTTAGCGCTTTTTTAATCTCGTATATGACTGTGCGGATTTCAGCTGTAGAGCCATGGCCAAATTCCAGCGAAGTTTTTGCCTTAACGCTTTTTGGCAAAGAAGTGCCCTTAGTACTCATTGCAATCATGACATTCATTTTGATTAGCAGTAGCGGAACGATGGCGATGGCAGTGAACTTTGGATATCGTAAAAACCGAAAAGTTACTTTTATCTTATTAATCATCACTGCTATTTTGGGGGCATCCTTCGTTGGAATGCAGGCCTTTGAGTGGACCAAGCTGATTGAAGAGGGCGTGCGACCATGGACTAATCCCATGGGTGCCCATCAATTCGGATCTGTTTTCTTTATGATTACTGGATTTCATGGTACCCACGTCAGTATTGGCGTGATATTTCTTTTAATTGTTGCCGCTAAAGTCTACCGGGGTGACTTAGAACATAATCGCCCTGGATTTATGACGGGAAGAAAAGGAAATTACGAGATAGTTGAAATCATGGGCCTGTATTGGCATTTTGTAGACTTAGTGTGGGTTTTCATCTTTGCTTTTTTCTATCTTTGGTAGGGGAAACAATGGAATATCCTAAACAACACCCCATTGGCATTTACCTCAAGATCTGGGCACTCTTATTTATTTTGAGTGGCCTGTCTTACTCTGTTGATTATTTTCATTTTGAAGGCTATTTAAGATGGGTATTGATTATCATTTTTATGATGTTGAAAGCAGGTTTAATTGTTGCGTTCTTCATGCATATGGTTTGGGAGCGAGTGGCCTTAATTTATGCTGTTCTTATTCCGCCACTATTACTTTTAACTCTGGTTGGCATTGGTGTACTTGAGGGTGACTATACTTTTTTGACACGTAATGTCTTTTTTGGTAGCTGATATTACGAGTTTTTCATTTAAACCCAAGGATCTTTAATGAGTCAAAAAAATTTCTCCGTTAATGTGTGGATCCTATTCGCGGTCTGCACTGGATTAATTGGATTTACTTTTGTTTTGGTTGCTCATAACGAGACTATGCCTAATAAAATCAATCAGGATCGCAATAATCTACTCAGCATTGGTAAGACAGTGCAAGAGCGCATTAAGCCTGTTGGTCAAATTCAACTGGGCTCCTAAGGCCGTTCTTTACTGACCTTAAATTTCACTGGTAACACTAAGTCTCCCTGAAATTCAAGCAGAACTTCCACTTGATCTCCTTGTCTTAATGCTTTTTTAGGGTTCATGAGCATGAGGTGATATCCACCGGGTGTCAATTGCAGCGTAGACCCTGGCTTTATTTCAATGCGGGGAGAGTGATTCATATGTGTCATACCCCCTTTGCTGACTGTTTGATGCAGCATGACTGATTTGAAGTCAGCGCTACGAGCTCCTAGAAGGGTCTGAGCTTGCGAGGATTTATTTTGTAGGTCCATATACCCAGCAAGTACTTCTGCGCTTGGGGGTGCCTCTTTGACCCAGGCAAGGCTAACATTCATCTTAAATTCAGCTGCGCTCATCTGCGCAGAACTGAAGCTTAGGATTAAACCTAACATGATTGGTGGAGATAATTTCACAATTCTGCCTTTAGTGTGGTGAGTTAATAGCATTGATCTTTTTACGAACGCTAAAACGTCTGCTAAGCGTGCTGATGTCGAAGGGTGGCAATAATGATGCTACGTATTGACCTTGCGGGTTGATTAAAAATAGTGCTGAAGTGTGATAAACCTGATAACTCTCTTGATCTGGCGCAGACTCAACTTCAAATAGAGCGCCCAGTTGCCCTGTTAAGTTGAGTAGTTCTAATTCCGAACCCGTGACACCAACAATAGAAGGGTCGAAGTAGCCAGTGTATTGCTTGAGGATAGCTGCTGTGTCGCGCTTGGGATCAACTGAAATAAAGACAAATTGAACGTTTTTACTGCCATTGATACCTTTAGTAAGTTGTTCTCTAAGCTTAGTGAGGCTTGCTAAGGTGCTTGGGCAAATATCTGGGCAGTGTGTAAACCCAAAGAACAGAAATGACCAATGGCCTTTTAGTCGTGCAAGATCAAATGTATGAATATTTTGATCAGAAAGGACAAATTCTCTTAGTGGCTTAGGATCCACAAATACAGTCATTGCCTGATCTGGAATAAGTCTTGGATTCGAATCATCTCCTAGGCTAAATAGAAAGAGAGATCCCCCAACTAAGCATGTCATTACCAGTACAAAGGCAACAATTAGGCTGAACTTAAATGATGGCAGCCTCATTTAAAGATCAAGATGATTTAGCAGTGGCGAATCATTCCTATCTTTTGTTGAAACAGGATCAACCAATGTGATTCAGCCTTCCCGGTTCCAGCTAAACTTAATTGAGGATGTGATTTAAGTATTCGATCTAAAGTCACTTCCTGAGTAGGGTATAGATCTACATAGAAAACATGCAAACCATCTTTTAAAGCCTGTTTAAACTGAACAAAAAGATGATTTGGCCTATGGATGCCAATTAAACCACCCTCCCAAATGCAAAACCAAAACAAAATTAACGCAAGAAAGATAAATGGCATCCAACCTGCGCTAGACTTGTGCCAATCTAAATAGTGAGTAAGCATGAGTACAGTTGAAAAAACACAGGCACCAACTGCAGCACCAATTAATCCAGAATGAATAATGTCTATTTTCATGAATGATTGAACCTCATGAAGGTGAGGGTGTTGTCGAACCCCTTCTACGTCATTACTCAGTACATGAATTTGTGCAGTAGTAATATTTTCTTTTTCTAGCTGTTCTTCGAATAGCTCTAGGTCGTCTAAGTTATTGCTAATGAAATAATGTCTTAGTAATTTCACAATGCACTCCTAGTTAAATTAACTACCAACATAATTTCATCTATTTCAATTTGATATAGATCAAACCATCAATCGATTGTGCTCTTTTGAAGTACGCTTGTCTATTGATTGTGTTACTTCTTCTTAGGGTACAGCTTGGTCTAGCTGGAT
>JBBAKF010000140.1:0-2492 GCA_040403635.1 Polynucleobacter sp.
AACCAAAGAATTTAAATGATCAGATAAAATTAAAACAGAAAATCAAAGGTAAGACACTGCCACACTTTAAAAAGATAAGTTAGTTATTCATATTGATTTGGTAATTAACCAATATAAATAAGTTTTCATTTCATTTCAACTTCAGCTCTTTGATCTCATTGTAAAGGCGCTCAATCTGCTCCTTCATTTCTTCGAGCTGTGTCTTGTTTTTTGACGCGTTCTTCTCGCATGATCGCCCGAGCTTGTGGCGCTCTAAGTTGGCCTTACTGATGAGCTTACAACAGCAGGGGCACTCAATCTTGGCGAGGAGCATCTCTGTGATGCGCTTCTTGTGCTTGGCGTAGTATAGTTCGTTGTATGCTTTTCTCTCCTCTGGGGTCATTTTACTTATATAGTAGTTATACATTTTATTTTTAAATGGTTTTAAATTAAATTAAATTAAATTATTTAAAATTAAAATGATTTAAAAATAAATTTGTTATAGTAATATATAAGAAAAATTATTATGGAAAGTTTCAACCTAACACACGCAAACGAATTATCAGTCAGCGACGCAAAAGACTACATAAAGCGATACTTTTACCCGCTCGCATCTGGGCTTCACGTCCAGGTGGAGTATGACGACGACAGCAAGCCATTTTATGAGATCAAAGAGGAGAAAGTCATCAGGAGCGTCTATTTCAACCGCTTACCAAAAGTCATTCAGGATTTCTACTTCAAAGAATACGATCAGATCAAAACCCTCACCTGCGAGCTTAATAAGCCATTCGTCTTCGGTAAATACATCAACACCTGCCCGGCCTTGATGCACGAGGTCAGACCTTACCAGTCATACCCTGAAGAGATGAAGGGTAAAGTCAATCTCATGTTAAACTTTCTAAAGGAAATTTGGGCTTCGAACAACGAGAAGCAATATCAGTTCATCATTAAGTGGTTAGCTAACATGGCAAGAGGCGGGAAGAACCAGTCAGTTCTCTACCTACGCGCAGAGCAGGGCATTGGTAAATCTACCTTCACTGACTTCTTGAGAAAGCACGTCATTGGGCCTAAGCTGTGTATCCAATCTGGCTCTCAACCGTTGATCAGTCAGTTCAATGCGATTTTGTTCTGTAAGTTGCTCGTTGTCTTCGAGGAGCTTGAGAACTTCAGCACCAACCAATGGCAGGGCGTGAGCACTAGGCTAAAGCGAGACACCACGAGCGATACCTGCACCTACGAGGACAAGTTTCAAAAAGCATTCACAGCTAAGAACATCAGCAACTACATCATCAATTCGAATGTAGATGCGATCAAAGATGACGATGGACGGCGCTACTTTATTCTTGATCTGTCCAACAAGAGAAAGGGCGACCATGCCTACTTCAATAACATTTATCAGCAGTGCGTGAATGACGAGGTAGGCGAGGCGTTCTATGCTTATCTTCACATGATCGACTTAAAAGGCTACCACGACCAGGACTTTCCACCAACAAGAGCCAAGGAGGACGCGATTGCAAAACGCATCGATAGCGTTGCTAGGTTCATCAAAGAAAAATATATCCTCAGGTATAGAGATTTTAACACTGACTTAAAGAGCGCTCACGCCGAATACACGGAGTTTTGCTCTCTCAATGGGATCAAGGAAAGCTGTAAGATCGAGTTCAACAAGCGGCTTGAAACTTATAAACTACCATCAATAAAGAGCGGCAACATTCACAACAAGTTTAACTACAAGCACGCAAAGCTAGAAGAGATCGCAGAGTTCAACAAGTGGAAGCACAGCACAGACCAATATGAGGTTGAAGGTAGCCCGTTCATTGAGGAGAGCCAACTAGACAGCGGCCTAACGAAGGACCTTGAAGAGAAGGATGCCGAGATCAAAGCCCTTCGTGAGCAGATTGAGATGCTAACTAACAAACTCAATGCTAGCCCGTTAGATGCAAACATAGAAGAAAAGGATGAAGAACAGCCGCAAGTGGCCCCCGTGGTTATTGATCCGTATCAGATGATCCTACAAGACATACAAGATAAGAAGGACTGGATGGACGAGTTTATGAGGCAGAACAAAGCCAAGAAGAAGAAGGACAAGAAGCGAATACAACAGGACATTTTCGAGATCGATTTTATGTGCAACTAAATTATTTTAATTATTTATGAATTAAAATGATTTAAAAAGAAAAAATATATAGTAATATATATATATAAGAAATGGAAAAGAAAATTTTATCAAAGCGCGAAGTAGGGGACGGGATACAGACCACCATACAACTGTCCAACAGCGACAAAAGCAGCCTTACAACTGACGAGATCGCGGAGATTGTCAATAAGTTTTCGACCGGCGGATCAAAGATCATGGTTAGAGCTCTCAATATCGAGAGATGGATGACTCTGAAGGGAATGAACGAGGAATTTGACCCAGAGACCTTTATTGATTACTATCGCAATAAAGTCGCAGAGGCAGACGTTGAGAAATTCACGGAGTTCAAGCAGGTTCAGATCACCGTTTTTAAGCC
>JBBAKF010000140.1:2592-5111 GCA_040403635.1 Polynucleobacter sp.
AATTATTTTAATTATTTAAAATTAAAATGATTTAAAAAAATGTCTAGTATAGATATATATAAGAATGAAAAACTTATTTTACTATAAGACCCTCGAGGATAATAACAGATGCCTATACGAAGATGATCACTTCGAGACGCTGGACTACCTACCTGACAATTCTGAGTGCCATCACTTTGAAGTGTTCAAGGGCTACGACGCGACCGACGAGGGATTGATGAAGTTCAAAGCGGACATGATCCGATGGAACGAGGAACTCAAGAACAATGTAGTGCTACCGATCGATTACTTCAAATACTTCACTCATTACAGTGCAGTGCTGATGACCTTCAAACGACTGTGCAAGGGGAAATACGAAGACCACGAGATGATCGACGCCACTGAGGCGAGGTGGATCGACCAGACCCACAACGGCGGACTGACTTACTGCAATAACGGCATCCACGAATCGCATGGCTACGACTTTAGCGCGTTTTACCCGACGCTGATGGGTCAGTTTAAGTTCATCCTTCCAAACAAAAGGGGAGCTGAAAAACAAATCACAGAGATACCTAAGAAAATTTTACTAGGTTTCTATCGAGTTAAAATTACATCTGAACACATGCACGCTACGAAGCTGTTTGCGTTCTCTCCTGATCATGTATATAACAACATCTCACTAGCCCACGCCATGGAGCTACAAGAGGATTACGACTTCAACATTGAGCTGATCATTGACGACAAGCCCAACGCTTACATCTACCCTGAGGGCGTTCGGTCTTCTACTATTTTCGGAGTATGGCTAGATCGCCTCAGTAAGATCAAGCTGAAGCACCCCAAGAACAAGCTCATCAAGCACCTGTTAAGTAGTCTTTGGGGCACGCTTAGCCAGTCCAATAACATCATCAAGACTTGGGATGAGATTCAGACAGAGGGGCTAAAAATTGGTATTGGAAATGGATTTGATTACAAGATAATTGACTATAGGGCAGAGAAGGATTACTACAAACTTCAGTCGATGGCTGAGCCATACAGGCACAACATCAGGCTTAAATCCTTCCTTACTGCTTACGGGCGGGTTAAGATTGCCGAGGTAGCCCAGACGAACATTGACGGCACCTTGAGAATTCATACCGATGGCATCGTCTTCAATAAGAAGATGACGGAGAAATTTCCAAACCTAATCAAGGAGGACAAGACGAGCGGTAAAATCAACTGGCGGGGTGTCAATAATTACACCTGCTTAAGTTCTTGTTCTGTGTAGCTGGCGTTAGGCAGGCCCTCGATCAGGTAGCGGTAGGGGTTCGGCCCCGAGAAGTAAAGCACCTTGAGGACCTTGCGCTTCTTCTTTTCGAGTCTCAGATCTCCCATCCGCCACTGCTTAGTGCTCTGCTTCTTGCCCGTCATAGTGTGCGGCTCTTGCAGCAGCACATTCACTAAATCGCCCTCTTTGTATTTGGGCTTAATGCGTTTGTATTTGAGCCCGTCAGTGGGGTAGGTGGTCATGTCCTCTTCGATATCGCCCCCTTTCTTTTTAATTTTCTTCTTTGGTAGCACTAAGTTATCAAAAATGGGATATTCATAGGTAGTAATGTCAGCTGGCATTTTCATGCCTCTTTTCTTGCGGTATTCATTGAGCCGCTCACGCACCTCATCGATTGCGTGGGTCCAAGCCTTGCTCTGCTTGCCTGTCTCAGCCTCCTTCTTGTTCATGATACCGTTGAAGATATCGCCGAGCTGCCGGCAGAGCGAATCGACGTTGGACAGTTGATGATGTCGTCCAACTCGGGCTACTCGATGATCCACGCCGTGCTCGTAGAGGTATTTGTGGAACGGGCCTTTGAAGGAGCTACCGCCGTCAGTCAGCATCGAAGCGTAAGGTATCTTGATGATCCCGCGCTTCTGCATCTTGTAAAAGGCGCTCAGGGTCTCTTCGGCCGTCTCGCCTTTCATCTTCTCGATGTCGAAGGCGTCGGTCGCAATGTCGCAAATGACAAGCAGCTTGCAGAATCCGAACTTATCTGTCGGAAGGTGTAGGATGTCCGCCATGTAGTTGTAGCCTTCGACGAGCGGGATCTGCTCCTTGACCTTGGTCATCTCGCCGGCTCTCGTTGGTCTGCGATATAGTTTGGTGTAAGTGTCATCGATACCAAAGGACTGTTTTAAATGATTCATTCTATACTCTAGAGAAAGAGAAATATTTTCAGGACATGGCATTTGTTTGTCTCGTCGGGGATGTTTCCTTCCTTTATAACCAAGAATAATGTAGGGTATGTGTAAAAATGTGGATACCCCTGAAAACATACAGAGCAAAAAGCGCTTTTTTCTTCACAGAACGAGATCGCAGAATGTCACGCAGTTCGCTTTTTGCTCTGTATGTTTTCAAGGGTATTGAAATCGAGAGGAATACCCTAGCTAGGTTCCGTTTATTTAACACAAAAATCCAAATCGAAACTAAATCAATACCAAAAATACCCTACAAATTCTACATAGACATAATCAACCACAACCAACCTCACAGACAAACATTCCAGACGCCG
>JBBAKF010000141.1:0-5104 GCA_040403635.1 Polynucleobacter sp.
CTATATGACACACTGCTGTGGCGTTGACACCGTCCCCGGATATGGCAATTGGCGGGCCAATGTAAATTCCACTCTGTTCTTGATCAAATAATTCTTTAGGTTTATATCCGTAGCCAGGATCCACAATGTCTATGGTATCTAATTCACCATTGATCAGATTGCCTCGTAGAACAGCGCGGCGAGTGTTGGTTGTTCCCACGGTCTGAAGATCAACATCAGTATCTACTGCCACATCATACAAATTCAATGCAGAGCTAGGTACAGTATCTACACTGTTGAGATTGGTAAAATCTACAGTTTCTGCAAATGTTTCTTTTTGTAAAATAGCATTGATATATTCTATAACAATCTTAAGTGCTAGGATTCTATCAACAAACATGGTCTGTCGAGGTCGATATTCAATTCCATATTTTTGTTTAGCCGATAGTGATATATCCGGAATTCTGTTACCGGCAATATCTGAACCTACAAGACTGTCGATCCATTTATTTTCTAATTTAGCACTAGGTAAACTATCAGACACTCCTTCTGTGAGCAATTGATATTCGTTGTGTACAGGTATCTGTGATTCTAAATTTTTTCTAATTTGTAGATTTATCAGTGCGGTGTCAGACTGTATGACTGATTTAAAATTGTAACTTAAAAATTTATCTGACTGCAAAAATGCTATAAATGCGATACCGGTTCCTGCAGGATTAGAAATTAAGTTTGCTACTTCGGCCGCTGATCGTTTACGATCCGCCATGTTGGCCGGTGTCACGGCCTTGCTTCTGACCCAGTAATAGTATAATGTTTCTGAAACTTCACCAGTGGTAGGACTAAAGAAAAATTTCACACTATAAACATCATTGTTGGGATATAACGGTTGTCCGCTAATTCCTTGAGCTAGTCCTGCATTAGTATCTGCTAGGGCTGCCCATTCATTAGGTAACAAAACGGTTTCCACCCATTCATACACATCAATGCTGGCGCCTTGCACTAATTGATTCCAATTTCCTATCCTGTAGGCAGAATCTTTTTGTTCTGCATATTGAAACTTAGCTGTGCTGGTGTTCCACCATAATTTACCTACATTTTTTTCCAACCAGTTAACAGTAGGATCTACTACCACCGATATTGTACCCACAGTATACACTGCAGGATCATACGGGGTTTTGTATTTTATTTCTTGCTCAGCTATGTTTAATATTTTTCCTCTAGCAGCATCAATGTAGTCTATATCTTGTATTTTTACATTTTTAACATTGTCATAGAGTTCAATTTTCTTTATTTTTCTTAGATCAACTAATGGTTGTTGGTCGGTCAACGTGGTCCAACTTGCACCAGCAGCATTGGAAGTAAACAAGCGAGCAATTCCTTGATAGGTATTAGTCACTGAATTTCTATAGTAAGGAGACCCTACTAGTAACTTTGTGCCTACACAATCTATGCTGTGACCAAATGATTCGTCTGTTTGTAAATCGCTGTCAAGTTTTTCTGTAAGAAAGAATATTTGATCTTTTTTATCAAACACATAGACTCCACCGGTGAATCCTCGGTCTTTATAAAAGCGTGTTCTACTGTTATCGAAAGTTGTACCTTCTAATAGATCAAAGTTGATAGAGATCGGTGTTTTGGTATTTCTAGCGCCTACAGCGATCTTTGCACTGTCAGGACTTACTGATACAGCAAAACCAAAATATTCGTTGGCGTATATTTCATAACTCTGTAAACGTTGTTTTACACGGAATTCAGTAACTGGTTGATCTAGTTCCAACACGTACACCGCACCCTGATCTTGATAGTTTACATCTGATCTAGGACTCGCTACAGCCAATGTAGTTCCGTTGGAATCCATGTCCATGCTAAATCCAAATTGATCTCCGGTGCTGATAACTAATCCGGAATCAATATCAGTGAACGATGCTAGCGAACCAGCATTGATCATCTGAGTGAGTTCATAGGAATCGTACTGTGTTTTCTTGTAAACAAAAATCTTGCCGCTGGAAGTGTTTGTGCTATCTCCAACTTGCTGCCAGCTTGCACTGTCTGACGGATCTTCGTTGTAACTGCGATAAGTGCTGTCTGGGCCTAAGAACAAATCGCCTAACTGATAATACTGATATGACTCGCTAGGCGATCCTCGGTGTCTAACTGTTTCGCCTTCGACATATTCTACATCGGCACGCCACAGCCCTCTATAGTTAGCAAAGTAGGCACCGTCACTGTCAGGTGCGCCTATAACCAATATACTGCCATCACTGCTCATGGTCATAGAAAATCCAAATTGATCTCCTTGCTTGACTAATTCTGCTTTTTGTGTATCTGTTAATAATCCTGTGGTGGTAAATTCTAAGGTAGAACCATCATCTTCTACAGATATATTTGTGGGTAAAGAACAGTGTGTGGAAATCTCACTGACTTTTAGCCAGTTCTGAGAATCTAGTGTGATAGTGCTGCCGTCCGAGGTTGACCCGTCTAGACTTTGCCAGAGGTTGCCACGAGCAGTTTCACCTACAGGATCTTGAGATGCTTGCCATACTATTTCACCTTGCTTGTATGAATCAAACAGATTGTAGATGCCCTTGTACAAAGGGTTTTCCATGTGTGTCCACTCAGTTCCAGTATACTTGATAAGATATACTCTACCTGTGTTATTATAAGAACCTATAGCAGATACCGCTAGATAATATTCAGTTCCATTTACACCGATGGTAATTTCTGATCCAAATTTTTCATTATCTGTAGGACGAGGACTCACAAATGCTGTAGTGTTTACATATCTGCCGTTGATAAATTCATATACAGCAACCATACCTTGTTGATAGTGACCAGGATTACGTGCTGATGTTTCAGCAGGAATAACTGTGGTGTGTTGGACCCAATCATCTGAATTTATAACTACTTGAGTACTGCCGTCACCCAGGCCTACAAAGTTTCCATTGGCATTTAATGCTCTATACAGTCTACCGCCATATAATACAATGTCATTTAGTTCATAGGCCAATTCAGTCTGCCACTCTCCCATGAATCTATTCACCACACCGCTGGCTAACGGCGCACCGATCACTAGGTATTTGCCGTCCGGGCTTACTGCCATTTTTTCGCCGAACGATCCTAGAGCAATGTCATAGAATCCAATAGGCGGTGCTATGATCTGCTTTAACGAAAGTCCTGTATCTGTTTCTACGTACACATTTACAAATCCTGCACCAGGCATGCTGCTGATCACATGCTTATTAATATTATCGTAAACAACTTTAGAGCCTGTGAGTAGTGGCGCAGAGGTGCCAAAATCTACTATGGATTTTGAGGTGTATAATTTATTTTTCTGTACCACTTCCCATCTATCATTACCGTTGTTATCTACGAACACCATTGACTTGTTTTTTAGTAGTGCGGCTGGATGTTGATCAACTGCTGCGTAATCAGCGAATCTTGCTGTGGTTAACAACTGAATGTTAACTGTGGTACTAGCATCTAACTCGGGATCACTGGCGTCTGCGCTGACCACAACTGTTATGGTGGTATTAGCCACTGCGCTGACTCTGAAAAATCCGCTGAGATTAACAATCTCACGAAACCCCACATAATCGTCAACTGCTACTGAATGTGGTCTATTCAGCGTTAGAGTAACTACAGTGTCATCTATACGAACTGCTTCGGTAACATATAACAGTGGAGATTCGTTGACTCGCAGTACCTGCCATGAGTCTTGATTGAATGTTACCCATATGTGATGATTTTCTTCAACAGTGGCGATATCCAGCGCGGTCAGTTGATCCAGCATGCCGATCACATGTTGATACTGCCCTGAACTAACATAGCCGGCAGTTAATTCTAATTCTAGATCCACTGTAGTAGGTAAAATATCCGTGGCGTACGGAGTTGAAGAAATGGTAAAATCATTAGCTGTAAATCTATAATACTGATCCAAAGCGTTAGGCGTTTCACTACTAGTAACCAAATGCGGCTGTGGATCTAATTTAAATCTATTCTTCTCTAGTTGAATTTCAATTTCTGAAAATTGATCAACACCACCGACCTGCCCTAGTCTAAAGGCCCATTCTTCATTGAGTACAATGCTGTCAGCTCCCGATCTACTTAGCTTGTTAAAAATTTTAGTTATACTATTTGCTGTACCTTTTTCTCTAATAAATCCTTGATATAATTGAAATTGGCTCACAGAATCTTCTGCAAGATTTTGTAGATAGTCTCGTTGTTGATATCCTATGGCATGTCTAGCTAATTCTCGTTGGCTTTGATCTAGTCCTTGAGACGAAGTTTCAAAATAATCGCTAAATTGTTTTATCTTATAATCAAAGTTTGATACTAACTGTTTGACTGGTTTTGAATCTAGTTTTGACCAGTTGGCATCATTGAATTCTTCTGTGCCTAATTGATTTATTAAACTGGTCCAATCATAGGATTTGTAAGTTACAATATCACCTAGTCTATAATCGTTAAACGGTTTCCATGTCTGTATATCAACATTATCAAATATAAATCCGGGACTGGTATAATCGCCGTCCCAGTCCACAGTACGGAAGGCCTGCATTTTAATACGACCTTGACGATATCCAGTAGGCTTGTCATATATAATATCGTTAAACACTGTGCGATCATCAAATACGGTGACATGCTCTTTTATTACATAATGCAGTCTTGCATAGTAGATACCGTCAGTGGTATTTGTGGTTTCTATCTTGAGATTTTGAAAACTTCTGTTAACATTTAAAAATCTTGGAGCCAACGGCGTTCCGTCGCCTTTAAGTATTTGGTAGTCATAAAATCCGTCTAATAGATTATCCGGTGTTCCGATTGGCACTGAAATCTCTAATTTTTGTGCAGAGGGACTTAGAGCAATGATAGCTCCTGGTTCCCAGTTGTGTTTAGTCCAGAACATGAACTCTTTGGCAGCACTGAGCCAGTCTTGGCTAGTAGCGTTTTGAGGATCATAATTATCAAAGATGATTCCCTGTGTTTTCAAATAGCTTTCATAACCTAATAGTAGATCCACTACTGCTTGTACGGTGTTCAACCGTGTTCCGTAGCTGATCTGCCTTACTGACAGCGTGTTAAACACACGTCTACGTTGAGCTTCTATTGCACCAATTTTAGGTAC
>JBBAKF010000142.1:0-5096 GCA_040403635.1 Polynucleobacter sp.
AAGCTTTAGCTGCGGTGCAAATTGCTTTATTGACTATCTACGATATGTGCAAAGCGGTGGACCGCGGGATGGCCATCGCCGGCGTGAAACTGTTAGAGAAGCAAGGCGGTAAGTCGGGGCATTGGGTGGCGTAGAAGTGACTATTAACAAGTCAACAGTCTAGGTGCAAAGAAAAAGCGCGTTTGTCCAAATTCTGTCCAACCGAGAAACAGGAGATAGCTTCTTTTAGACAACGAGGTGGCAAGTGACAGGCACTCGTCATTAGGGATAGTTATCCCAGTCAAACTAAAACCTTTAAGTCTAAAGTCGATGCCGAAAATGGACGCAAAAGGACCGCAGCTTATCAGCAGCAAGACTCGTAATATTGAAGTCAGTCGGCTTTGTCATTAGCCTTAAGTGGGGAGGCCGCAGCCGGGACGACGACCAGATCGCCTTGTAGAAGCCTATTGAGAACTTCTGGCACTACATCAAAAATAGGTCATCAAACCCGAAAACACAGTGCGTAGTTGGTTTGGGTCCCATCAACCCCTATTTGGGGGAGGGTGATACGGTGGAGTATCGTTGGAATGAAATTTAATGGGGCGTACCCAATCCACTGCTTTAAAATTAACAACGATTTTGTGTATCAATCAGTTTGGTTCTAAGGAACGATTACCGTTTCATCTAGCACCTGAACAAAGCGTATTTAAAACCAGCAGCAGCCCACCCACCCAATTCAATGAACAATTTAAGTAATTACACAGTAGCACTAATTGTTCCTTGCTATAACGAAGAACAAACAATCGCCCAAGTCATACGGGAGTTTCAAAAATCAGTACCTAATATGGTCTGCCATGTGTTTGATAACAACTCAACAGACAATTCAGTCGAGGTTGCTAATGCCGCGGGCGCACGTGTCTACAACGTCCCACTGCAGGGCAAGGGAAATGTCGTGCGTAGGATGTTCGCGGATGTTGAAGCTGATGTCTATGTAATGGTTGATGGTGATGCCACATACGATGCCTCGGTCGCTTCTGCTTTGATTCAAGAGTTAGTCAGTGGTAATTTGGACATGGTCGTGGGTAGTCGCAGAAGTATGGAAGTCGCGGCCTATAGGCCGGGGCATCGCTGGGGAAACAAAATGTTGACTGGTTTTGTCAGCTTCATATTTGGTCGTGCATTTAACGACATGCTTTCAGGCTATCGTATTTTTTCAAAGCGCTATGCAAAATCGTTTCCTGCCCACTCCGAGGGTTTCGAGATTGAGACTGAACTTGCTGTGCATGCATTGGAGTTACGTATGCCCATCAAGGAAATTGACACCGTATATGGCGCCCGACCTGAAGGCTCTGTCAGTAAGCTCAATACCTATCGAGATGGAGTCCGTATCTTGATAACCATCATTAAGCTTTTTAAAGCAGAAAAGCCTTTGATATTCTTTTTTATAGGATTTCTGGCTTTAATACTTCTGGCTTTTATTCTGGCTACGCCACTGGTTGTGACTTATCTTCAGACTGGACTTGTGCCACGAATGCCCACAGCCATTTTGTGCTCTGGATTGGTCATACTGTCTTTTCTTTCTCTCGCTTGCGGGTTGATTTTAGATACCGTTACGCGAGGGCGGTTGGAGGTGAAGCGACTTGCATACCTGAGTGTGCCATCACTTGACGCAGCAGGGAAAAAATGATTTCGCGCCGCTTCCTACGCTTTTCCATCGTAGGTACGCTTGGATTCCTTGCTGACTCAAGCGTCTTGTATTTGATGTTGTCGTTTGGCGCAGGGCCAATGACTGCAAGGGTGATCTCTTTTCTCTGTGCGGTATTCTTGACATGGCAGTTGAACCGACGAATGACGTTTGATGCTCCAACGCAAAAAGGCTTGGTGCGAGAAGGAGTCAGCTATTTGTTAACTATGTTATTTGGTGGTGCATTCAACTTGATGGCGTATTTCGCCGTAATTCGAAGTCTCCCCGATCAAGTTTTGGTTCCGGCATTAGGCGTGGCAACTGGTTCGATAGTCGGATTATTGATTAACTACTTAATAGCTAAGAATTGGGTTTTTAATGTTAAAAATGATTAATTTGAATATTGCGGCTGCGCAACATTGATTGATCCGTCTTGAGGGTTCGCAATCGGAAACGGGGATGGGGATGCGGTAAGATCGACAGCTTGCTGGAATTTGTACAGCAAGGCCAAGGTTAATACGATTTAAGGTGCAACGTACAGTGCCAGTGGGCAAGAATTCTCGTCCAAATTTTGTACAACTAAACACACTGGGTGCGGCTAAATGCAGTGATTAACTTTGTGCTAAGTTGTAGATTTGTATAGCTTCCCAAATGACCCCGTTGGACATCTATATGTGCAAGGCTGTGGATCGCGGTATGTCGATGATAAATGTCAAGTTGATGGAGAAGAGCATGGGGGGGAAGAGTAGAAGTTTTGTAGCGGATTAGACAATTACTTTTTTTTAAGTCCATCCCATTAATGAAAACGTAAACTTTATAAATTAAAGTTTTGTTCGCCTTTGATTTAAATTTCATTTGAAAGGATCCCAATGACAACGAATACCAATGAACAAGAGAGTCCGAAAGAAGATTCAATCAATTTTTCAAAGGGTATACCAAATTTCATACTTAAAACGGTCATCATCGTATTTGCATTTGTATTCGCACTAAATGCCGTTATTCCAGATATTCCAAAGATTCCAGAGACTCAACGAAATAAATTGATTTTTCTTAGTTTTATTCAAAGTCCTTATGTTTTATTGAAGTTATCCGACTTTGAGAAGGATAAGGGCAACCTAAAAGATGCAACTATATTGATTGAGGCCGCAATCAGCTTAATGGAAATGCACGGCGCTTCAGAGAAGTCATTAAAAAAATATCAAGATAAATTATCAGAACTGAATTCAAATTAATCTGACACTCATTTCACTTCTTCTATGCCTATTAAGGATTTGGTCCTTGCTTCAAAAGATAACTGGACACAATCCATGGTTAACTCCGCAGACAACCTCTTATACAGAGTCTTTATAACTGTTGGCTTGCTTTATAGAAATGCGGATTTACCACGTCCAAATAAAGGCAACTGGATTTACATACAATAGTATGGCGTAAAAGTTGGTAGGGTGCAAATACTTATATCTGGAGCCCTTGCCTTGTTGCTAATGAAGAGATAGTGTGGCTTGGGCTTAGGTTTTTCTGTAAGGAGTCTGACGCCCTTTGGAGTGTGTCTGAAAGTGTATTAAAGTATCTATCTCATAAGGAGATGCTACAAATTGGTATGTCTGCTGTGGAACAAGCTCGCGACGGAGTTGTTATCAAAGTTCCCAAAGCTTATCCAGAATATTTTGGCGAATCGTATAAAAACTTTAAAGACATTCGTCAGCCTTTGGGTCAGATCAGTAATTTGTTCTTTATTGGGCACAATGATATGCATCGCTATAACAACCAATATCACTTTATGCTGACAGCGAAGAAGGCCCCTGATCAGATTGTTTCTGATGAAATGGATAAAGACAAGATTTGGTTAATCAATATTGACAATGAGTATCATGAAGAGTCGAAGTGATTTTGTGGAGCAAGTCAGATGATATTTTGGTACTCAAAAAGGCAAATCAATATTGGTTTGCTCTTGTTTTTTTTCTTTGTTCTTGGTATTTCTTTTTTTATTCCACCACTTCAGTCGCCCGATGAAGAAGCTCACTTAAGTCGTGCCTATCTTCTCTCCAAAGGGGAGATTTTTTTAGGTGCAGCAGATGGAGTCACTGGTGGAAAAGTAGATTCTGGTTTTTTGAAATATATAAATAGTTTCACCTACATCCACCCAAAGTTTCCGGTCAAGGTAGACGAAGAACGCTTAGAAACGTCTAAGGGTCTAGGGTGGTCAAATGAAGATCAATTTGTAGGACTTCCCAACACTGCAGCGTATTTTCCAATCAGCTATGCGCCGCAAGCAATTGGAATCATTCTTGGCAAGTCTCTTGATCTTTCAATAAATCAAACCTATTATTTATGCCGCTTGGCATCGTTGGTTAGTACCTTGGCGCTTCTATTTTTCGCCCTTAGGTTATATGCGATGCCCCCTTTGGTCATTGCTTGTTTTTTGACACCAATGGCTATTTTCCAAATGGGGACAGCAAGTTTAGACGCCGTCGCATTCGGCTCAACAGCGCTTGCTACCAGTTTATTTATGCGAGGTTGTAATCGAAGTTTGACATTTACCCCATGTATGCACTGGTTAATGACTTTCTTATTTTTTTCTATTGCTACAACTCGACTTAATTTTATATTTTTAACACTTTTACCTGCGGTCTTGTATTTTTATCGTCAATCAATATGGTCTATCTGGCAAGCAATTCTCAGCTTTATTCTGGCTACAAGCTGGGGCCTATTCGCCCTTGTTAGCATCCAAGGCCTAACGAATGCTAGAAGCTTTTCTACTGTCGAAATTATTCGCTATTACATTCAGCACCCATTTGAATATTTCAGGGTCCTATTCGACACACTTAGAAATCGGGAATTAATTGTCTCCTACTGGAAAGGATTTATAGGACATTTAGGCTGGGCTGACACTTTACTAAACAAACACACTTATTTAATATTTTTTTCTTTGTTTTTAAGCCTAGGCTTTTTAACATTCAAAAAGATCACGCCCAAGCATCATGATAGGTTTAGGATTTTTTTATTTATTTCTCTGATTTTAAGTTTTTTCTCTCTTTTTACGATTCTTTTGTTTGCATGGTCTAGACACCCAACCTTATTTGTTGAAGGTATTCAAGGTAGATACTTTATTCCACTCGTGATTTTGATTGGTTATGGATTCTTTAATAAATCACTAAGTAAATTGGATACAAAAATAGTAAGGCTTATATTTATTTCTATGATTGGCGTCAGTCTAATTTCAACATTGCATGCTTTGTTAAATCGTTATTGGTTGAATTAATTTTTCTTGGTAATTTTACATATAGCAACCTTAGTAAATAGCGTTTACATGCTAAGTTTAATGCGCCTTAACCCTACCTCTCAACGCACATGATTCAAAGTTGATCTAATTCTTCTTGTCGCATCGCCCACAACTTCACATACTTGTAATAACTAGTCTGCGCATTCGATATCG
>JBBAKF010000143.1:0-5078 GCA_040403635.1 Polynucleobacter sp.
TGCTGCTGCTGCTGCTGCTGCTGCTGCTGCTGCTGCTGCTGCTGCTGCTGCTGATTGCATATCAGGGTTAAATTATATTCTCCGGGTATTCATATTCGTTATCACTATCGGATACAAATGCATTCGAATCCACTTCATCCATTTGACCGTTAGCCACCATAACATCTGGCATTGTTCCTCCCATCTCTGTCTCAACAATCATACTTGCTCCTGGTTCCATCAGATCCTCGTTTGATTTTTTCCTTTTGAAGTCCGATATAAGATTTTTCAACTCATTAACTGTAGGTGTCTTACCAATAAAAGTTTGCCCAGTCAATTCCGTGTAGCGAGCCAAGAGAGCTTCCTTTGGAGTGTTTTTTTTCGTAGGACCTATGGAAGAAACCCCCCTTCCTGATGTGGCGGCCTGTACTGAAGTTGTAGACCGTTGATCCAGTGGATGCAAATGAAGAACACCATGGACATCGTGCTCTCCATGATTATGGCAGAGAAATCTCCTACATATATGTTCCGAACATATTATTACCGACAATGACTGACAATTAATGACGGAGCAGCGACTATCGAATGTTTTGTTGGACTGTTGAAGCACAGGTCCGCGAGGTCGTTTGATTCGTTCCTGGTCGTATGGACCTGGCAATTCTCTTTCTCTAAATCCATTTTGAACGGCTATCACGAGTCCCGCATGTTGCTCTTCTGATTTTTCATTGGCCAACCGCTCGCGCTTTCTTATAGCTTCGGGACTGATTTCGGGTCGCTCGAGAACCGTCCATCTCGATAAACAGATTTGTTCTTTCATTTTTTTATCTATGGTAACAATTTAAAATTGAATTACCACTAGATTTTTCAAGGCTTGATAATAAAATATCCTTACGTTCATTCATAATTAGTTCCGAAGACGTGTGTGCGCAAAACCAATCGTATTCACTTTCGGACATCTGCATGCAGTAAAACGTTATGGCATATGTGTGCGGAATTTATAGTTTTGACGTAATGATGATGATTATGATGTTGATGATAATGGGGGCATACCTGCTTTAAATAAAATCTCTTTTCTATTTCTGTACTAATCGCCAATCGATGAGTCAAATTCAAGTCTATTTTTCCGTTGGTAAACTTATCTGGCACTTTGGGGACGTGAGAATTGTCGGCTAACTCCCTCGCTTTTCTACAGGCTCTAGCTATCGCTGCAACTGCCTCTGCATACCGTTTAAACTTTCCATTGCGCCAAGCTCGCTCTGTTTCTGTAGTCGCTGATTCAACGCTAGGCAGTTTTAATAAATGTAATAATTACAGAGATAAGAAATAACGATTGAGTGCACAAAAAAAGTAATGCGTCCACTACTTGTCAAATTGATACGGCAACAACGGTGGCCGCTCCATAAGCGCCCCAGAGCTGGCGCCAGCATGGTCCATATCTAAAAAGACTATATAGCCCGCTCTCTTAGAGTCTAAGGCTTGTGCTGCCTGTAATTGCAATTTGAATATAATTATGAGCTATAGTTTTTGAAATTGTTTTATGGTTTGTACCTTTCCGTCCGCTATCATACGCTTTAAAGCCGCTACTCTCTTAGAACCTGCTGGTAACACGTCTTCTCCCAGTGCCATCGCCTCCATATCAAAATTCATGTCATTGAAAATATCTTGCTCTAAGCGAGGCAGAACCGATTTCCGCATTTGTTGGTAAGTATTAAAAGTATTCATACGTTCCTCGCTATTCATTAAATCGGCACTCCTAGGCTGAACGTCCAGTTCAGATAAGATCGCATTTTCATTATTAAATGCTGAAAAAGTTGGAACATCAATATTGTTTATTTGAGGAGCACTACTAAACGCTGCATTTATTTCCTCGCTGGTGTTCAAGCGACTATGCTCATTTACTTTCAAGGGATCTGCAGGCAACCAAAGACTATGCTCTGGCTCTGTACTCGGAGGGGAAAAAAGCATGTACTGTACCACTGCCCGTCCACATCTTTTTATGATTCGAAAGCGATGTGGAACCCGATAGTACATAAGCTTTTGAGGTTTGATGAACGGCTTGAAAAAAGCAACCCAATCATAGATTACCTCAACCTAGAAATTTTATCACGCAAACTCTATTTTAGATAAAGCATAAGATCTGATAAAGACACTACCTTACCTTTATGTTAAATTTCGGCCGAAGTGCCTCTCCATGTGAAGTCCCAATCAAGGCCATCATTCCCAGTGGTGAAGCCACAAACAACGCATTATCGATGGCTCTTGACAAAACACTGAATATCTGATCAATATTACAATGAGTATGACCCACCATCAGGAAAGCAATTTGAATCTATAAGAAATAACGTGACAGAGATAATAATAAGAATAATTTTACAATATAAGATTAAGATTATGAAAGCACCCTTCTTACCTCAGTAACTAAATCGAGTTCCGTCAAAAGAGATGCGAAGCAGAACATTTCCTTGTTTTTATTTTCACCCGAATTGTCAAACTGCCAAAAATGAAACTTTGGGAGAGTATATCCTTGCTCAGCTAAAACTAATGTCAACTTGTCAATTACTTGTCGTTGTAAATCTACAATGATATTGGCCCCCTTTTCCATCGTTTGATCAACTGAAACGAACATAGTAAACTCAATGTCTCCTGCGACAACTAAAGCACCGGATATGATATCATTATAAACACGAATGCTCAAATTATTAAATACATTTCCACTAACCTTCATAGGCAATAATACGATTTGAAATGACTGGATCTTCCGACGAATGCTGCTGATAGCCGACACCATCTTTCATCGTATCACCTTTACCTTGCGTAAAAGCATCGCCAAATATAAATGCTTTGATAGGTTGTCCATTTGGAAGCTTAGATCGCCTGGCATCATTTCGCCTCTCGTCTAATGTTTCTCTCTCGCGGGCTTGTTGCAGTAGGTGCAATCTACGAACATAAAGCACGATAACTCGCTGATCCTTTGAGTATTTATTTGCTTTGTTCTGCAAGATAACATTGCAGTTAGTACAAACGCTACAAGGAGAAAAACTGCCTGTTACAAAATCAAAAGTACGTTTCAGATAAGAAAATATCAATCTTATTAGTTTCGAGTCTAAGATAAACTCGTACCATGACATCTCTGCAATCGCACTACATCTTTATCTTCCAAGTGTTTTAACGCTCTGTTGAATGTTCTTTCGCTAGCAACGGTGCTATCAGGCTTATCCATTATGTCACAGTATGCAACATATTCCTTAGTGAAAGATACATTTGAAAACTATTTTGAGACACGAGAAAAAAAGCAGAATAATGGATATATATTACTTACCTCATATACTGATCGATAGGTAAAATGAGGAAGTATTTTCTTCTTGTTTGGCATTTCCCCAACACCATCTACTGTTACACTGCCCTCTTTCGTAGCGAAGTAGTCTCCATAGAATTCAGCCAAGTGTTTGATAAAATCCGTACAAGCTTTCCTAATGGCTCCATCGCCCTTTGTAACCTTCAGTTCTTTACTTTTGTTTCTGACATCACGATCTGTAGAAGCATATAACAGCCTTAAATTTGAAAGATTCATCAAGTTTTAATGTAAACTTACCTTCTGGATGTTTGAGATCATTAAAATGACGTTTCCACATTGATGGAGCGTTTGAAGGTGTCTTGTTATCTTGAATTAAATTCAAAATATACAAAAACGCGCCATCGCAAATACGAAAATTCTCCGGTTTTAAATCATCGCCGCGTTTATGTTGTACTTTGAAGCTCAAACTGTCATTGATTTCCGAAACTCGTGCATCGTAAGTACTGAATAAGCTGCTGATATTGGAGTCGCGCTTCGATTGTGTTGGAACATTATGCCCCCAAAAATCGTCGCATATGTCATTCATATCTTGTACATTCAACTTGTAAAGACAATTGCGCCCAAAGCTACAGTTGCTGTTGCACTTTTCGATTACTAGTCCAGCTAATGTCCTAGAACGTGCCCTTGTAAACAAAAATTCATCTGTGAAGCCGGATTCCTTTTCCTCGCAAGAATCATCGGATATGTCGTTATTCGTAGCTATTCGTCGCTCCTTCGCTATTTTCATATTCGAGTTAAATTGACGCTGCTGTGCCGTTGGAGAGCATTCACCACAAACTGAAGAGATTAGGACAGAGGTCGACAAAAATGATTTATTTTTTACATCCCCTATTACCGAGGGCTGCCATAAGTCTGCTGAGGCCGATACGCGATCTCTCTCGCCTGAATAACCATCAAACAATATACTACCAATTGAATCTAAAATTGGTGAGGTTGGCCTCACAATTCTGTCCTCCTTCTCTGCCACTGACGGCCACCTAATATCTGATGAGGCTGATACGCGATCTCTCTCGCCTGAATAACCATCAAACAATATACTACCAATTGAATCTAAAATTGGTGAGGTTGGCCTCACAATTCTTACCTCGTTCTCTGCCACTGCTGACGGCCACCTATTATCTGATGAGGCTGATATGCAATCTTTCGCGCAATGCTTTGGATTTACCACTGTTGCACAAGTCGAAGGTTGCCTTCTTTGAGGAATTGAAGAAGATGTTATGGAGCCGCTGATTTTTGATTTAGCATGTCCCCAATTTGACAGCGACGTTGGCCTTTTAGCGCGCATTGTATCCTCAGGTTTAGACATGATAAAAGCGTTAATAAATAAATAAGATAATTTTATTTCTTGATTGAAGAATGCACCTACTTAATTTGTAACGAATAGGCTTCCTCAAGTATTTCGTATACTTCACAACTTCATTAATGCATGGGGTTATTTTTGAAGATCAAATTTTTAATTATATTCAATAGATCAATTTCTATTACTTAGAATATGATAGAAAAGACCTTTATATAAGAAATAATTTACTAGACGAAAAATATAAGTTTCGATTTTCGCAGACTTCTCTTTTTTTTTTTTCCTTTGTGTACCGTACATACAAAATGAAAGGTACCATACATACAGTTAAATGTATATATGTACATGGGGTCATATTCACGACTTTTGTTTGCATATATAAAGGAGTTAAGAAACACCGTTTGAAATACATTGTTATGTAAATTTTGGTATCAATATATGCGATGC
>JBBAKF010000144.1:0-5073 GCA_040403635.1 Polynucleobacter sp.
GAATACGTAAAAATAGTAAAAGAAATTGAAGGGATTATCAAGACTTTAGGGTTAGTTTGAAAACGGGATTGAATACGATACGTATGTATGTATTTTTCTATTAGAATAATCGCAACGGAAACATCATTCTGACCAACAAACATCAACATCGCGTGAAGAAATGGAAACACGCGTAAAGAAATGGAAACATCATTTTGACCAACAGAAGACGATCAATGTCACGCCATCAGTCGACAACTTCAATTGCTGCTGCTGATAGCAATAACAACCAACTAGGAATACCTCTTTCAATATGGATCCAACGTGCAAAGGAATATTCACTTTCCCAACAACAACAACAACACCACCACCAAGGAGGAGGAGTCGACTATTACTATGTCGAGCTAGCAGTGACAGTGGCGTTGGAATTGACGAATCATCTTTGTGAGGTTGTCGAAGAGATACGAGGTAAGGAAGCGACGGATGCGACACCAGCTGCTGCAGTGCCACCCTCCTCACCGCTGCTGCTGGATGAGAGGATTAATGATAATGGCGATTATGACCTCTGTACTACAAAAGAAGAAGACGAGGAGCCAAAACTTAGCGAGCATTGTGACTTCTCATTGTCGGACGAGGCAGCCTTATTGCCGCGTCTCAAGGTCGAGCATATCACGCCAGAGAATGTCATCGTCTCAATTGGTGTGGCGGGGACGACGACGACGGAATCGAGTAATGATCCCGGAGCGAAGAATAATTTTCTCGTGGCCACTGGAGCGCACATCCAAGTTGGACTCTCCCATCTCACGGATGATTATGAAATTGACGACAACCATCATCATCCACTCACGCAACGAGATGTTTGCTACGCGTTAGGGAAAATTTTACTCGACATATTTGCACAAGGCGACACTTTTGATTATCAATTACTGTTGATGGATTTAGGATTTGACATCAACAACGACGAGGTGAACGGCTCGCCACTCGATGATATTAGCAGCCACAGCAGCATCTCATTGGCTGAGTGGTCGTCGTCGCCGTCGCCGCCATCAAAAAAGTTGTCTCGACGAACAGCGAATGACGCAAAGTCAGCAACATTGGAATTCATGAAGGCAAAAGCATTCCTTGAGGAGCGGGGATTGCCCCGGTCAATCTGTGAACTGGTGTCTGATCTACTGCGAGCAAAGGAGGAGGAGGAGGACAAGCAGGCTATTTTATCCGTGGAGGATGCTCAGTTTGATTTGTTACAGATGAAAATGCATCCTTCTCGATTTTTGCATGACAATACATGTTCAACGATGGCGTTGGACTTCACGTCTTTGTTCAGTCGATCAAATAACGAAAAGCTATATGGTCGGGACAAAGAGATGAATCTTCTGATGGAAAGTGCAGCGCGTTTATATTTGCATACCTCCTCTCAGTCAGGAGGGGGAATCTCCTCCTCAGTGGGGGGAGGACCGCATCAACAGCAAAGGACTCATAATTTTATGTGTGATGTTGTCCTTCTTTCTGGGTACAGTGGCTGTGGGAAGACATCAATCGTCAAGAAATTTACATCATTCATCAATGCCAACGATTGGCTTGTGCTCACGTGTGAGTTCGATCGCCAAGTAGCTCCCATCTCATTATTGCTTCAATCAGTTGACTTATTTCTTGCAAGATTTGTGATTCAAGGGTCTGCGAAAAGAGAACCAAAAATTCAACTCCAATTTGATCGGATCTTCAATTATGCTACATTAACTGTTGATAGAGAGAGTCATGCTGAACTTTGTGAGCTAATGCCGAGTTTCCGAAGCCTTTTTCCAACGTCGTCATTTGACTTTGCCTGTGAGAAGAACTCACGTAATAATCCAATCGTTGATCATGCCTCAAGAGCCATTCGAGCTGTGGGTTCAGGGAGCAATCGCCTTAAATACTTATTCCGACTCATTTTTAACGCCATTTGCAACGGAGGATATCCTGTTTCCTATGTGTTTGATGATCTCCAGTGGTCAGATTCCACAACAATGGACATAATCAAAGATATCATCCAGCCTTCTGTTGATGGTTCATTGTTTTCTTCGTCAGAAGATTCTGCCAAGAGAGGCTTGCTGTTACTTGGGAGTTTCCGCAAGAATGAAATTGATGAGGGTACTTTGGTTGATCGATTGAAACCAATCGGTGCGGTGGATAATCATATCAGTCTGAGGAGCATTTATGTAGACGAATTATCAGAGCAAGAAATCAACAAAATGTTGTCCTACAAATTCTGCCTCCCGTTACGCCAGACACGTTTGCTCGCCCAGACAGTATACCAGAAAACAAGAGGCCATCCTCTCTATACCACTGAATTTCTTAGATCCATCATA
Organism: Polynucleobacter sp.; assembly: GCA_040403635.1. GTDB lineage: Bacteria > Pseudomonadota > Gammaproteobacteria > Burkholderiales > Burkholderiaceae > Polynucleobacter. The sequence goes on from JBBAKF010000144.1 coordinate 2,325, forward strand.
AATGATGGCATGATGGCGTTTTCTATCAAGGATCGCCGATGGTTGTGGGATGAAACATTAATAGATCTGCAAATGATATCTGAAGGCGTGGTAGAGCTCTTGACAAGAAAGCTCCAGCAGCTGCACCGTGATATCATTACAGCACTCAAAGTTGTCTCATGCATCGGCATGATTGACGTTACTACAATTAAACTTCTCGACTGTGGTCAATTTGTTCCTGACATGTTCGACTCTCTCGATTCCGCGGTGCAGGAGGGAATAGTTGACCGTGCAGGGCCCATCTTTGCTTTTACACATGATTTGTTGCAGGAATCAACTCTTAATCTCATGGGGGAATGTGAAAGAAATCTGCTTCGGAAGCAGATTGGTAAAAGTCTAGTCGTGCATCCCATGATTGCAGATAATGCTGCAATCTGTTGCCTCGCGGTACAACAAATAAACATGTGCAAAGATGTCGATAGTATGCTTGATGACAGTGAGCGTGCATTGTTTGCCAGACTCAATCTAGCTGCCGGCAAGCATTCGTTTGCTGCATCGAGCTATGAGCAAGCACGAGATTACTTTGAGGCTGGAATATCTTTGCTTCACTCCGACCCTTGGAATCAGCAGTACTCGCTATGTCTTGAGCTGTTTGAAATGTCAGCTGTTGTTGATTTGATGGATGGAAATGTCGAAACTGTGTCGATGAAACTAGATTGCATTTTATCCAACTCAAAGTCATTTGATGATTCGCTAAATGCTCGTGCATTACGTGCGAAGTTTTTGGCGTCACAAGGACAATTCGGTGAAGCGATTAAAGAGATAGTTGGAGTCCTGTCCACTCTGGGAGAGGATTTCCCAGGTGATATAAATTCTTCATACCTCCTGAATGAGATTAGAGTCACTCAGACAATACTGAAGGATACTACCAAGGACACTCTCCTCAACCTTCCACCTATGGAAGACATGCAAAAGTTGAATACAATGAAATTTATGGTACGTACAAAGAGGCACTATTTTTGTCAATTTTGTTTGCAACTTGTAAATAACTCATAATTTCTTCTTCAATTGGCGATAGGGGATATTTCTCTCTATAAGCATCTTCTCATCTCCTCTGCAAATGGCTCTGTGCTGTTGTAGGATGATGCAGCTAACACTCAAGTTTGGATTTTGTGACGACACAATATCAGGTGTAGCCCATGTGTCATATGGTATGTTCACTTCTCATAGATTTGTCCCCACATTTTGGTTTACTTGTATTCTTATTATTGTTCCTACAATGCCAAGCCATGGTCCTTTATGGAGAAGACATTGAACTGGCAACTCGATTTGCAAGAATTGCCGAGTCTCTCATCAAGGGACATCCTCAGGAGCACACCTTTCTTGCTAAGTTGACTTATATAATTGCTGTTACCACCGTTCTTGTTGAGCCTTTTCAAGCTGTCATGGATCGATTCCTCAAGGCTTTTAACTCATCTATAATAGCGGGGGATTTTGACAATGCTGTGATGTTGAGTGTACTACATTGCCTTGTCTGCATTCTGGTTGTTCCAAATCTTGTGAATGCACCACGGAGTTTAGAATATTTTGTGAGCCAAAATGTGAGTGCAAATATTTATAATATATTGTTGTATCCTTGTCACGTCAATTATTTTTGCATCTCACATCATTTACGCATACCATAATCAAGGTCAAGTATAGACGCAAGACTGGCATATACAGTCTTCTGTGTTTCTCAAATATTTGCACTGCTCTTAGGGGGGGTGCTATTGAAACTACAGAAGGAATAAAGGATAATTCAGATCTTCTTCTGATTGCTGAGGAAACAAAAAACTCATTTCTACTGCACCATATCTTAATTGGCCAAATGTATATTGATTGTTATTTCCGGAATTATAGCTCAGTGGTAGACTTTGGTGAAAAATATCGAATCACAAGACAAAACAATGGAGAAAGACGTGCTTTGGACATCCATCATCTCTTTTTTGAGGGACTTTGTAAGTGAAATTGATTTGTTCTTGTCTGTTAATTTCAGGTGCATCTCAAGTGGTCAAACAATTTTTTTTGTGTCCATAGCTTCTTTGTGCTTGGCAAGGACTTCAAATGAAAGTAAATGGCACGAGATTGGCAAACAGTCTGTGAAAATGATGACAAAAATGGCTAATGAGTATAGTGACTGGAACTTTAGAAACAAGCAACACTTGCTCCAAGCATTACTATATTATCATGATTGTGAAATCATTTTGGCAGAGACTTCATTTAAAGCTTCTATTGTATCTGCCCACGAGCATGGTTTTCTCCACGAGGAGGCTCTGGCCTGTGAGTTGTATGGAATCTTCCTCATTGATACAAAGAATATTGTGGTCGGAATTCAGCAGCTAAATTTGGCAATTCACAAGTACATGCTCTGGGGGGCGCATAACAAGGTCTGTGATGTCAAGGACTTAATACAGAACACTCTGTGTCAGCATCCAACCCAGATGAGGACAGGAGTTGTATAGTCTATGTATGTAACTGTATTCTTTATTCCTTAACCTTCTCTACTACACTAACAAAAAGTACTGGTTGACAGACATGTTGTCAGAGGTACGGAATTGTACCAGCATGTGTTATAATTCTTGTTTTTTGCCACAGAGAACCAAAAAATTATAAAATGGCACAATTTCTAGGAGGAATCAGCACGTTTAAACAATACTGTTCATGTACGAAAGGTCAAGGAGGATAGCCACCTTAGAGGCATAGATAGAACAAAGAGTCGTTAATTTATTCG
>JBBAKF010000145.1:0-5067 GCA_040403635.1 Polynucleobacter sp.
AGTAGATAATTTACAATATGATAATATCTAATATGATTTATAATGTTAATAACTACTATTTTATGTTTATGATTCGTGTAAGTCAACGGCTAGTTGTAACGATTCTTATAATGTATAACACACCCTCTACATGGAAATCATATATGAAAGAAGTTTAAGGAGGAATAAAAACTGTGAATAAATTCATAAATGCCAAGTGAAGATGAGTTGGTAAAGCTTTTGTGAAAAAATCTGCTAAATTGTCTGATGCTTGAATCCATTTGATGATTAATTTTTGTTCTCTGATTTGATGACGTGTCCAATGATATCTCATGTCAATAGCTTTTGTACGACGTTGTTTGATATCATCATTAGCCATATTGACTGCACATTCATTGTCTGTATATATAGTTGGAACTTGTGCAGGATATGTTATTGCTAATAAGGTATTGGCAATTGCTAAAACATTTTGGCCATTATCGAATAATGCTATATATTCTGCTTCAGCTACTGATGCTGAAATAGTTTTTTGAATTGAAGATAGTATTTGTACTGGACCATTAATCATGTTATCGTGTTTGTTACCAAAATAGTATATACCTCCAGATCTTGAACGAAAACCTGAAGATGAACCAAAGCTTGCATCGGAATGACATTTAAGGATCATATCGCTAGCTTTGAATTCCAGACCACGATTAGGATGTTTTTTCAAGTATCGTAGAATAAGTATTGCTGCTGCTTTTACTTCTTCAGTAGGATTGGATTGATTACTTGCGACAATATTAATTGCTGTGGCTAGATCAATGCGGATAGAAACACAAAGAAATAATACACATCCAAGTATTTCTTGGATTAATTTAATGTCTGATGCAGATAAAGTTGGAGATGTATCTGTATGAGATGATTTAATTTTTTGTCCATAGGATGGTGGTGTGTATTTAATAGGGTTATCTACTCCGCCTAATGTATCTATGTTTAAATGTGAGAATCTAGCAAGTAATGCTTCAACATAGTCGGGCATCGTAAGTAGTAGCGTACGTTGAACTCGGTCATGATGAATTGTCCATCCACAATACTTTGTTCCTTTAAAATCTTTGTGGGAAATGATGTATCCTCCTTGTTCCAATACATTTATTAATTCTTGTGCTTTGTCGTGACTAGGAGTACTAATGCCAAAATCGTCGACATGAGTACTAAACAATATTTGATTAGTAGGATCTGTCGATTTCCATAAACATTTGATCTCTGTTTCGTAATATCCATTTGCAATTAATAATTTATTGAGATTGATTTGAGATATTCTTGCTGCTGCGGGGTGGCCATAAAGGGCACCGGTAACTTTAACCAGAAAGCGGTTTTGGTAGTCAGCCAAATTATGAAGGTTGAAACGTTTGATAATGTTTTCTGATATATCGGCTCTGTTGATGTACATATAGCATGGTGAATCTAATTTGTGTAAAGAATTGACAAAGAAGTCTTTGATATCGATAACGACGAAGTAGTGATCGTTCGATACGCAATGATTTAATAGTATTTTTTTGGTAGTCATGTCACTAGTATAAGCTGTGACGTCGTATGTCTTTGGTAGTCGATCTCCACCTAGTGTACCTCGAACTCGTGCATCTAATCCTTTTTCACTTCTCTTTTCGGAGCATACCTGATTAAAGTAGGTGGGTTTTGTATTTGGAGGCAGATCTGAATGGGGTAAATATTGCATGACGTTGAGGGTCTCCACTAGTCGAATTTGTTCGTCGTCGCTTGCTTGTTGCCAACGATGAAGATCTATGGTTTTGGCTTTCTTGTAACTGATTTTATTGCCGCCTGAGTCTTTAAACACTGCATGGAGTAGACCTATCAGCGCTAGAGTCATGACTTTTCTTGTTGTACTTTTTGATCGGGTTTGATAGGTCGTTTCGGAATTTGTTTGTTGGCGACTGGTTTCACCCTCTGAATTTGGTGCTATAGGGTGATTGATATTAGGGGCACCCTCTGAAGGTAGTGGTCGTACCGATATTGCACCCTCTGAAGTGGATAACTGGTCTGGAGTAGGAGGTATGTCGAAGCGGACTGTACGTCTGGTCGTTCCTGGTAACTGAGCGAGTCTGGTCGTTACTAGTGTCGAGGAGTTGTCTGGATTAGTGAGGGTGAATGTTTCATTGTCAAGAGGTGCTTCCTGTATTGTTCTGGGTGTTACTGGTAACGCAGAGGATGGATAATATATTTGTTGGAGATCTTGATATTGATGTATGGCTAGATCTTCTATGAATGTATCCACTGATTTTAATGTTTTATCCAATTTGTTGATGTTTGCTTCTAGGATCTCAAGAAATGTGTATCCTGGTAGCTGTATTGCATCTGGTTGCCAGTCTATAGTGTCCGTGATGCGTGTACTGTTGGTGGCAGTGACAAGTACTTTGAAGCATCGATAATGTTCGGGGGCGAAGCCGATGTAGAATCCATCTGTACCATGATTAGCCCATGATGCTCTTTCAGAGGGTTTATCGTGAGTGATGATAGGCACGCCTAGTGGGGCCATCGGAATGGCTTTGAAATCCCATTTTTTCTTGTAGTGTGCTTCATACGCACTGATGGAAGGATCATTTGATGGGAGCAGTAAATTGAAAGTAACAACTGCTTGTGGTAAAAGATGATACCAATATTTTGACGGAAAAGTAGTATGACATGCACTTAGGATGCTAATGAAGTGATTTTTGAAAGCCTGGATGATTCGTTCTGCCTTGTTTCTGCGATGATTTGCTGGTGGAACTAATTGTAATTGGAGGCCAGATCGTTCACAATATGTACGTAGGATGGAATCAACAATGTTATCTAAACAGTAGACGTTGATCTGATGTCCTTGTTTATGACTTTGTTGTATATATTGAATCGCTGCTTGGGATGCTTCTGCTTTGCTTTTTAGTGGCTTCACTTCTGAGGCACGGGTATCCGCATTATAGAAGAGTATCATATGTGTGTGCCCTTCGTCACTTGTGATTGGAAATTGACCAGTACTATCCCCATACATAGTATGAGTCTTATAGTAGATACCGTGCGGGTCGATGTCGTCATATTCTGTATTATTAGGATCAGTGTGAAAATCTTCATTATCCCATGATGTATCAAATTGATGAAAGAATTGTTGTGGTTGTTTTCCAGTATTCTTTGGGCGAAAATTGAGTTTCGTTGATTGGAAATTTTGGCGTACAGTATTCATTCTGCCGAATGTGGTATTTCTCGTATTTGGGGGATTCTTTCTTATCATGTCAGTGGTAAGACCAGGAAATATAATATATTCCTTATCAATTGCATTGAGATAAGTAGATAGTGGGGGACATCCAATTGTTTTATGCACAAATTCTACCAAAATAGCATTTGTTGCTAGATGTAGACGTTGTTGGTATGCTAGTGCACAAATGGTACCTAAAGCAGTAATGGCCATACCACTGAAATATTTAACAGGTCTTGGTCTGTTGGTATTGTTATCTAATGGTGATGAAGGATGCATTACTGGTGCTGTCCATAATGTTGTTTCGGGATCGCGTGGAGCTGTCAGTAGGATGTTGTCATGCTGATCATAGATAGTAGCTGTATTTCTGTTGATGATGGCATAATTTGTTGAGTCGATTGGGATCAGAGTTGGCAATGATAACAATGATGTTGCATTGTCAGGTAACACATATGCAATCTTTTGTGCTGGAGGGAATGGCAAGGGTAGTATGGTGGTACTATTGCTGATGATTTCTTGGCCATTTGCACAATTGAAGGAGGCTGGAGTAGGTAATGATGTTGCTGCAAGTTGATGTTGTTGAAGCATTGATTTAGTTACGACATGATGGGTGGCACAGGAATCTAGGGGTAAATCTTGTTTTGTAGTGGCTCGATGGCTGGAAGGAAAAGATGATAAAGGAATTTTTTCATTATTTACATTCATAAACAAATGCCTTTTAAAATCTTTTGCACCATCGCCTTTATATCAAGTTTTTATTGCCTTTCTGTCCAAATACTGTTGCTTGTTCGACCAGTTGGCTTCAGTATCTTTGTCGTTATGCTGTCCAACTTTGTGTTTGCATTTGTTGGATGAATGAAAACATAGTCCATGAGTGCTGCAGAACTTATTTGGTACGTTGGTTGATGATGGTTGTGATGATGGTTGTGATGATGGTTGTAATTTTTGGATGATAGTTGTAAGCTGCTGCAGTTGGGTAATCATTTGCTGGTTGAATAGTTGTTGGTCACTAAGTTGGACTGCATGGAGCTGATGGAGGCCTTGTTGTATTGGCATGATGGCTGGTTGATATCCTTTTAAAGCTTCTTGTCTGATTACAAAAGGGATGAATGTTGCCAACGCAATGATGGGATGAGTCTCATGATATTTGATTACGATGGAATTATCACCCATTGCATTGAGTGATTGGGATAAAATTCCAATAATATATGCATCAGCCCATATGATATTTCCTTGAGTAGCCCATCTATTCAGGAGATCATACTGAGCAAGGAGCGTTGTAATCGAAGTGATGCCTTTGGCGACTCTAATGTTATCAAGTTCATCGTTTAACCTATTATACCCATGTTGGAGGAATATTGTGTCGAAAAACGTCAATAAAACATTACTTGGGATACGTGCTAGATCGTGAGTATGTTGGAGTTGAGTTTTTTGGTGGGCATCCATTTTTTCGATTGTATTAATGCACAAAGCGTCTAGCACCTCGTGGATCGATGCATTCAACTCATTTTGGGCCCTCTGGAGGGTCGTATAACCTAGGGGGAATAGCTGTATTGCTCGAGGCTGACGAGCTGGTACATCGGCGTCTATCGCAAGTCGTTTGAAGGCTCTGAATGCCGCATCATCAAGAAGGTAATGGAGTAAATCTAACTTATTGTATGCATCACATAATGCTTGTTTCCAATACAAGTATAGAGATGGTTGGCGTGTCAAATTTGATTGTGATGGTAATGCTAAAATGCCATCATGAATTATTGAGATCGTAGCTGGATCTATTTTCATATTTATCTACTTCTGTTGTAGGTTAATACTGAACGAAGTTACTACAAATGAGTGAAGTAGATAATTTACAATATGATAAT
>JBBAKF010000146.1:0-5054 GCA_040403635.1 Polynucleobacter sp.
CGAAAAAGTTACAATTTTGTTGCGTGTGAAAAATAGCACCGCGTTCGCTACAGACGACGAATTCGACCGCAAAAAACGGTGGATCGCGAGGTCATGGTGTGGTGAAGGGTCTGGTATGAGGAGGAGGTTGTCGAGCGATGGGATGTGGACAATCGCAACCCGATCGGGGGGAGGCCGGGGTTGGGTAAAAAACGGGCTGAGTAGAGGGCCCGATTTTGTGGGGAACTTCAACTGTATGCAGGGCTAGCTACTCGTCCAAAACTCAAAACTCGTACTCAAGACACAAAAAACAATGACGACAACGTCGTTGTCCTCTCCATCAACATGGACCAATTACGACCGCCTGTAGCACCGGCAAGCACCCCCCTCCAACGTCGCGTATCACAGCAATCGTCCTACCCCCCGGTACCATCGATATGTATCGTGACCGGCGGGACGGGCTTCGTGGGCACGCGATTGGTCGAAATGCTTATCGAGCGCGGCGCGACCAGGGTGATTTCCTTCGACGTGGTGCCCCCTCCTCCTGATGATACTGCGTGGGATCATCCCAACATCGAATGGCGCGTGGGCGACATAACCGACATACGGGCCGTCGACGACTTACTCTCCACGCCGAATATCGGGTGCGTGTGGCACAATGCCGCGGCCGTGGGTCCCTTCCATCCAGTGCCGTTGTATCATAAGGTCAATTATTCGGGCACGCTCAACGTACTCGCGGCGTGTCGCAAGTATGGCATACCCAAATTGGTATTCAGTTCGTCGCCCTCGACGCGGTTTACGGGCGTCGATGTCGATGGACTTACCGAGGATCAAATGCCGCACTTGCCACTAAAGGAATATATGCAACCATATGCACGAACGAAGGCCATGGCCGAAATGGAGGTCACGTCGGCATGTTGCGAATCGTTACTCACCGTATCGGTCGCGCCGCATCAGGTATATGGACCGCGCGATAATCTATTTTTGCCCAATTTACTCGAGGCCGCCATGTGCAACAAATTGCGTATATTCGGCAATGGACTCAACCGTATCTGTTTTACGCACGTCGATAATTATTGTCACGGATTGATATTGGCAGAACGTGCATTAGTTAATATCGATAGTCCGGCATGTGGAAAATTTTACATCGTTACCGATGGTACCACACACCCCAACGGTGAACAATATTTAATCTTCTGGGAGGTATTGAATGAGGCCATTATTGCCATGGGGTTTACATCATTATACACGAGGATGAAATTACCGAAAACTTTGTTACTCGTCGTGGCAACAATATGCGAAATATTGGGTAAAATATTAGGCGTGACGATGAAACTTAATAGGTTTAATGTTATCGTACTAACCATGCATCGTTGGTTCGATATTGCGTCATCGCACCGAGATTTGAATTATACGCCCATAATTGATTTTCGGGAAGGGTGGGATGAAACGCTCGTGTGGTTTAAGGCCCATTGGTTAAGTAAACAACGTGTAAATTCTGGGGGGATACTTGGTATTGCAACATCGACACAAGATAAAATTGATATTCAAGATAGAAGTGCCAAGAAGATTAAGTAAGGAATAGGGGGGGGGGGAGGAAGGGGGGTGTTGGCGGAGTAGGATTTCTGAAGATGGAGAATGATAGGGTGGTGGTGGTGTAGGGGATACAAGTGTTAGCTGACAGGCAGTGTCAGATCACGTTACAATTAGGTCATGACCATAATGACTATAACTTATGTTTTTGTGTTTATTCCCTTGTCTGTAGTGTATACCAAATGCTCATATGCCTCATCAAGTGTACTGTGTAAAAATGGCGTCGATGTTTTAGACCGAAGACGGTACCAACGAGATGGACCATCGACCTTGGCTTTTAAATCAGCACGCGCTAACCGTTTACGATATTCGGGTATGCTATGAAAGTACTTTATTCTCCATGGGAGTGGCGTTTTTAGAAATACATTATTCCGAAGTGCTCTCCAGTAGGCACGTAATGGCTCCTCGCGTGCATTCCAATGAATTTGTGAATGTCTGTAACTGCCAATGAATCGAACTGGATGTAACTTCACATCGATACCCACATGTACGAATCGACTACCTCTCAATGTCGGCTTGAGATTCAGTGGCATGTGTGGAACTTACATACCAGGAAACAAGAGTAGTGGAAAAAACACGATGAGCAGACAACTATGTATGCTGTCCAAGATGAAAATTGATGTGTATAAATCAGGAATTATAATACTCACCAACATCGTTGTGGTTGTAAAAGCGTGCATGTTGCACTTTACGACTCATTTCTTGATGTCTAAATGCATCAGCGAATGAATTGGTAGCAATTAGTGGCATGCCATAGGTAAATATCTTCACTGGACTAATCCGAGTAAGCCTTTCATCAGTCGAGGCATAGAATCCAAAAAGTAAGCCCAGTCCTCCACCAAGACTTAATCCATTCACGATAACAGAAAAATCACTACCAATCATCTTATTTCCATATTCACACACTTTTATTGTAAAGCAACGTAGGACGACAGACGAAGAAGATGAGAAAGCATGCCGCTGTAGATGCTACAATTACATTAATGGGATTTCTCAATTTGTACACATACCTTTGGTAGTTATCTCATCATACTTAGTTGTACGTGTATCTTTTCGCACACGAAATAAGTAATCATAGAAGCCACGGGATGAGCAGACGACTATGTATGCTGTCCAAGATGAAAATTGATGTGTATAAATCAGGAATTATAATACTCACCAACATCGTTGTGGTTGTAAAAGCGTGCATGTTGCACTTTACGACTCATTTCTTGATGTCTAAATGCATCAGCGAATGAATTGGTAGCAATTAGTGGCATGCCATAGGTAAATATCTTCACTGGACTAATCCGAGTAAGCCTTTCATCAGTCGAGGCATAGAATCCAAAAAGTAAGCCCAGTCCTCCACCAAGACTTAATCCATTCACGATAACAGAAAAATCACTACCAATCATCTTATTTCCATATTCACACACTTTTATTGTAAAGCAACGTAGGACGACAGACGAAGAAGATGAGAAAGCATGCCGCTGTAGATGCTACAATTACATTAATGGGATTTCTCAATTTGTACACATACCTTTGGTAGTTATCTCATCATACTTAGTTGTACGTGTATCTTTTCGCACACGAAATAAGTAATCATAGAAGCCACGGTGTACCCTAAGATAGTCTGCCTTCCCTTTATATTGTTCTTTCACTGGATTATCACATCGTTTCGACTTGGCATCAAATCCATGATTCCAATCACTACGTGTCTGCGCTCCACGGAATACCACCAATACTCTCTTTGTCTTTGTATCTACCGTTATGGCATAAATACAATCTTTAATTGGGAACCAATCCTGTAACCAAACAAACTTTGCCTCACTTTTTACCATTGTCTGTGATACAGTCTCATCCTTGAAAAATGCAGACATGAAATCTAATGATTGACTATCACGATTATCAATAGCCTTGGTCATAAAGTCAAGTAGTTCATTCTCTGACATATTCCGCCCTTGCTCGCCAGGTAACAACTTTCCAGTTGGACAGTGTTCAGCAAAGTTTATCTGTGACGTCATTGTTAGTACCTTGTTCCCAATATCCTCGGCGCCAGCGAATACCTCATAATCATCAAATTGATTTTGCAATGCTCGATCCTCCTTCACACGTGTATATTGTTTCTTCAGAAGATCTTTTTTTGTTGCTTGTTTTGGCGTTTGGGGCATCGAATGAGACAACCTGTTAGGCGTGCCCATTGTTGACAAGGGTGGTTGAATGTTTTGGGGCGATGGTAGTTCATCGCCATCTGTTTCATTTATCGGAAATAGGTCAGACTTCGTAGTCTGTTGACCAACTCCACCATTACTGCTATCAGCTTTCTTGGTTGGAGTGACTAAGCAAGCATCTTTGTCATTATTCCCACATGCTTCATTGCTCGCTGCTGATAATTCATCAATCGAATGTCCCCGTCTTATGATTGGAGATGACATTATCAGTCCACCAAATTTAGACGGCAATTGGAAACGTCCAGGTGCGGTCGATATACTCTTATTACTCCCTCCGTCATTATCCTCGTCAGAATCATTGTTATTATCATCATTTCTACCTATTATCGATTCATTCTCGGATCTTGCAAACCAATTCACTCTTCGTAATTTCTGCTGAACAAAATTTTCTATCCTTACCTCTGGCATACCCTTTAAATCCTGTGATAGCATATCATTGTATGCACGTAATCTATGATGCATATCCATTTCTAATTGTTTCCGTCCCTGTCGATCAGTAATTTTATTAAGTAAGCCATCACCACCATCATCATCATCATTATTATGATCCTCTTCACTATCAATGAGTCTAGTAATTGATGTTGCTGGGACCCATCCTTTTTTGTTCCTATCTTTTTCCGACTGTTCCTTGACCTTACGTCGTTGTGCCAAGACCTCCTGTCTTAATTCCACGAATAGTATGGCCATTATTTGGACCGGTGATATACCCTCACAATCATTATTCTGTATTTCGATATCAGTTGGAAGAACAAGATTGGCCAATTGTGCCATTTCCGCACTCGTCGTTTTCGGTACACGATCTGAATCGATACATAAAGATTCAAACTTGGTATTAATCCGTCCAGTCGCACTTAGTAAACGTAAATCGGCATATAGAAACATGAGATTCGATTGGGCTAGACATTCCTGTGCCTCGTCGACGATGGTGGCGGGTGCAACAGCAGTGGGTTTTGGTGATGATGAAGTCTGAGATTGAGGAGGCGCTGATATTGAACGTTTGTGGTCTCTCGACGGAACAGCAGCAATCTCCTCATCATTGGTAGTTGCGCCGCTCTCGTCATTCAAGTCGGCGAAGGTGACCGATCGCGATGATCGATGGCCTCGGTTGTTGTCCATGGATGATGACGCCGCGGCGGCGCACGTAAGGCAAAGATCGGCGGGCTCACCGACGCTTTTTTATTCTTTTCTCTTCTCCCCTTTTCTTCTGTGGAAGAAGGGCCGGGGGACCCGAATTTTGTCGAGTAGTGCCGAGGTCCGCGTCATGGTCATCGC
>JBBAKF010000147.1:0-5030 GCA_040403635.1 Polynucleobacter sp.
TAAACTTTGCCAGTTCTTTAAGTTTTATCACTTCATGGCCATTAATCTGTTCCAATGAATCGCTCTCGCTGTCGTCAAGTCTTCTAATAATCAGCTTCGCTATATCTTCTGCATGATGAAATTGTCGGATTTGCGAACCAGAGGTCATTTCAAAAGGCTTATTCTGACTCAAGGACTCTAAAATTTGCCCCAGAAACATATGACGCCTGGGTTGCATTTCAGAGTAAAGCGTATGTAGTTGAAAGTGAGTCCAAGCAAAAACATTCTGACTCTTAAGAAAAAAATCAAAAAGTGTTCTCTTCGAATCCATATATGGATTCGAGATTTCGGTTAACTCATGGATAGATCCAAAAGTTACCATTCTCAAAGGAAGTTGCTGAATGCTTTCCATTATCCTCATCGGATAGCCAAAGTTGGTTTCATCAAGCAAGCTGTGCTGCTGGGAAGAATTAGTCTCTCCGATGCAATAAAAAAGCCGATTTTTTTCAGTATTACTATTTTGGAGAATTAACTCCATCTTTTTCTTAAACGAGTTTCTATCTTCACCAATCCATGAATTGAATTCGTTACGAGAAACCGTGTGCAAGGTTCCTGGATCTAATTGCTTAGATAAGTAGGACCCAAGTTGCCCAGTCGCACCTAGAATAATATTCATTCAACTATTTATCAGCGCTAAAAGAATTACGCCAAGCCAATCGAATTTTTGATCCGAAGAACGATTTTATCGTATGAGATTCCTTTAATCCCCCTCAGAAAATCTTGACTTCCGATTGCGGAAAGATCGCTTTGGTCTGCCGCAATAATATTTAACTTCATTCCATCTGAAAAATAGTTTAACTTCTCTAGAATTGCTGAACCTAAACCACCGACCTCGGAATGTTCTTCAACAGAATACAAAGTAGGGAATTTCACTAGATCGTCAACAAAATTCGCATCTAAGCCTTGTAATGAGGGAATCAGAAATACTGAAGTCTCAAAACCTTCCAATCTCAGTATTTCAGCTGCAGTGATCACTTCGCTTGCGATGCTCCCAGCACAGAGTATTGCACCATCACTTCCTTCTCGGACTTTGTAAGGTTTGTGATCAAAACGTATTGAACCTGATTTGTGAATTTCTGGCTCTCCATCTTTTCCCAATCGTAGATATGCAGGGGAATTCGAATTGCACAAATATCTGGTTATAACTCTTGATTCTTCAGGGTCGGAAGGAAGTAAAATCTCAAGATTCGGGAGCGCTCGCATCACAGCAATGTCCTCAATCGCGTGATGAGTGTAACCTTGGCTGCCATAGGCATACCCAGCCCCTACAGAAACAATTACGACAGAATTGTTCATTGCACATACGTCGTTGCGAATCTGCTCTAAGCACCTTAAAGTTGAAAAATTTCCAATTGAGTACACAAAGACTTTTTTGCCTTCTGAAGCCAGGCCCGCAGCCATTCCCATCATCGCCTGCTCAGAAATTCCTGCATTTATAAACTGTTCCGGAAGTGTCCTTGAGAATTCATCTATCACTCCATAACCCAAATCCCCCGTTACCAGGAAAATGTTCGGGTTATTCTTGGCTTCTTCAAGCAGTGTCTTTATAAAAGCCTTTCTCATTGTTGCCCTGACCTGATTTCTTCTAAAGCGAGAGCTAATTCAGCGGAATCAGGAGACTTGTAGTGCCATTTGATCGTGTTTTCCATAAAGCTGACACCTTTCCCCTTTACTGTATTTGCAATTATCACTTTGCAAGCGCTTCTTTGATTAATGGCAGACTGAATTTCATCTATTGAATGTCCATCGACTTCGGTCACTTCCCAACCAAACGCTCTCCATTTATCTGAAAGCGGTTCTAAAGGTATTGTCTTTTCTGTAAAATCAAGCGACTGAATTCTATTTCTATCGATCACCACTACGGGATTATCCAACTTGAAGCTGTTAGCGATTAGGGCCGATTCCCATGTTGTTCCTTCGTTACACTCCCCATCAGACAAAACTACAATTACGGGTGCTTTGATACCGCTTCGTCGCCGGGACAGTGCGATGCCCAATCCATACGGTAGCCCATGTCCTAAAGACCCCGTTGACAGTTCAACACCAGGCACACCCTTTGATGTTACATGACCGCCAAGAGGTTCTGAATCTCGGCAGTAAGAATCAAGCCAGCTTGCCGGAAAAAAACCAAGTGCCGACAAGACGGAATATAAAGCAGAAGCAGCATGTCCTTTGGACAAGATAACTATCTCTCGTTCCCTGGAATGCAATTGGCTTGGCGAAGGTGCGGACTCCCTTGAGTAAATAGCTGCCAAGATATCAACCACTGAGAGCCCCGATGCCACATGAGAAACCTGGGCAGCGTGAGTCATTTTAAGAATACTCGCGCGCGCTTCTCGAGCAAGAGATCTCCCCACTTCGGCTTGACTCATGAAATTCATTGATCTCTTCCCCGCATAATTCATCAACCTGACCCCGGGTATCCTATAACCTTGGACTCAGCTTCACTCCGTTCTAGCTTTGAGAGTGACTCAAAATCGATTCAGGGGGCTCAATTGAAAGCAGTTTTGCTCGCAGGTGGATTGGGTACACGATTACGAGAAGAAACGGAATATCGACCAAAACCGATGGTTGAAATTGGACAAAGGCCAATCCTTTGGCACATAATGAAAAATCTTTCCACCCAAGGACTATCAGACTTTGTTATTTGCTTGGGTTATAAAGGTGATGTTATCAAGGACTATTTTCTAAATTACGAAGCACGAGTTAATGATGTGACAGTAGAGCTCGGCTCCAAATCTCTATACAGTCAACACTCCATTTCGCAGGAAGATAATTGGGTTGTTACTCTCTCCAATACAGGACTGACCACGATGACGGGTGGAAGAATTCACCAGATAAAAAAATACGTTGAACAAGAACGTTTTATCTGCACCTACGGTGATGGACTTGCTGACATAGATATTGAAAAACTGCTTGAATTTCATAAAGCCCATGGAAAGATTGCAACTGTTACTGCAGTGATGCCAACATCAAGATTTGGTTCGATGGAGATATCTAGCAATGACCAAGTCACAAGATTTGCAGAAAAACCAAAAGGCACTTCCTGGGTCAATGGAGGATTCTTTGTTTTCGAGCCCCAAATTTTTGACTATTTGACATCAGACTGTGCACTTGAAAACGAACCACTTGAAAAACTTGCTGGGGATAATCAGTTAGTGGCCTACAAGCACCACGGCTTTTGGCGGCCCATGGATACTTTCAGGGAGAGTTTGGAACTTAATGAACTTTGGGATAGCAATAAAGCCCCATGGAAAAATTGGTGAATCTCTTCCACAGAGGGGATATCAGTTCAAGCATGAAATCTACTAAACCTTTAATTTCCATTGTCACCCCTTGCTTTAATGAGGAATTGAATGTTTTGAATTGTGCCGAAGAGCTAAAGACAGTCATGGAAGAGAAATGTTCTGGCTATGACTACGAGCATATTTTTGTTGACAACGCTTCAACAGATTCAACGTATGAGACGTTAAAGGCGATTGCACTCACTGACCCGCGAGTGAAAGTAATTCTAAACAGCCGAAATATCGGCCCCTTTCGAAACATGTGGCATGGTCTCAAAAACACTTCTGGTGACGCGGTGATTCCTTTACTTCCTGCGGACTTGCAAGATCCGCCTGATGTAATACCTGAGTTTATTACGCTTTGGGAGAAAGGCCATCTTGTCGTACACGGGGTTCGTAGTAACCGAAAAGAGTTTTTCTTGATGAGAATTGCTAGGTCCACTTACTATCGGATCATCCGTAAATTTGCTGATGTTGATATTCCATTAGATGCGGGCGAGTTTATGTTGATTGACAGGCGAATCGCAGAATCTATCTTGAGCTTAGATGATCAGTACCCATATATCCGAGGTCTCGTAGCTCAGTGTGGGGCGCGTTCAGGCTTTGTCCAATACGACTGGAGGGAGCGCAAGTTTGGGAAATCCAGGAACAGCCTCCTTGATTTAATTGATTATGCAGTGAATGGATTTGTCTCCACAAGCAAGATACCCGCACGCCTGGCGCTACTTGCTGGGTTCTTCTTGTCCGGGGTTGGGATAATCGGCGCATTCGCAACCTCTGTAATATTTTTAGTGAATCGTGGTCAAGTCGCCGTTGGGGTTCCAACTGCAATTGTTGCCATTTTTTTCTTCGCAGGCATCCAACTCTTGTTTTTAGGGTTAATCGGGGAATACGTACTTAGTATTCACGGTCAAGTTAGAAAATCGCCGCCGATGTTTGAACTCGCGCGCATTAACTTCGACAAGAAAGATTTAAAAGAGACTTTAGATGAGAACTAAGTGCTGTTATTGTGAAACTTTTGACAATAGTCTTGAGATATTTCCTGCAAATTTTGATCTCGAATCTTTCTCTGCCGAAGTCTTTTCCGCTCGGAGAGTCCCGGATCGTCGCTACTTTAGATGGGTTAGCTGTAAATCATGTGGACAATATCGGTCTGACCCAGTTGAACAACTAGACTTAAAGTCCCTTTATACGCACTCTACGTTTGACTACTCTGATGAATCTGAAAGTCTAGGAAAGACTTACTTAAAACTTATTTGCATGGGACTAGGTAGCGTTAAAGGGAAGTCCATCCTCGAAATCGGTGGAGGAAATGGTTTTGTCCTGGATCTTGCAATAAAACAAGGAAGCGGAGCAGTTCTGGGAGTTGAGCCAAGTCTTCACGCAGTTGAATGTGCCAAGGATACCGTAAGGCCATTTATGGTAACTGCAATGTTTACAAGAGGAGTTGTTCCTTCTGAGAATTTTGATTGTGCTGCCATGTTTCATGTTTTGGATCATTTGCCAGCCCCACTTGATACATTAGAAGCGATTTATAAGGCGCTAAAGCCTGGAGGAATTGTGGTAATCGCAGTTCATAATGTGAACTCTTGGAGTGCAAAACTGTTCAAGTCCAAGTCACCCATTTTTGATGTTGAACACACATATTTGTACTCGAGTGATTCGGTAACCAGGCTTATGCAAAAAGCAGGATTTATAAATGTAAGC
>JBBAKF010000148.1:0-5007 GCA_040403635.1 Polynucleobacter sp.
ATCTTTATTTCCTAGCGTTCCAGCATAAGCATCTATAAGGTGCCCGATATTTTCTAAAGCTACTTTGCTGCTATCAACAACATTATCCGAATATCTTGATATGCCATAAGGATCTAAAGGCGAATCTAATCCTCTGGATGGATTATTCAAAAGAGCGTAAATGGTTGGAAAGTTTTTCCAAGTCTGCATGATTAACCCGTGGTCACTTAAAGACATATTGTTCCTAATCAACTTCTAAATAAATGTATGCATTTTTATAGCCTTGCTAATAAGCACTTACTGATAAAAAACCTGACTCCTGAGGTCTTTCTGTAATAAAGGGATGAATTCCTTCATCGACGTGCTTTCGTTCGGCTGCACAACCTCGCCCTTATGGTCTTCGATAAGCGTCCTTGTAACGAACAGCTTATTGCGCTCTAAACGATACGTTGAGTCGTATTGAATATCCGCTTTATGAAAACTCATATTGCTTGGAATTCTTGTGATTTTAGTCTTTTCCGGGAACTCTATCTCATAGCGCTCTCGGTAAATACTTGGATACCAAACGTGTGGAATAAACCTTTTGTTAATTGGCTTATTTTGGGACTCATCTAGGATTAGATTGACCGATACACCCATTGGAATTTTCAAAGCAGCTGGGCCAGGAAAGTTAGTAACAGGATCTAGTTTGAACTTAGCATCAACAACATATGGTTTATCAGTATCAAATGGATCCGTTGGCTTCAATGTACCTGTTCCAGTTTGTCCAGTAGACAGAAGGATACGGTTGATCGTAGTTTGAGGATCCTCTTCTGCATGAGCAACACGGCTTGAACGATAAGATGAAGCAACACTTCCCTTAAAATAATTACGGCTGAACCCATCAATACTTCCGTCAACATTAATTTTCATTTTAATTTCAGAGTTTATTTCGTAGTCCTCTTTACGCATCTTTGGTGTATGACCTAACTTATTAAGCGCAGTAAGAATCACTGGCTTATCTAAATCACTGATAGGTAATGTTCCAAATGATGTGTATTTTGATGTGGAATCTAGATACATATCTAAACTAGGTACATAGGTAATGATGTGATTTTGAGGTGCAGAAACAGCATACTTTGGCAGCTTAAAAGAATCACCTGAGTTAATAAGTGCACCGCTACTCTGTATACCTTTTGCAGCAAGTAAAGCCTCTAAGATGGCTGCATGATCTTTGCAATTCCCATATCGATTACTTAGTATTGAGCTAACAGTGTGGGGCACCCAGCCACCATTCCCCATATATACCGCAACATAGCGAATATTGTTTTTAACCCAATTGTAGAGAATCTTAACCTGCTCTCGTTGATCTGTGACCTTGTCCGTTAATTGGTCTGCTAGCTTCTTAATTTCTGGGGTTAATTTCACTTTTGAAACTAGCTTTGATTGATACTCCCTACCGATGCTTACCTGATCTGGGAAAGTCGAAAATACTACATAAGGTGAATAATCATAAGCTTCAACTTCGCCAGGTTCTGGAGGCGTGACTGAGGTTTGCGAATAAGTGAATTGATAATGATTCTGGTCTTGAGATTTTTTGGTTAAACCACCCTCAACTCCTTTCTTATCAATATAAACAGGCAAGGACTTACTGATGTTGATATTAATAATGTGACTAACGTATTTGTAATGAGGGCTATAAAAACCTGGCAACATAAAGTTATTCTTGAATGCAACCTCATGCGCAGTTGTTTGATAGGTGTAGCATAGCCGACTGCCTATTTTCACATTAGGGAAGATGATGATCTTATGTTTGCTATCGCTAAACATGGGTGCACCTTCGCTCAATGGATCATCTGTTGTTTTGATGCCATCTTTTTTTACAGGAATTTTGTTACCATCAGGCTGCAATGTGTAAGCGGACAGAATCTTCACAGTCTCAAATGTGCTGTTATATTCAATGTCAGCCTCCCCATCACGCCTAACCCCATTTTCTGTTTCGATCAGAATGACGTTTTCAGAGATTAAAGCGTAAGTGCCATCTTTTTTGACGTTATAGGTGTCTACTGTTTTTTCAAAAGTGATTGAGGGCTTATATTCCGCAAGTGCTGTTAGTGCTGCAGAAAAAAGTATTGCTACAATTATTTTTGTGTATTTCACGCAAGAGCCTTTTTTATAAATTAATAGATAGTTTTGCTACTTAACTCTCGCTATCGCTATAACTTTCAATCATTCCGGAAGTGATGTGAAGCAAACCTTCAGAAGTTGATGTGCCAAGTGCTACACATCGATTTAATTGGATCGCTTTAAAAAGTTGACCCTTCTTCACAACAAAAAATACTTCTTTTTGACAGCTTTCACAGAACCTTACATTTTCTTTTTTTGTAAGGGTCATCTCATCCCAACTTTGATCGCATTTAAAGCCATAAATACAATTCCTGATTTTTATATCGCCGTCATCTAAGGGATCAATTATTTTCATACTATTTCCTTAATAAGAATGTTATTAAAGCGCATTAGCTATTTTATTTTGACAAGATCAATCGCTACCAATCAGTAATTTTGAGTTTTTAAGATCAGTATCCTTGAGATCAAATATCGCAGGTTGTGAAGCTGATTTAAAATCCATGATAGAGAAGTTTGCACTGATAAGCTTGCCCTCTTTGAAGTAGATCACGTTGATTGCATCGCCCTTGTTCATTTCAACTTTTAGGACTCGGTCGATTCCCTCGAGGATGGTTTTTTGTTTCTCACCGTCAGCACTCAGTAGCATTAAAGATACCTTGGCCTCGTTTTCATCTGCGCTGTCATTAAAGTTCTTGATGTAGGAGCATAAAAATACTTTCGGGCTGTCGCTGTCAGGGAAGGGCCTGAGCGAGCTAAATTTATTGTTATAGCTATCAAAAAGTAGGTGCACCTTATCGCTATTCTCTGGGGTGATTAGTAGGTTGCGGGTAATTGAGCCAGATGCACCATAGCCAACACTGTATGAGTCTTTTGGTTCTTCAATACTAGCTACCCATAAGTTGCCATACTTCTGAACGTAGCCAACCTTTAAAGTGATTTCAGACTTTCCATCACTCTTATCTGAAATCTTGGCCTCAACTTTGACCTCATCCGCCCTGTGCTTGAAGTGCTCGTAGATGCCGTAACCAAATACAAAAATAATTGATAGGGCTATAGTTGCTAGGATTATGGTGATTGCTATTCGATCTAGAAACTTTATCAACCTGTCGAACTTGCTCTTAATTTCCATCATTTATTCCTTGGGGATTTGATTACGATATAAGTATCACTTCTTTCAGGCTCATAGCGTGAGCCCCTAAATAAATTTATTACATAAAAAAAGCCCACTCTGTAAAGTGGGCTAATTATTTAAAGCGTTTACCTTAATTACTTTGTAGATTGAACATCACTTTTTTCGTCAATTTTTTGATTCATTCTACCCATAAAAATCTTAATGAGTGTTGGATACTCGTAAGCGCTTCCGTTGTTATGGTCAACAATTGCGCCAATGCCACCGCCTAATAATAGATTGCCAAACATATTACCCTTAGTTCTTGAAACCACATTTGCCGTGCCAACATCAATGCCTTCTTTCTTGCAAACAACTTGGAGGTCCTTGTTTGACCGGTGAACAAATGCCGAGCCAGGGGTAACGATAAACCAAGTACCCTCATCATTGACCAACTCACATTTTGCGCCATCTACATTCTTTCCATCTCCAGCAAAAGTTTGTAATGAAACCGATTGAGATGTGCCGCTCCCAGAAACTGTTGCGCACCCAGTTGCTAAAAATGTTAAGTATAAAATTAAAATCATTCTGTTCAATTGAGGCTCATTTCTTTTATGGGGTTGTAATTAAAAAAGCCCACGTTTTATAGTGGGCAGTTAATACTGTGAGTTCAATTTAGAAGTTGAAACCTACGCTTGCTGATGGGCCCTGTGACGATGTTCCACTTTTGTTGTATAAGGACATATAGTCAACTTGTCCATAAATTGTTTTAGTGAAGTTATATTGAAGGCCAGCACCAAAAGATAATGAAGTATCGCTAGCGGAACTTGAAAGGGAAACAAATCCATTGGAACCAGTAGCGCTGATATTTGCACGTAGGACACCTACTCTAGCAAAAATTGCTAAGTCAGTCGCGATTTCAGTTTTTGCTTTCAAGTATGCACCAAAAACACTATCAATACTTGAGGTTATCCGCGCAGCGCCATAATAGCTTGTGTCATCACTTACGCCAGTGCCTGCCATGACTTCACCTGCGAAATTTTTGTTAAAATTGTAACCAACTGTAGCTGTTGCAACTGGATGGATTAAAACAAGTCCTGAGTCCTCTGTACGGGCTCTGGTGATACCAATTTGTGCATATCCGTTAGTTTCACTTGCAGTATTTGTATCCGCAGCGAATGATTGAGTTGAGATTAATGTTGAAGCTACAGCCAAACCCATTACTAATTTTTTCATTTTAAAATCCTTTAATAAATAAAAAGTCATTTTCCTAGGATCTTTTAGATTAATTGCCAATATCAATGTTGTAATTAAGAGATTTTACCAACTTTGAAGTGGTTAAATGTTTGCGATAATCTATACAAAGTGAGTTAATTATTTTTTATACTCATAAATAGTGGCCTTAATAACATTAAGTTGCTTTTCTAAGACTTCGATTAGCTGATTCACTTCAGATCGATCATTTAACTTATCTTCAATACCAAACATTTGCCCTGGCTGAAATTCCAACCAAAGCATTAAAACTACAAATCGGTCTATCTCTGGCACAGCTAAACCACGCATCCACTTTCTTGCAGTTTCTGCAGTAATCGTAGTTGTTCCGTTTGCCCGAAAATTAAACTGGTTAGCTACAAAATTTGCGGATGGTATTTTCTTATATTTTTTAATTAAGCACTGATTTAAGAGTTCAGAAAATTCATTGGCAAATTGTTTTCGGTTATCCATAATTTTAATATTATTCATAATTATTTTTGCTTTGTTGGACTTCCCACGGTTTTGTAGACACCTAGCCTTGTTTGCGCCAGACCTCTTCA